>NZ_VOZI01000006.1:0-183903 GCF_013419835.1 Acinetobacter sp. YH12052
TGAGGATCAGAAAGCTTGTTTGAATCGATGTATTTCATCCGCAGATTATGCACGAATGCTAAGAAATCCGGAGTGCAAATATTAACCAAAAAGAAGATCGTTTTTTGATTTATGAAAGAGATCTAATATCTAAAGCTTTGGAAAACTCCAACTCAAAGTCAATCCAAGTATCAATGTGATTCAAATGATGACTAAAAAAATTATACCAAACATTGTTTTGAAGCCTAAACTTCAAATTTGCTATCTCTAAACTTGAGATAGATATTTTATCTACTTGATATATAGATTTTGTTTTTTGAAAAAAAACGTTCTCTTCGTCAAAGATATCATCAAAGTACATATCTTCATTAGGTTCTGACCAATTCTCTATATTTTTCATAACACTCATGAAGTGTTCATACTTTGTCGGCAAATAATGCGACAAATCAAAGCCATTTCCGACAATTAAAATATTCATTGTTCTTATTTACCCCAATAAAAAAGCGCATCAATCGATACGCTTTTTATGAGGCATACTTGCCTAAATTTCAACCATAAATCAAAGATTTATTAAGGACACTTCGCCGATTGGAAAGTCTTGGTATTTTTACCACGTTGGCACTGATATTCCTTTTGCGTATTTACACGCTGCCAGTCACCATCCACCAATCTAAAACTATAAATGGTACGAATTGATTTCACCGAATCATCCATCAAACCCGTTTCCGTCACTTTTACCTGCCCCGCATTTGGCGACTCAACACGGTTAAAGTACTGACGAATTTCTACAGTCGACAGCTCTTTACGCAAATCAGGACGTTCTTTTAATACCTGATCGAGTGGCGTTGCAGAAGAACCGACTTTAGACACAATTTTCTGCGTTGTCGCACAACCCGCCAACATCCCCACACACAATGCAGACACAGCAATTAAACGATACATAGAACCAACTCAAATTTATTATTCAGTCCTATCATGCCGAACATTTGTCCAAAACACTATTTAAGCAATGTAAAAGAAGTACCTCACTCCACAAAATCACCGTGCTGTTTCTCATCCATACGCGGCTAAAAAGCATGCTATAGCCATAAAAAAACGCATCCGAAGATGCGTTTTCAATCGTCTTTAAAAAATTAAAGATCGAACAATTTACCTGGGTTCATAATTGCATTTGGATCGAATACTTTTTTCAATGCTTTCATATATTCGATTTCTTCTGCTGAACGTGTGTAATCGAGGTAAGGCTTCTTAGTCATACCCACGCCATGTTCTGCAGAAATTGAACCGTCATATTTTTTCACGGTTTCAAATACGTATTTGTTTACCACTTGGCATTTTGCAAAGAATTCATCTTTACTTAAATCCGCAGGTTTCAAAATATTTAAGTGCAAGTTACCGTCACCAATATGACCGAACCAGCAAATTTCAAAGTCTGGGTAGTTCGCTTCCACAATTGCATCAATTTCTTTAATAAATGCAGGAACATGTGTAATCAGAACAGAGATGTCATTTTTGTATGGAGTGAACGGTGCGATTGACTCTGAAATGTCTTCACGTAAACGCCATAAGCTGTGTACTTGGTCTAAGCTTTGGCTCATCACGCCATCCAGTACCCAACCTTGTTCCATGCAATGTTCAAAGATTTCCATTGCCGCATCCATGATCGGTTCAAATGGTGCTTCAAACTCAAGTAATACATAGAATGGACATGGTGTTTCAAACGGACGTTGTACATGACCATTGTCCAATACTTTTTGCATTGCAAGCTCACCAAAGAACTCAAATGCAGTCAGGTCGATTTTCTTTTGGAAGGCATGTAGAACAGGCATAATCGCATCAAAATCAGGCACACCGAGAACCAACACTTGTAAGTCATGTGGTTGGCGTTCAAGTTTGATTTCAGCTTCAGTCACGAGGCCCAAAGTACCTTCACCACCAATAAATAAGTGTTGAAGCGCATAACCAGTCGCGTTTTTGATCATGCCTTTGTTCAAGCGCAGGATGTCACCTTTACCTGTAACCACAGTCATGCCCAACACCCAGTTACGGGTCATGCCGTATTTGATGACTTTAATACCACCTGCGTTGGTACCAATGTTGCCGCCAATTTGAGATGAACCTGAAGATGCAAAATCAACTGGGTAGTACATGCCTTGTTCTTCAGCATAGTTCTGAAGCTGTTCAGTCACCACACCTGCTTGTACGCGTACCATACGGTCAGCTGGGAAGAATTCCAAGATTTGGTTCATCTTGTCCATGCTCACCACGATTTCACCGTTTGCAGCCACAGCACCCGCAGATAAACCTGTACGACCACCACTTGGTGTGATCGCAACATTAAATTGGTTGGCAAGTTTTACAATTTGTTGAACTTGTTCTGTGCTTGAAGGGAAAACGACGACCGACGGGTTTGGATCGAAGTGCTTAGTATGGTCACGACCCCAATTTTGGAGACTATCCGCATCGGTTTTAATTCGGCTTTCGCCAACAATAGCGGTCAATTGGGTCAATAACTCTGGGGTTAAAGCGACTGGAGCATTCATCGTTTTCAGACCTTGCAAGAAGTAAACAAGTTTTTTTAAAGGTCCAGACTTCATTCAGTCAAAACTGCGGTAACGCATATTTCAAGGGAAAAAGCCTGAAACAGAGCGCATCAAAATGTCAGGGAATTGGTCATGATGATTTTGAGCGGCACCATTATAAGCTATAACTGGGCTTTTTTTGACAAAACCCAAAGAAAAACGTGATTTCAAAATGTCACGAGGAATATGACCAAGTTAATTAGACCAAATCTAAAAAATATTGACTCATCATTCGCCAAAATAGCCATGACGTCGGTCATAAAGGAAATGTATATCAGGCGACTTCCTATGCTATTATATGCGCACTAAATTTGGCCTTTGTAGCGGAGCCGTAATGAGCCAACATCTTTCTTTACCTAAAGATAAAATTCGTTTCTTGTTGTTAGAAGGCGTTCACCAAAACGCAATCGACACTCTAAATGCTGCTGGATACACCAACATTGACTACCGTAAAACTGCGCTTGAGGGTGAAGCGTTGAAAGAAGCGGTTAAAGATGCTCACTTCATTGGTATTCGTTCACGTACTCAATTAACTGAAGAAGTTTTTGAAGCGGCGAACAAACTGATTGCTGTGGGTTGTTTCTGTATCGGTACAAACCAAGTGAACTTAAATGCTGCAATGATTCGCGGTATTCCAGTATTTAACGCACCATACTCAAATACTCGTTCAGTTGCTGAATTAGTACTTGCTGAAGCGATTCTATTACTTCGTGGTGTTCCTGCAAAATCGGCTTCAACTCACCGTGGTGGTTGGAACAAGTCTGCAGTTGGTTCATTTGAAACTCGTGGTAAAACTTTAGGTATTGTTGGTTACGGTTCGATTGGCTCGCAACTTTCTGTACTTGCTGAAGGTTTAGGTATGCACGTGATTTATTACGATGCAGTGACTAAGCTTCCGATGGGTAATGCACGTCAAGTCGGTTCTATGGGTGAACTTCTTGCCAATGCAGACGTCGTATCTCTACACGTTCCAGACGTTCCATCAACTCGCAACTTCTTCGGCAAAGACCAATTTGCTCAAATGAAAGAAGGCGCAATCTTCCTCAATGCTGCACGTGGTACATGTGTAATCATTGAAGATCTTGCTGATGCAATCAAATCTGGTCATATTGCTGGTGCAGCTGTAGACGTATTCCCGAAAGAACCTAAAGCAAACGGTGAAGAATTCGTTTCTCCACTTCGTGGCTTAGACAACGTGATTTTGACTCCTCACGTGGGTGGTTCAACCATGGAAGCGCAAGCGAACATTGGTCTAGAAGTGGCTGAAAAATTCGTTGCTTACTCTGATAAAGGTATGACTTTATCTGCAGTGAATTTCCCAGAAATCGCGTTACCGTTGACTGAAGGTAAACACCGTTTACTTCACATCCACAAAAACGTACCGGGCGTTCTTTCAAAAATCAACAACTTGTTTGCTGAACACGGCATCAACATCTCTGGTCAGTCTTTAATGACCAAAGGTGATGTCGGTTACTTAGTGATGGACGTTGACGCAACTGCTTCTAAAGAAGCTTTGGATACACTTCACGAAGTTGAAGGTACGATCCGAGTTCGCGTATTGTTCTAATCGCATTAGACACTGAAGCCACAGCCTTCGGGCTGTGGTTTTTTTATTGTTATAAACTTTTAAAATCTGGCTAGTGCCACTCTCCCGCTCTTCGAGTCATCGAAACAAATTTAGTTTATGCCAAATTTTAAAGTTGCACCGGCTGTCCAAGCACCGCTGATCTTGCTTATTGCTATGATCAGCATGCAAAGCAGCGGTTCCTTTGCCAAATATCTTTTCGGTCAATTTCCCATACTGACCGTTTCGGCCATGCGTTTAATGCTAGGCGCTTTGATTTTGGCGATTATTTTTAAAGTTTGGCAGATCAATTTTAAACAAGTGAAATGGTCGTCTATTCTGAGCTATGGCTGTGCCTTAGCAGGGATGAATGTATTATTTTACTTGTCGATTGATCGTCTTCCACTCGGCATTGCCGTGTCTTTTGAATTTATTGGCCCTTTAAGTGTTGCATTATTGGCAGCAAGACGAAAATTCGACTTCGTCTGGGTCGGCCTTGCAATTCTAGGCCTAATTTTACTGTTTCCATTTGATCAAGCAGCACAACGTCTTGACCCAATTGGGATCTTACTTGCCCTCGGTGCAGGTGCGTGTTGGGCACTCTATATCGTGGCAGGTCAAAAACTATCAGGGGTCTCAGGCAATCATACCGTTTGCTTAGGCATGTTCGTCGGCATGTGTGTTTTGATGCCCATCGCAATCTTTGCAGGTATGCCGGCACAGGCGTTTGAGCCAAGTAGTCTGCTGTATTTTATTGCACTTGCGACCTTAGCCAGTGCTTTACCTTTTACTCTAGAAATGATTGCGCTACGTAACATGACTGCGTTGAGTTTCGGTACACTCATGAGTTTGGAACCCGCTGTTGCCGCTCTCTCGGGTTTTATCTTTTTGCATGAACAATTGTTATGGACACAATGGTTGGCATTAGTAGTGATTATCAGTGCTTCGATTGGCTGTACTTATACCACGCAAAAGGCCAAATCAATTTAAATTCAAACCGCCTTAATCTTTTGAAAATATCTCCATTTTTTATTTTGAATTTAAAAATAATGGCAATTTATAGACGATTTTTTATATCCAATTTGTTTAAATTCAAAACCTAAAAATTGCATTTCTGCATTTGAAAAGTCATCAATGATTCAACATTAATCGCTATACTGAGCAGACTTAAAATAGGGGGCAATTTGTTTACCCCACCATAGCGTGCCGCATGCCAAACTCACAATTATTAGCAGTCGTTTTCATGGTACTTTCCATGATCTCCTATCAGATCAGTGCTTCATTTGCCAAACAACTGTTTTTGGTGCTTGATCCACTCAGTGTGACCATTTTACGACTCTGTTTTGCTTCAATTATTATCTGTTTAATGTTTCGTTCATGGCACATTTTAAAACGGCTGTCTTTTTTAAAATGGCGGGATCTGCTCTGCTATAGCGCGGCACTCTGTTTGATGAATGTGTTGTTCTATATGTCACTGGGTAAATTGCCACAAGGCATTGCCGTGGGTTTAGAGTTTATCGGCCCTTTGGGTCTGGCATTGTTATCCATTAAAAACAGCAGTGATTATATTTGGGTCTTTTTAGCAATCTTAGGCATTACCTTGATGGTGCCTTGGGGACAAGCTCATGATGGTAATTTCTCAATACTTGGGGCAGCCTGTGCCTTAGCAGCGGGACTCTGTTGGGCATTCTATATTTATTTCGGGCAAAAAGTCGTACACCAAAATATTGGTATGCATGCGCTAACGATTGCCATCACACTGTCCGCACTGACCTTGCTCCCGATTGGACTATATAACAATGCACCCGCCCTACTCGATACCCAATATTGGCCGAAAGCCTTATTAATTGCGATTTTAGCCACGGCCATACCTTATGCACTGGATTTAAAAGCGTTAAAAATCCTCAGTAAACTTAGTTATGGGACTTTATCGAGTTTGTCGCCTGCATTAGCTGCCATTACAGGTATGGTTCTGCTTGGCGAAAATATTGGAACGTGGCAATGGGTGGCCTTAGTCTGCATTATGTTGGCGTCCGTCGGGGTGACTTTACGTTCCTCTCGCAATACTCCGAGCAGCGTATCAGACTAAATTTTTATATTTATAGTTGAAACAAAAAGACGGCCTCTGCCGTCTTTTTTTTGATTTTGCATTCGTCTTCAGGCTTCACTTGCGTTTAGCCCGTCAAACTGTCTTTATCTGCTTTCTTGTATTTCTTATATTCCGCCAAATATTGTTTGGCTAAACTTTGCTTTTGTTTTTCATCTAAGATTTTACCTGCTTGCTGAAAAAAGCCGTGCTCTTCTTCCTGCAAATGATGATGTACCGTTTCAGATAATTTTTTCGCAATCGCCAACCAACCTGGATTACTAAATTCAGTTTCCGTCAGTTGCTCTAATAATTCATCCATCTCATGATGTTCCGCCAATGCATGACGGGTGATGTTTAGGCCTGAATCAGTCATCATTAACGGGATGTAAAAATAACGATCTTCGCCAACAGCATGAGCAAATAACTCATTTTTGAGCAGCTCAAATAAATCTCGACGCTCAGGTGTATCCCCTGATGTTTGAATGAGTTTTTCAGCAAGTTCACGTTGCTTTTCATGACTTTGGCGTAAAGCTTCAAATATATTCATTGTAGTGATGACCTCTGATGCTTAGCTAATTGTGTATTATGAAATTTAATTATTATCCACAACTCAAACGAGTCGCTTATTTCATACTAATCATTTCAGCGACAGAATTCAGCAACGCTCTGTTAAGATTTGTTTTAAGCTTGTCCCGTAAAGGTTTGATAACCCAACCGTACAATCAAAATACTCACCAAAATCAAAAATAGAATTCGAATAAAGCCACTACCGTATTTAATTGCCGCACGTACACCAACGATCGAGCCTAAAATATTTGCTACAGCCATCATTAAGCCTATCGCAAATAACACATGGCCAGTGGGCGCAAAGAAACTCAGTGCAGCCAAATTGGTGGTTAAGTTGGCCACTTTAGACAAGGCAGAGGCATGTAAAAAGTCTGCTTGTAGATAACGAATAAAAAAGAAAATAAAGAAACTGCCCGTACCCGGCCCAAAGATACCGTCATAAAAGCCAATCACCAGACTACCAATAGCAGCTAGACCGAGGATTTTAGGAGTCAGTTCTTGGCGTACATGCATCTGACCAAATTGTTTTTTGGCAAAGGTATAGATCGCAATCACGATCAACATGACCAAAACAAAAGGACGTAAGACTTCTTTTGGAATCATTGATACACAGGCTGCTCCCACAAAGGAGGCAACAAATGCACAGCTTGCAATGACCGCAAGTAATTTCCAACAGAGTTTGACTTGGCGTAAAAAAGAATAGGACGCCGAAGCCGTACCAAAAATCGAAGACAACTTATTGGTGCCAAACACCGTCGCCGGAGATAAGTGCGGCATGGCATTCATAATGGCTGGAATTTGAATTAATCCTCCGCCCCCCACTGCTGCATCAATTGCACCGGCAAAAAATGCAAAAAATAGCAGGCTTAAAATGATTTCAATTTCCATAATTTGGCTTCAGTGGCTGTTGATGACTATTCAAGATTTAATACACGTTTTGGTACTAAGCGCTTACGATCGGTAATTTCCGCTAGACCTAAGCAACGTTCCCCATCAAATACCAAAACCTGCGCTTCCGCAGCATGCTCAATATTACTTTCCATTCCACGACTAAAATATTCAGCTCGACCTTCCGGCGCTTGCACTTTGCAGAAATGATCGACAGGTGAATACACCGGCAGCAATAATGCTTCACGCTCAGCTTCGGTCAGACTCTCTAAATATTCAATGGTAAAGCTTGGGTTAAGATCAAAATGACCCGTTTGAATACGGTGTAGATAGGTTAAATGTCCAAAAGTACCCAATGCTTTGGCAATATCTTCGCCTAATACACGAATATACGTGCCTTTGGAACAGGTGATGTCGAGTGTAATACTATTCTCATTAAATGATAATAACTCGATGGCATAAATCGAAATTGGACGTGCTTCACGCTCAATTTCTATGCCTTTACGCGCCAACTCGTACAGCGGGCGACCTTCTTTTTTCAGCGCAGAATACATCGGTGGAATTTGTTGGATATCTCCCACGAACTCTGCCAGTACCTGCTGAATAGATGCCTCGGTCAAAACAGGTACAGCTTGTTCTATCAATACCTCACCTTCCACATCACCCGTCGTGGTGCTGTGTCCTAAAAAGACGGTGGTTTGATAACGCTTGGTCGAGTCGAGCAAGAAATGTGAAAACTTCGTCGCTTCACCCAAACAAATTGGCAATAAACCTGAAGCCAGTGGATCAAGCGCACCAGTATGCCCTGCTTTTTGCGCACGATATAGCCAACGAACCTTCTGTAAGGCTGCATTCGAGCTAATACCTAATGGCTTATTCAAAAGAAACACACCATGTACAGGACGACGTTGGATCTTAGGAGAGGCTTTTTTCATGTCAAAATTTGGCTAATACAGGAACAGCGCAATGGTAACAACCCACCTCTAACGTTTACAACTCTTCTATGTTTTTATCTGCGTTTTATGTCATATTGAGTTCGCATTTAGAACTCTAAAACAATTAAAAACGGAATAAAGGTGCATTGGGATATGCAAAAAAATAAACTTTGGCTCATCATTGCCTTGGTCGTTATCGCTGTTGCTGCATTTATATTTTGGCTGACGCCAAAAGCATCACAAAATGATCCTTCAGATCAATCGATTCAACAACAAAATACGCCTTTAGCTCAGGGCGAAACCGCTACGGCTCAAGCAACAAGCGGTTCTTCGCTGCTCAGTCCAAGTCAACAAGACACGGAAGTTAACTGTCAAATCAGTATGGATGGTTCAAACCGTTTGATCGTGAATGAACAAACACGGAATTGCTTTGAATATTTCATTACTCAGTATGGTGAAAAGTCGATAGATCAAATTAAAAAGGATTTTAAAGCCTACATTGCACAAGGTCATAAAGAACCTGCGCTGTCCCAAATTTATGATTTGTGGGATCGCTATATGAAATATCGTGAACAATTAGGTCATTTACAGCCACCAAGTGATGACAAAGAATCACCACAATATTATCGCTCGATCTATAGCAGCACCCAGAATTTAAGAAAACAGTTCTTTTCTGATTATGAAATTGAAGGTTTATTTGGCAAAGAAAATACCTATCACGAATACACGCTGAAACGCATGGAAGTGGTGAATGACAAAAAGCTGTCTGAATCAGAAAAAGCCAAAAAACTAAAAGCCCTGTTTGATGAACTCCCAGAAGACTGGAAAGAAAATCTGGAACAAATCAATAAACTTGAAGATTTACGCAAACTCACTGCGGATATTAAAGCCCGTGGTGGTTCAAGCGAAGAAATCCATCAAATGCGGTTAAATTTAGTTGGTCCTGAAGCCACTCAGCGCCTTGAAAATCTAGACAGCCAGCGCAGCTCTTGGAAATCTAGCGTGAATCAATATCTCACAGAGCGTGACAGTATTGTGAAAAGCAATATGAGTGACAGCGCTAAACAACAAGCAGTGCAGCAACTCCGTAATCAACATTTTAAATCGAAGGAAGATCAGCTCCGCGTCAGTACCTTTGAATCTGTGCATGATCAAGGTGGAAAATTACCTTTCGCAGAATAACTGCAAACAACAATTTAAAAACAACCTCAATTTCAGGATGAAATGATGAAAAAACCACAAGCTCTTTTATGCGCAATTATGGCTGTATCAGCAGCGATCGCCAGCACACAATCCCAAGCTGCAGCAGGACTCCAACATATCACCGCCAACAGCTCGGCAAACTATGCCAAGACCAAATATCCGATTGTGTTTACCCATGGTATGTTCGGGTTTACTCGCATTGGTTTTGACAGCTTTGGCATGGATTATTTTTATCAAATTTTGCCAGATTTAGCTCGTAATGGGGCCAATACCTTTGCTGCCCAAGTTTCTCCGCTAGAGTCGACAGAAGTCCGTGGTGAGCAATTGCTCTCTCAAGTCGAGGAAGTTCTTGCTCTGACCGGCCAACCCAAAGTGAACCTCATTGGTCATTCACATGGTGGACCGACAACTCGCTATATTGCAGCGATCAAACCTGAGTATGTAGCTTCGGTCACTGGGATTGCAGGCACTTATCGCGGCTCTCTAGTCGCAGATAAAATTCAAGCCAACAAAACCATAGACTCAATCTTTGGCATACTTGGAGATCAACTTTTAGCACCTATTATTACTTGGGCTGAGGGCAACTCTAGTCTACCTAACAGTGTTGATGCATCACTTACCGCGATCAGTGAAAAAGGTTCGGCTGAATTTAATGCAAAATTTCCAACCGCAGCACTAGCAGCGAACTGTAATCAATCGGGTGCCAAAGTCGACAATGGCGTGTATTACTACTCATGGACTGGTACAGCGCAAACCACGAATGTATTAGATGTATTAGATACGGTCATTAGTCAGCTTGCCCCTTTGGCCTATGGAAATCGTGACAATGACGGTTTGGTTGGACGCTGTAGTACTCACATCGGACAAGTAATCCGTGACGACTACAATCACAACCACTTAGATGAAGTGAATATGGTCTTTGGTCTACGCAGCCTATTTTCACCTGACCCAGTTGCGCTCTACCGCCAACATGCCAATCGTTTAAAATTACAGGGTCTGTAACCTCAAAAGTTGGTTCCCTTTCAGCACTGAAAAGGATGCCTTTAAGCGTCCTTTTTTGTTTACAATGTTTTTATTTGTAAGTATTAAACAAGCTAATTCAATAAGTTATTAAATCATAACAACTAAAATAAATAGCAAAAATAAAAGACGAATGTATATAAATATACTTGTCACCTCAACGCCGCCCATGTCCTAAAATGACATGGAATTTCAAACCGAGCATGAAAAAATGGCAAGGCATCTTTGTCTATTCAAACTCTCTAAAATCAAAGATATGGCCTGGCCAGTCACAAAGATGTTGCTTAAAAACAGAGAGTATTTTCATGATTAAAAAGTAATAAAAACAACATCAGATCAAGGAACATTTATGCGATCTTTAGTAAACACGGCCAAGATGGCCTCTGTAGCTGCAGTTGCAGGCTTAGCGATGAGTATATCGGCAAGCACTCAAGCTGCGCCTAGCGTCCTCCAGGTGAAGGAAACGGCAAAATCGGACTACGCAAAAACCAAATATCCAATTTTAATGGTGCATGGTTGGCTCGGTTGGTCACGTATCGGCACCGACACCATCGGACTGGATTATTGGTACCAAATCTTGCCAGATATGGCACGAAATGGCTCAACCGTATTCGCAGCGCAATTATCTCCTGCAAATACCACAACACATCGTGGCGAGCAGTTAATTGTACAAGTTGAAGATGTTTTGGCTATTACAGGGAAACCAAAACTTAACTTAATTGGTCACTCTCATGGTGGTCCAACTGTATTGTATGTTGCTCAAACAAAACCACAGTACATTGCGTCTATTACAGGTGTTGCAGGTACCTATCACGGCTCTAAAGTAGCGGATGATATTCAAGGCAACTCACTTTCTCGTACTGCCTTCAATATTTTAGGTGATTATATTGTCGGCCCACTGATTGCTTTAGGTCAGGCAAAACCTGAGCTTGAAATTGATTTCGATGCTTCTATGAAATCATTATCACAAACAGGCTCTGCTGCATTTAACAGTACGGTTGCAAAATCTGCTGTAGCTGACGGTGTTTTGGCATCTTCAGAAAATTGCAGTAAGAACTTAAAGCAAGTCGACAGCAAAGGCATTCAATACTATTCATGGACCGGTGTTGCGCAAACCACGAATTTACTTGATATCGACACGATCCTAATGCAACTCGGGCCATTGTCTTATGGCAATAAAGACAATGACGGTATGGTTGCACGTTGTAGTGCTTATATCGGTAAAGTCATTAACGATAGCTACAAACTTAACCATACCGATTTAGCCAATATGATGTTTGGCTTAACAGGGCTATTTGCACAAGATCCTGTGGCGCTGTACCGTCAACATGCAAACCGTTTAAAACTGCAAGGACTTTAATTCTTATCGTTGAAATTTAAATGCAATAAGAGGGCTTCGGCCCTCTTATTTACTTTAATCGATCTGATAAATCATGCTCTTTTATTTTGTTACATTTAGCGGCGCAGTTAATCTTTTTCAATTTGCAACAGGTGATCTTTATTGCTTTATTAGAAGTGACAATAAATATTGTCATAAAACAATAATACATTGAGGATCGCTCATGAAATACGGACCATTTTTAGCAGGTTTAATTGCAGCTACGTTCATCGGTAATGTATCTGCATCGCAAGCAACCCAAGTCACCGCCAAAACTAGTTCTAGCTATGCAAAGACCAAATATCCAATCGTATTTAACCATGGTATGGGTGGTTTTATTACCGTTGGTACGGACTCATTTGGACTCGACTATTGGTATCAAATCCTTCCTGATCTTGCCCGAAATGGTGCAAATGTTTGGGCAACTCGCGTATCGCCTTTTAACTCTACCGAAGTGCGTGGCGAACAGCTTCTACAACAAGTTCTTGAAATCCAAGCACTCACAGGTGCGGATAAGGTGAATTTGATTGGACACAGCCATGGTGGGCCAACAATTCGTTATGTTGCCGGTGTGCGCCCAGATGTGGTGGCTTCATTAACCAGTGTTGCAGGACCTCATCAAGGCTCCCCTGTAGCAGACTTAATTTTAAAAGCTGAAGGCACCGCTGTCGAAGCACCCTTAGTCGGAGCTGTGAATTTTGTCTCTAAAGCCATTGTTTGGGCGCAAGGTCTAGATCCAACGACTTATCCTCATGACGCATTGGCAGGTGGTTCAAGTTTAACGCTAGCGGGTTCTGCAAAGTATAACGCCGCATTCCCTCTGGGCTTGCCTAAATCCAATTGTGCTGATGGCAATAGCGTGGAAAAAGGCATTTACAACTATTCATTTACAGGCGTTGGCCAAATCACCAATATTTTAGATTTAGACTCAGCCCTAAAAGTGACCGCATTACTGATCGATGGCGGAAAAGACAATGATGGCCTCGTATCACGCTGTAGTGCCAAATTTGGTAAAACCATTCGTGATAACTACAACTGGAACCATTTAGATGAAGTCAACCAAGTGCTTGGTCTCAAAGCGTTGTTCGCACCAGATCCTGTCGATGTTTATCGTCAACATGCCAATCGTTTAAAACTTCAAGGTTTATAATTTAGTAAAGCTATACATTAAACCCTGTAAATTCAGGGTTTAATGATATTTTCATTAATCAATATACAAAATATCTTTCATTCTATCGATTAGTTCTCACATTTTTCTTTCCTTTTTTATAATCCTTAATGACAATAAAAATTGTCAGATAGGCAATTTTGTCTATTTCCAAACTAAACTGAATCAAAGTTTGAAAACCAAAACAAAAAGAAAGGAATGAAAAATTGCTCTGTGCCACGCTCCTTGCAAGTATGGCAGTGACCCAAACGCATGCTGCATTGGGTATACAGCAAGCGACCACTAAAAAAGTCATCGACAATTATGCTGAAACCAAATACCCCCCTAGTGTTTGTACACGGGATGTTTGGTTTTAATCGCTTAGGCGGTGCCGTTTTTGGTCTAGATTATTGGTATCAAGTTCTCCCTGATTTAGCAAGCCATAAGGCTACGGCCTTTGCTACACAAATCTCCCCGTTGGAGTCCATTGAAGTTCGCGGTGAACAACTGTTAGACCAAGTTGAACAAGTGGTTGCGATTACTGGCAAACCTAAAGTGAATTTAATTGGTCACTCACATGGTGGCCCTACGGCTCGATATATTGCGGGTGTACGACCTGATTTGGTTGCCTCTGTCAGTACGGTCGCAGGAACCAATGACGGTTCACCTGTGGCAGATTTAGTACAGAGTGTCCCGATTTTAAATGGCGTATTAGCGACTGTTATGGATGCCTTAATGACCCCAGTGATTAACTTCGCCCAGCAGTCTAACCTCCCTTCAAATTTTAAAGCTTCGATCTACAGTATGTCTCAACCGGGTGTGAAAGCCTTTAACGCAAAATTTCCACTCGGTATGCCTGCAACCAAATGTGCTGATGGCTCAAGTGTTGCCAATGGCATTAGCTTCTATTCATGGACAGGTATATCTAACACCACCAACTTACTTGATCCAGATACGATCTTTACTGCAATGGAGCCAATTGCATTTAGCGGACAACCGAACGACGGCTTAGTGAGCCAATGTAGCAGTAAATTGGGTAAAACCGTCCGTGATAATTATAAGTGGAACCATTTCGATGAAGTCAATCAAGTATTGGGCTTGAAAGGACTATTTGCACCAGACCCTGTTTCAGTCCACCGTCAACATGCCAACCGTTTGAAACTTGAAGTTTTATAACTTTCTTTCATGCATAAAAAAATGCGCCTAAAGGCGCATTTTTTTACAGCGTTGTAAAACAAATTATTTTGCTTTACGAGCTGGTAATTTTTCACGAATACGTGCAGCTTTACCAGACAATTCACGTAGGTAGTAAAGTTTAGCACGACGAACGTCACCTCGACGTTTCACTTCGATACCAGCAACGATTGGTGAGTGAGTTTGGAATACACGCTCAACACCGAAACCGCTAGAAATTTTACGTACTGTGAACGCAGAGTTCAAACCACGATTTTTCTTAGCAATTACAACACCTTCAAATGCCTGAAGACGTTCACGCTCACCTTCTTTTACTTTAACTTGAACAACTACTGTGTCACCAGGAGCAAAAGCAGGGATGTCTTGTTTCAACTGTGCATTTTCAACAGCTTGTACTAAAGGATGTTTACCGCTCATGGGGTATCTCCGATTATGCGAGTTAGAAGAGGTCTAATCATCGCTGGGGCTAGAGGCTAAAGCGCATAGACCCGATTGACTTTCCCTTTATGCTTGACCGCTTCAATGCATAAAGAGCCTAATATAAGATTTAAAAAATTAAACCTTGGAATCTTTTAGCCATTTCTTTTGCTGCTTGGTCAATTCAACTTTTTCAACCAACTCAGGTCGGCGTTCTAAAGTGCGTTGATATCGCTGCAAAAACCGCCACTTCTCAATATTGGCATGATGTCCCGATTTTAATACTTCAGGAACATCTAAACCTTCAAAATGGTCTGGCTTGGTATATTGTGGGCAATCTAAAAGACCATCCACAAATGAGTCTTGCACATGTGATTGCTCATCAGACATTGCACCCGGAAGTCTCCGAATCACACTATCCAATAAAACCATCGCAGGGAGTTCACCACCAGATAAAACGTAATCGCCTATTGACCATTCCTGATCAACATATTGTTGGATCAAACGCTCATCTACACCTTCATAACGACCACACAATACAATCAATCCATCATATTTGACGAAATCTTGTACCGAAGGTTCATTTAAGGTTTTTCCTTGCGGCGACATATACACCACAGGGACATGAACAGCACCCGCTTGCTTGGCAAGCTGTTTGGCACGATGAATTGCTTTCGCTAATGGCTCAGCCATCATCACCATACCTGGACCACCACCAAATGGACGTTCATCCACTCTTTTGTAGTTGCCCTCAGCAAATTCGCGTGGATTGATACAATGAACTTGCACAATGTCACGTTTTGCTGCGCGCCCGCTAATACCGTAGGCTGTAATCGCTTCAAACATTTCAGGAAAAAGCGTAATGACTGCAAAAAACATCGCAGACTCCTCTATTTTCCTGCTGCGTCAATCCTTAAAGGATTAATAATCTACGCCCCAATTTACGTAGATACGACCAGCTTCGAGATCAACACGCTGTACTACATCTTTATGCCATGGAATCATTCGCTCTTCGCTATCGACACTGTCAGCAGTAGCGCGAACTACCATCACGTCGTTAGCACCTGTTTCAAACAATTCGTGGATTTGACCGAGGTTGACTTCTTGTTCATCTTCTCCAAGACCTAACACTGTTAAGCCCTTCAAATCTGACCAGTAATACTCGTCCACGCCTGCTTGAGGCAGTTGCGATTTAGAAATCCAGATATTTGCGCCAACCAAGTTATCTGCCGCGGTACGATCACTCACATCTTTTAGCGAAACAACCAAGCCTTTGCCATGTGGTTTCCAACGTTTTACATCTACTGTTTGCCAACCTGCTTTGGTCTCAATGTACCAAGGGAGGTAGTCAAAAATATTGCTCATAGGTTCTGTATTGGAATAGACCCAGAGCCACCCATTTAATCCATATGCTGAACGTAGCTGTCCAATCTGAATACGATCTTCGGGAACATTCTGTGTTGGTGTCATGGGTAACCTACTACTAATTAAGCAGTAGCTGCAGCTTTCTTAGCTTCAGCAGCTAAAGAAGCAACACGTTCTGAAGGTTGAGCACCTTGTGAAACCCAGTGAGCAAAACGGTCAGCATCTAAACGAAGTTTTTCTGCTTTACCTTGAGCTGTAGGGTTGAAGAAACCGATACGTTCGATGAAACGACCGTCACGTGCATTACGGCTATCAGTCACAATGATTTGATAGAACGGACGTTTTTTAGCACCACCGCGTGCAAGACGAATAACAACCATGATAGAACCTTATAGTTTTTACGGATTATCCCTGTACCGACCATCGATACATTTCAAACCCCTTTCATAGAGGGCAATATTTTACGTTAAATTCATTCAAAGGGAAAGATTAATATTTACTTATCCACAGCTTTGAATTTAATCTCAATCCCAATTAGATGTGCCATCAGGTATACAGCGTGTTAAATCATTATTAGGTGTCCAGCATTTCTGCCCTTGACTATCTAAACCTAAGGCTCCATCCCCCTTTTGGTTATTATCGGTGATGGCAACTAAAAGCCAACTGTTTTGCGTTACATTTTCAATAGAAACCTTATACGTAGCTGTACCGCTCTTTGGAAAATTCGCAATACCCGAATAATCAGCAGCATATCCCAAATCAGAAAAAGTAATAGCTGTACCATTTGGTGTAAAAGTATGATGTACTGCCTTAAACTGCTGCAGTTTAGATGCAATTTCTAAAAGCTCACTTTGCATTTCAACTCGCTTTGTTTTACGTACATGCTGTTGATATGACGGAATTGCTATTGCCGCTAAAATTGCAACGATTGCAACAACGATAATCATTTCGATAAATGTAAATCCTTTAGACTTAATCAACTTCAGCCCTCCTATTTACATTCATCTGGAACATTACAACTGGTATCAGACCATTCACAATGAGCGCCTTTACTATTCTGCGCAAAGTTTTTATAACGGCTGGCATTATCTAACGCACTATTTACACACCCCTTCATCGTCCATGTTTGGACTTGAGGATCTATAGAAACCGTATAAACCACCTCACTGGAAGATGGATTTTTCATAATTTCAATATCTGCATCAGGAAAATTATTGTAACTGAAATTACGTGACTTCTCTTTTTCAAGTTTCAGTGCAATATCACCCATCTTTTGTACGACTAATTTTTCATGATTTTTTCTAACGTAAGCCGCATAGCTGGGTAATGCAATAGCAGCTATTACTGCTATTACAATTACCACAACCATAAGCTCAATCAAAGTAAAGCCTTTCATAATTTTCATTATTTATTACTCTTTGCTTTGTATGGCGAATACTCAAACCATTTCTTCGGCAAAAGCTTATTCGCTGTTACGTATTCATCTGGCTTAGGATTTGGCGGCTGATTAAAAATAAATGTTCGATGGTCATCTTTTGACCCTGGACCAACTGTAAGCCCAAGAATACCTGCACCTAATTTACCCACCTTATCGACACTTGTTTTGCTGGCACCACAATCACCATCAGGCAAGCAAAACTTATACAAAGTGCTCTCACCCGTAATGCCGCCTGTACAAGAGGTAGCATTCTCGCCAGCTGTACTATTTCGCGGATCAAAAATAGCCATATACAGATCATTATCTAACGCAACACCCTCTTCAATAATTCGGCTTTGATATGTCTCACTTTCGACACTTTGTTTTGGTAACACGTAATACCAGCCTTTATGGTCAGCTGTCTGCTTTTGGCTCTTATAAATTTCTCTTAAATTCCCCTCAAGAATTGTAGCTTGAGCACTTGGCGTTCGTTGAGTCACACCATAGTCATACAATCCAACCAATAAGTCATTCACTTGAGAAGATCTTAAAGGACTGCTTCTATCACCAGACCCCATCGACAGGACTGCGTATCGTGTCATTCCTGACTTATGAATTGTGAATGTAGGCGGCTCATAAAAACGGCGCTGTCCCAAATCAGCAAACTCAAAAGCATTTAACGTAAATGGCTGGTTCTTATCTTCATCATCACTAATAAAATGTTTAGGATTTAAATCAATTCTAAAGACTTTTCCACCTAAATCACCTGTATACAAATGATCTGCAATACCATCACCATCACGATCAATTACTTTAATTCGTGATGGAATACTATTATACATTGTTCCAATTTCATTAAAGGCAGGTGTAGTGACAGCACCATCACTATCTAAAACAGCATCCGATGACTCGTCCGCAGTTGTATTTGTACCTTTACTCGCCCACCACAACAGTTGGCCATTTTTAGCATCAAAAATGTAAATACCATTACCTTTGACCGATTTTGAACCATCATTATTGGTAAAAGCTGGATCCTCATATTCCTTGTCATAACCGCCACCGACAATCATCGCAAGTTTCTTTTCGCCATTCCAGCGAATATAAGCTAACGATGGTTTTGACCAGCTTTGCCCCATATGCGATATCGGACCAGACTCAACCGCATCTGGATTAATATGGAACATCAATTTTGGTTCCGCCATATCCGAAAGATTCAAAGCATAATAGCTGCGGCCGCCCATACGTAAACCGCCATAGACATATTGATGACTTTTAGAACTATTTGCCTTTACAACCAACGACCCGCTTGTACTTTCTAAAACTTTTTTACCATCTACTTCTTTATAATTATCAGTCACCTGTGGCTCATATACAGTATGCGCTACCCAAGGGCCATCCACGCCATATAAGAATGTATCTACAGAATCAGTGCGTTCCATAGCTAAAGATTCAGCAAAACCTTTCGCTTGATTTGCAATAAACTCTTGAGGCACAAAGCTAAAGACATCAGTACCGCCATTAACATCAATGGCATCTGTGTCCTGCTGCCCTGCTTTTACAATATGCAGCACACCTTGCGTGGTGCCAAACATAATATAATCTTCACGATTTTTAGAAGACTGGACTCCTTTCACAACCTCCACAGCACCTTTCTGAGTCAGCAGTACTGGCGTAGAGTGAAGCACAGAACCTAACTGATGGCCTCTAGCATCAGTTTTACCTTTTAAATATTCTAGCTGCTGCGCAGAATTCATGGTTTTCAAAGTATCAAAATCAGCTTGTTTTAGTTTTGAAAACCCTAAAAGGCCATATAAATATTCACTATTAGCAAGTTTATTTGCGTCAGATAAAACAACAGATGCTTCTACAAGCTCATCGCCTCTATTTATATACAATTTACGATTTAAGTCTGGTGCACCATCCATTTTTGGTAAATTATTGGCTTTTAAACGGCTTAAATGCCCACCCCAGCCCACTGATGGATCAGCATCACTGCTGCCAGCATCACTAAACCAGAAATCTCTTAACTTTGCACGAATTTGATCTTGGTCAAAAACAGTCGCATCTTGAGTATCGTAAATAGAACCATTACTGACCTTAAATTTCTTTAAATTGCCCACCCAGAGCTGCGCCTTTGTACCAATGAGCGGTTTAAACATTGGGAAATACGAATAAGGCTGTAATTGCGTTGAATTTAAAGCATCTACAGGAATTGTACTTGTGCCCATTGTTGAGCCTTCAACAGGAACTGATACATCACTAACAAATTGCTTAATGCTGCCTACAATATCCTCAGCCGACTGTGCATTGTAAAATCCACCTTGACCATATTTTTGGTTTTTAGTGCCCCATAAGCACAGACCTTTTTCAGGGTGGCTATACACAGAACATTCAAACTCACCATTTTTGGCATAATCAGAAGTTAAGTAATACCCACCACCAAAACCTACAGTTGCTGTTTTAATTAATTTTGAACCGTCATATAAAGTTTTAGCTTTACCAGCAACTCTACGCCAATGATCTGTTGTGAGATCATTACCGTACCAATCCCTGCCATAAACATAATCAAGCGCTGAATCGGCAACTTTTTCATCTTCAAAAAAATCTGTTGTTGCTGGATCAGGCTGTCCATCCGTTAAAAAGTAAATACCATTACCACTGCATGATGGCTTAGCATTACTTACAGAATTACCAGTTGTAATTATCGAGCTGGCTTCTCTATAAGCCGATGCAATAGGTGTACCACCATTGGCTGTTAAGCCCTGCACTATTGCCGCGACCTTAGCTTTCCCCTCATCCGTCATACTTGTAAAAGATATTTCAGTAGAAAGATTAGTACTGGAATATTTTCCAATCGCAAAATTATGATCTTTTGTGATATCAGAAGAATTAATTAATTGATAAAAGCCTTTTTTTAAGTTAGCTAATCTAGTAAGACAGTTATATTCTCCAGCCTGACCCTCCACAGGTTCACAGATTTTCTTAATTCTTGTCAAATAATTTTGGTCGGCAGCATTTGATGCATTTAAATCCGCCTCTTTGACTAAGCAATAGGCTTCACCACTCTGCGCATAATCATACCCATGTTTAGATAAGGTTTTCGACAATGTAGTACCGCTCCAAACCCACCCTTTTTTATTATGCCAAGATGACCATGATTCCGGACAGATATTAGTGCTTACATTATTACAGCTTTCAACCGTTACTTCTGTCGCATTATAGCTAGCAGCACCATAAAAACTTTTTGTGTCGATATTTTTTATACTGTAACGACCCTTGTTTTCGCCAACAAACACATAGTTTTTTCCATCTTTTTTATAGCTCCCCTTATTGCTACCTTTATCTTCAAAAGTTATGTAGTAATTTCCTGTACTAGATTGCTTATACGTAATCCCTTTATCACTATTACAAACCTCTTTTGTAGCAGTATACCCATAATCATCTGGCAGGCTAGTACTCCCCATACTGCCAGACACGTCCAGCATAAAATAAATATTAATTGCGCCTGTACCGCCAGATTGATAAATATCAATATCTGAAGCAGAAATTTGGGTAGGAATACTGCTGACAATTAGCGCCGTAATAGATGTAGATAAAGCCGATACTTTAAATTGCATCCATTTTTTCTTAATGTATGTGCCATTTTTCATAACGACTCTCCTAAACTGCAACTTTTTTAATAAATTGTCCCAAACTGTATTCAGAGACTTGGGTTTTAAATGGAACCGAATGCTTACTTAAACACTCAGCAACCGTTTCCGCACTTACAGATGCATCTAAATAGCTCATCCCTCTTAGGCAAGCATTAATTGTCGCATTTGTCTCAGAACTTAATGCAGGCATAACCGTCGTAGCTGTAATAATTAACCGTACAGCCTCATCCAACTTGCCTGTTTCCGTATCCGTTCCTTCTTGATAAAACGCGAAAGGATCACTATCCGCTCCAGTATCCCCTGAAACTCTTACCGCAATCTGGGTCATTGCAGCTGCACGCCCGCTGACGAAATCTGCTTTATCACTGGATACTTGACAAAAACCCGAACGTGAAGCGCCGCCAATATTTTCTGTTTTAACTTCATCAACGCCATCAGTTTTTTCTATATAAGCCAAGCTTGCACGGTAGAATTGATAAAACTCAGTACTCTTGCCTCTATAGCAGATCACCAATTCTTTATCTCGGTTTGTATCCATTTTAGGATAGCCAAATAACCCCGTACCCACTAAGAACTCAGGAAATTGTGCACTGTCTTCAATCTTAAATAAGGCTGCATCATTATTTTGATCCATAATTCTGGAAACTTGGCTGCTCGTCGCCACATTCAAGCCAAATATGCCAGAACGTACCGCCATAACACCAATAATGGTCAGCAGCAGCACAACAACCAAAATGACGATTAACGCTGAACCCGTTTGCTTATTTTTAATCATCAGCGCTCCCCTAAACCATTTTTTAACGCAATCGTTTGCTCTACAGGTATTCGAATAAATTTCGTTGTCATCGTATCTGGCTTATACACACTGTACGATTCATTCAATAAAGAGTATTGCGTTTGTTCTGGTGTATTCGTTCCAGAACTGTCAATCGAACGTGCCAATAATCCAACCTGCAGAGAAACTGCACGCTTCCCTTTGTCAGCACTCACTGCTGCAGGCACTGCCGCAAACTGAGCTAAAGTCATATAACTAAGTTTATTTGTTTCAATATCTTGAACCCCAACCAACACCTTAAAATGGTCAATTCGGGGCATAATTATTTGACCGCCTTTGGTACTATCAGCATTCAATCCGCTAACAGTAGTTGATGCAGCTGTATATCTTCCAGCATCACACGCCAAAGCCAAATCATGTGCAGCTCCATTTTCATCTGGTCTTAAAAAATAACGCTGAACCACAACTTCTTGAGTACTTTCAATTAATGTACCTTCGCAATCGTATCCTCCCGTAACATTCGGACGGTATTGAATCACCAGTACATCACTTTTCTCCACTTGAGTACTGGCACTAGCCACCCCAGTAGAACTCACGCTTCTATTTGCCGTAATTAACGATGGATAATTTGAAGCATTTACAACAAGGCCTGAAATACCCGTGCTCTTCATATCGCGATTAATAATATTCAAATTCGTTAATTTCAAATCACTGACAACATAATTCAAGCCAATGTTCGCATTATCCTGCACATCAACCATTGCTGTTTGGAAAGCTAAACTTTTTTGACCTGACAACAGCATTTGCACAGCAACCAAGACAATAATTAGACCCAATGCAAGCGAAATCATTAACTCTACAAGCGTGAAGCCCAAATTCTTTTTATTCATTAGAAGGCCTCAATGACAATACATTTAGATTCTGGATAGTATGCAAAGTTATCGGATGCAGTACATGCATTATCATCCTCATCACCTTGTTCAGCTTTAGTTTCATCCCAAGCAACATAAATACATGCTCTGTTATTGGCAGTATCTGGACAAGTCAACAAGTTAATATCCATCGCTTTAGATTCTGCAATAGACTTAACATCTGCAATATCTTTAGCCATAAAGTCAACAGGATCACATTCAACGATCGCATTATCCTTACTCAAACAATCAGAGACATCACCTTTATCTAAAAGCCCTGAATCATCCGAATATACAATTCTATTTACATAAATACGTTCAGATAGATTACGAGCTAGATTGACTGCCTCAACTCTTTGCATTGCCTCTGCTGCTAGCTCAACAGAACGATACTGCAAAGCCATAAACCCTAAAACAGCAATTGCCAACACTAAAATTGAGACTATGATCTCAATCATTCCAACACCTTTCTGATAATTCATGGCTCCACCTCTCCACAGGCTCCATTAGAAGCCTGCTGCATCCCCAACTGCGACAGTTCTATTTTTTTTGTTTGTCCGCTTTTAATATGCGTCAGCTCGAAACATAACGGAAAATCCCCTGCAGCCGGATCTATCACACCATTATTTCTAAATAAAATCTCTTCACCATTCATATTAAAATCATATTTATCTTCATTAACATGCAAATATAAAGACTGATCGGGATCACCCGTCTCAGGCTCCCTGAAATATATAGGGACAGATTGGTTAGACACTCGGGATGTAGTTTTGCCATCACCCAGCACATATCCAAGCTCTTTGAATTCTTTTTTTAATTCATAATCATAAATCATAGATTGAAAAGAAGGCACCGCCATCATTGCAATAACTGACATGACCGCGATTACAATCACAAGCTCTATCAGCGTAAATCCTTTGCTTTTATACATGCGCCCCCCAGCAAACAGACAATTTCCTATTTGCATCATATCTACTTATTTTACAAAACAGACACAAATAGAGATAAAAGGTATAAAAAAACAGATCATTGCCAAAAAGCAATGATCTGTCAAATGATTAGAAATATCAGAATGTTAAGTCATTAACACTTTATGCCTGAGTTACAGGAATACGTAACTCTTTTGGCAGACTAAATGTAATATTTTCTTCGCGACCATCCAATTCTTGCGGCGCTTTTGCCCCCCAATCTTGTAGTCGCTGAATTACCTGTTTAATTAAAATTTCAGGTGCAGATGCTCCTGCAGTTACACCAATTTTAGTCTGTTCATTAAACCATTCTTGCTGCAACTGATCTGCATTGTCCACCAAATACGCATGCTTACCCATCCGTTCAGCCAATTCACGTAATCGGTTCGAATTCGAAGAGTTCGGTGAACCCACAACCAATACAACATCACATTGTTCAGCCAGATCACGTACGGCATCTTGGCGGTTTTGAGTGGCATAACAAATATCATCTTTGCGTGGCCCCTGAATTTCAGGGAACTTCTGACGTAGAGCATCAATCACTTTTGCGGTGTCATCTATAGAAAGCGTTGTCTGAGTTACAAACGCTACTTTTTCAGGATGCACCACTTTTAGATCAGCAACATCTTGTTCATCTTCAACCAAATAAATCGAACCACCATTTTTGGTGTCATATTGGCCCATCGTCCCTTCAACCTCAGGATGACCTTCATGACCAATCAAAATCGCTTCCACACCTTCACGTGCATACTTGGTCACTTCTATATGCACCTTGGTCACCAAAGGGCACGTCGCATCAAAAACTTTTAGCCCACGGCGCTCAGCTTCTTGTTGTACCACTTTAGATACACCATGCGCACTGAAAATCACGATATTGTCATCTGGCACTTCATCCAGTTCATCCACAAATATCGCACCGCGTTGACGCAAGTCGTCCACCACAAATTTATTGTGAACCACTTCGTGACGTACATAAATGGGTGGGTTAAAGCATTCCAATGCACGGTTCACAATCGCGATGGCGCGATCAACACCTGCACAGAAACCGCGTGGATTAGCTAAAACAATTTCCATAGAATCCTCAATGCCCACTCAATTTTACGGGTATCACTTGAAATAAATGTAAACAATAGACGTCTGACTATTTTGTTTGGCGCGCGTCTACTCTAAAATAGAGAAGATATTTTATCATATCAGGAAAAATATCATGTCGGGTCTCTTGTTTGTCGTTTCTGCTGCTTCGGGAACGGGCAAAACATCCCTCGTTAAAGCCCTGCTTGAACGTGTAAACAATTTACATGTCTCTGTTTCTCATACCACTCGTGGTCAGCGTCCTGGCGAATTAGACGGCGTACATTACCATTTTGCAAAAAAAGAAGATTTTCTATCTTTGGTAAATGAAGGTGGCTTCATTGAATATGCAGAAGTTTTTGGTAATTATTACGGTACTGCACAGCGCACAGTAAAAGAACAATTGGCCAAAGGTCATGACGTTTTACTTGAAATTGACTGGCAAGGTGCTGAACAGGTTCGTAAACTTTTTCCTGAATCTAGACAAATTTTTATTCTCCCTCCGAGTCAGTTCGATTTACGTCAACGTTTATCCAATCGTGGTACAGACTCTGTCGAAGTAATTGAACATCGTCTCAGCTGTGCCGTAGAAGATATGCAGCAATACGTTAATTTTGACTATATCATTATTAATGATGACTTTAATAAAGCACTGCATGACTTAGAGTCCGTTATTATTGCCAATCGTCTTGTTTTAAAACAACAAGCCATGCGCCATGAAAACCTGATTGAGAAATTAATCACCCCTACGGAACAGTGATTAAAACTTGAGTCTATAGACAAAGCACCTTATACTGCACAGTCTGTTAAAAATTTATATTCAAACGAGAATTCTTATGGCACGCGTAACCGTTGAAGATTGTTTAGACCATGTAGACAACCGCTTTGAGCTTGTACTAGTGGCAAGCAAACGCGCGCGTCAATTGGCACGTCAAGGTATCGAACCTACTGTTGAGTGGGACAATGACAAACCAACCGTTGTTGCTCTTCGTGAAATCGCAGCGGGTCACGTTTCTAAAGACATTTTGAAACAACGTGAACAAGACTACCAAACTTCAAGTTTAGACCTTGCACTTTCTGCAAATAACCTAA
The DNA here is from genome assembly GCF_013419835.1 of Acinetobacter sp. YH12052. NCBI lineage: Bacteria > Pseudomonadati > Pseudomonadota > Gammaproteobacteria > Moraxellales > Moraxellaceae > Acinetobacter > Acinetobacter sp. YH12052. The sequence goes on from NZ_VOZI01000006.1 coordinate 26,216, forward strand.
ACTTAGACGGTTTTTCTTTCCAATAAGATAAACCTGACCTTAAAAGCCTAGTTTTTAACTAGGCTTTTTTTATGGATTCTCTTTAATATTTTACTCAGAACAGTTATAACATAAGCTTAAGACGTGCAAAGCAAGCAAAAAAGATTTTCATTTTTTTAAACTAAAAAATTGACAAGTCATGCGATATGCATTTCATTAAAGTATTAACCGTTTCATTTGTAAATCAGTAGTAAAAGGGTGTTCTATGCCAGGCCCAATGGTCAGCCAAGCCAAGCAACAGTTAAATGTGATTATCGACGCTTACCTTTCAGTAAGTGATGTCGAACGCGTGCTTGAAGCTTGCGACTATGCGGATATTGCCCATGATGGCATTACACGTAAAAGTGGCGAACCCTACATCCTTCACCCGATTGCGGTGAGCTGTATTTTGGCGCATATGCGTCTTGATGCGGAAACGTTAATGGCCGCTTTACTACATGATGTCATTGAAGATACTGAATTTACCAAACAAGATATTACTGAAAAATTTGGTCTGACCGTTGCTGAACTCGTCGATGGCGTCACCAAACTCAGCCATTCTAGCGATAAAGAATATAATAAAGCCGCATCCTTCCGTAAAATTCTGCAAGCCACCCTACAAGACCCACGTGTCATTATTATTAAACTGGCAGATCGCTATCACAATATGACCACACTAGGTGCTTTACGCCCTGACAAACGTGCTCGTATTGCCCAAGAAACCTTTGAAATTTTTGTGCCTATGGCACGCCTTGTCGGTATGAATGAAATGGCCGACAACCTTGAACATTTGTGTTATCAAAATCTAGATTTAGATATGTATAACAATGTTCAAGAAGCTTTATTGCAAACCAAACCTAAACGTTGCGAATACCAAACCAAGTGGGAAAACAACCTTACCACCCTACTAGAACAGCACCATATTTCAGGTCGAATTAAAAAGAAAAATAATAATATTGAATTACTTCGCCACTTTGTAAAAAATGATATCGATCTGCAAGAGCTCACCCATAGTCATGCCTTTGAAATTATTTTACAAAGCATCGCAGACTGTGACCGACTTGCAGACATCCTCAAAGAAAGCTTTAAAGTCCTTAATTACGCCGATCATATCCGTCGCCCACTCCCAGGTGGCAACCAGTCACTAATGATGCGCTTAAAAGGTGAAAAGACCATTTTATCACTGACCATCCAAACAGAGTTGATGCGTAAAGCAGCGCGCTTTGGTGTGGTCCTCGGTGAAAATGCGCCGCAAGCTTGTCGTTCAGCGATCCAAGCCTCCATGCAAAACTTAAATGCGTTAGTCGATGGCGCATGCGCCAAGACCACATTTAGTGAATTACTCGATTATCTACATCAAGAAAAAATTTGGGTTTATACCCCACACGGTCATTTGCATGAACTCCCTCAGGGTGCAACAGCTGTTGATTTTGCTTATTCAGCAAGCTTATTTTTGGGCAACCATGCCGTTGGTGCAAAAATTAATGGGGAAACCAAGCCCCTTTCAACACCATTACTAAGTGGTCAAGTAGTAGAAATCATCACCGATGTTCTTGCAACACCGAATCCTGACTGGCTAAGCTTTATTAATACCCAAAAAGCCCGTCGTGCATTACAAAATATCCTTCGTGACCAAGACCAAGATGAACAACGTTTAGTTGGTCAGCAAGCTTTAAATCGCGCATTAAAACTCTTTAACCGTTCTGTGAGTGATTTGACATTAGCCGATTGGGAAAATGTGCTGAATTGGCGCCATTTAAATGATAAAGAACAATTATTTGAACAGATCGCCGTGGGTGATTTACTGCCTCAATTGGTTGCCAATCACTTATATGCTCAAGACACCATTCAGACTTCAAACTCTGCACGCTTGATCTTGGGCACTGATGGTGTCGATGTTAAATATGCGCACTGCTGCAACCCAGTTTTAGGCGATCCAATTCAAGGTCATTTATCACGTCGTGGTTTAATTGTGCACCGTTCACGTTGTCATAATTTATTGCATGAACAGCATTTACATCCTGAAAATATCATGCCTTTACACTGGACCACAGAAGACAGTGAAGACATTAGTTTTACAGCCTATTTATGCCTAAACATGCTGTTAAATGATGAGCAAATTTCAGAACTGATCTATCTATGCCGTAAAGAAAAAGTCGGTGTAGAGACTGTCCGCTCACATGAAGAAAAAACCTATGTGAATATTGTTGTACATAACCGTAAACAAATTGCCGAAATTATCCGTAATTTAAGAATGCATTTTGGCTTCCCACGCATCAGTCGTTTGGCACAACCTGTTGCCATTGCTGAGCCTGCGAAAGTTGCCAGCTAACCTGACACCGCTTATTTATATATGTTGTGTCTGTGATGATAATAGGAGAAATAGATGTCCCGCCAGGTAATCCATACTGAAAATGCACCCGCTGCAATTGGTACTTACTCACAAGCCATTTTAGTGGGCGACACTTTGTATTTATCAGGTCAAATTGGCTTAGATCCATATAGCATGGAGCTGGTAGAAGGCATTGAAGCTCAAATTCGCCGTGTATTCGACAACTTAAAAGCGGTATGTGAAGCTGCAGGTGGTACGCTAGCAGATATCGCTAAGCTGAATATTTTCCTCACTGACCTTTCTAACTTCCAATTGGTCAACCAAATTATGGGCGAATACTTTGCTCAACCCTACCCAGCACGTGCAGCACTCGGTGTAGCCAGCCTACCCAAAGGTGCGCTAGTTGAAATGGATGGAGTGGTGATTATTAATCAATAAGTTAGTAAACATCGCTTAAGCCCTTCACTAAATATCACATTCTAAAAGAACAAAAGCCTCACATGGAAATCTGAGCATTACTCAGATTTCCACTTAAATGACATTTTTTATTCAAAAACTCAATCACCTTAAATGCATTTTTAAATGATTTTTATTGACAAAAGATAATAATTATCAATAATATTACCTATCCCATTTATTCACTTGGTTTGATTTCATGTACGTTTGTTTGTGCCGTGGTATTACTGATCAAGACATTAAAGATGCAATTGCCAATGGTGCAGAAAGCTATCGTGAAGTTCGCGATATGCTTGATTTAGGCACCTGTTGTGGTCGCTGTGCTCCTGAAGCTCGTATGATCATCAGTGATGAAGTTGCGCAAATTGCAGCCCGTATCGCAATTGCTGCATAAGCCAAGCTTTAAATTTTCTCAACAATCATAATTATAAAACCAATGGTCTCAGACCATTCCTCCTCCCCCGCTTCTGACTCTAAGCGGGTTTTTATTTATTAAAGGCCTAAAAATTAGTTCCTTGTTTTGATTGTGATTTTCATTTGCTGTTCTATAAAACACTCGCTAAATTACACTTTGTTGTTTAAGATATTTCTATTCTCATATCGAATTTATATTGCTTAGTTCGAGCTTTATTGTGGTTAAGGAGTCAGACATGAAAGGCAATCGTGATGTAATTAATCAGTTAAATCAGGTGCTTTATCATCATTTAACTGCGATCAATCAATACTTTCTTCATTCACGTATGTTTAACGATTGGGGCATTGAGCAACTGGGCTCTGCGGAATATAAAGAATCCATTCGTCAAATGAAGCATGCTGATAAAATTATTGAGCGTATTCTATTTTTAGAAGGCCTGCCTAATTTGCAGCATCTCGGTAAACTCTATATCGGTCAGCATACTGTTGAAGTCTTAAATTGTGATGTGCGTAAAGTCAAAGAGAACATTGAAGCCATTCAAACTGCAGTTAAGCTAGCAGAAGAGCAGTTAGATTATGTCACTCGAGATCTGGCTCAAGAAATCTTAGAAAAAGAAGAAGAATGGTTGGATTGGGCAACAACTCAGTTAGACCTTGTTGAGTCTGTGGGTATAGAAAATTATATTCAAAGTCAGATTTGAGATTAATTGATTAATATAAAAAAACCTGCTTAAGCAGGTTTTTTTATACTTATTTTGAATACCGCAAATCTACAATTTTTACAATTTCCGCCTTATCTTTATCAATTAAAACAACTAAAGGTAAAGCATATGTTTCTAACGGTAACCACGCTGTCGCATGGGGGTTTTCCTTTAAAATTTTTTCAACCTCTAATTTAGAGTTTACCTCATAAAGTTCAGATATATTTCTGGCTTCTTGACGCAAATCATGACTCAGCCGCGTAAGCGGCGTGTAGCGTTCTGGAAATTGCGCCAATGACGTTCCATTTAATAGTGATGACATTTGCTCAACTTGCCGCTGTTCAGCATTTTCAGCTTGTTTTACACCCACAAATTGCGGGTAAAGTAGCGATGGTCTGGAAAATTCTTGTTCGACCGCTGTATCAGCATTAGTTTGCATTTCATTATTACGAACCAGCTCAAATTTATCTGCATTAAAAGCAATCCATACTGGACGGGCTTGCGCAATGCTATAAACCCCATAACCAAGAGCAGAGATTTGAATCAATATAATGACCGTCAAATCAAATTTTAATGTCTTTTTCCCTTCTTTAAAGACTAAAAACCCCAACAATGGCCCCAAAATCACATCAATGATCAGCAGCATCAGAAAAATATGAGTAACACCAACTGCCTTGGCTAACGGTGATGGATACCATACAAAAAAAACAAAGCTCATCACTAGCAATGCTGCAAATACAGAAATCAATAAATGGCTTAGAAAAAATTTTTGCCGCTTGGACATACGCCAACTCTTAACACATAGGTAAACCTAATCTACGCAAATTTCAAACACAGTCAACTGGTTTCAATTTAGCTTCAATGCCAATAGAAGTACCGCACCGCCATGTGCCATTTAAATCACGGCTTAAATAAACATAGCTGCCATTTATAATCGTAGCTGAATTCTGCAATTTACAGACTAAAGCCTGGGAAGAATTTCCTGAATTGTCAGGCGCATTTACAGCATACACACAAGTCTTAGATTGTGCGCCAGAAAAAAACATATTGGGAACACTAAAATCATTATCACCTGAAGCTGAGCCATTATTAATAATGAGTTCATATTGCGGCTTTGCGCCATTTAACTCAGCAATTGCTACAGTGATTTGCGATTTCGCAACATATGTCTGGTACATAGGAATTGCAATTGAGGCCAAGACACCAATAATTGCAACGACGATCATTAACTCAATAAGAGTAAAGCCTTTTTGCATTAGATTACCCTCTAAATAACAGCAACAATACAAAAAGTATGCCAAGATTTATTTTTATATATTTCAACAACCTAAGACTATAATGAGTTATTTCACGTCAATAATTTACATTTTTTGTCACAAAGGTGAACTATTTATCTAAAATTTGATAGAACTTTTTTTCCAGCAAATTTTCATCAAATTTTTTATCTAAAAGTGAAGCTCCATTTCCAACCCACACTACCACCTCACCCGCCTCACTAATCGCAGTCAAAGAGGTTGCGGCGGGCAATCCGCCATTTCTAAAAAAAACCTTTTTAGAGCTGTTATCACGTTGATATACCCACATTGCAAATCCATTGCAGGATTTAAAAGTATTGATATTACAACTGCTTAAGCTTTTATCACTAATGCTTAATATATTATAGGGATGCTTATTTAACATTGGTTTAATCAACTGAGCCAAAGCACTGGCGCTGCCTGTTAAACCAGCAGACGAAGAAAGCTCATTAAAATGAAATGAGTTATCATCTGCCTCCATCCAATAATCATTATTTCTAAAGTCGTATTTCACCTCATCAGAAAAATAACCTGAATTGATGAATTTAATATTATTTTGATTTAATTTGTAGTTTTGTGACATATACTCACGGTAACTCATGGCTGATATACGCCCTATCACTGCACCTAATAGACAGCTATTACGGTTATCATATGCATAATATTCATTTGGATCTGAATCTAATTTTATTGCCAGCAATTTATTTAAATTTCTGGGGCACCAAGGTGTTTCTGCTGTAGAGAACATGATGTCTTCACTTTTTAAACGGTCAAACCCGCTTCTTTGCTGCAACAAGTCGCCGATCGTTATTTTTTTTATCCGTTCATCTTTAAAATTCTGATTCTGAAATTCATCAAATCTATCTACAAAAGGTTCATTTAAATTGAGTTTTTTTTGATTCAGCAAACTGATTACAGCATCATTCGTTAAAATTTTCGTCATACTGGCATAGCGAAATCGTGTGTTCTCTGTCACTAATTTAGAAAACCCGGTTGTTCCGACCCATCCACTTTGACATGCAAATAATTGATTATAATCATTTATATATGCCAATTGATTAGATAGATTTTTCTGTTCCAAAATAATTTCACTTAATAAGCTGCGCATCCATTCTGGAGATTCATCTGAACATTGAATGGTCATTATTGATAAACGGGCCTGTACAGGGTAAATCAAGCGCCAGAAACTATTTCGATCAATCAATATATAATGTGCAGAAATACCTACTAATATTAAAGTAAATATAATAAATACAAATTCGTAAAATTTCAGTTTTCTAATTTTCATAATTTAACTTTTTATATGCAAATGCTATAGCCACAAATAAACAAAATGTACTGATCGTAACAACGTAATATGCTCCACCATTAAATAATGATGCAACAAAAATATTTATAGTTACAGCTACGCATATAGCATAGATAGCATTAGTTTTCTCATAACGAAATTTTTTAAAAATTTTATATAAAAGCATACTCAAAAATATTAAACCCATAAGCCCAAACTCAACCAAAATTTGTAAAATTGAATTATGAGCTTGCGCTGTCAATCTATTGTCTCCTTGATAAAATCCTAATTCTTTTACAGACTCTGCTCCAAGCCCCCAAAGAGGATGATAACTAAACCATTCAAAAATTGTTTTATATAATTCGACCCTATTTGAAGAAATACTATTTAAACTATTACCCGCAGAACGGCTAAAAGCACTAAAAAAACCTACATTAAAATGTGTAGTTTGAAAAAATAAAGTTAACACCGCAGATGTTACACATATAAAAGCTATAGAAATTAAATTACTGACTCTTTTTCTTAACAAAAAAAACAAAACTAAAATTGAAGGGAAAATACCAATATAGGCAGCTCTAGATCCAGTCCAAAATACGCAAGTTAAAATAATTATACTCATTAAAAGCCAAAACAGCTTAGCTTTCTTTCCGATTGCAGTTAAAAAAAGAAAAAGCGCACAAAGAAAAGAAATAGATATATAATCAGCTAAATGCCTTATATTGCTAAAAAAAGGAATCCCATTTATCCAGTTATATTTCGCAGGAATCTCCTCAGAAAACCAGATATTCAGCAAAACTATTGTATGAAATAGACCGAGCGCAGCAATAACAGCAATAACACTTCTAATATTAACAATTCTATTAACAATAACAATATAAGATAAATATGAAAATAATAAACATGCCGCTATGGCATAATATCTTAGCCATACATCAGCATTATTTTTAAATTCAGTATAAAAACATGAGATAAAAAAACTAACCATCATAATCAAAATCGGATAAAGAACCTCCTTATTAATATTAGATATCATCTCTTTACGAAAGAAAAAAAACATCAATATAAATAAATACAGAAATCCATATGAAATATCCTTGTTATTTTGCATTCCAGCCCCTGTACTCCCCACTCCTATATATATAATTGTGAGATAAAAAAATATAATCGTTAAATATTTTTTTATATTTATCAACTCAAGCATTACTTAACCTTAAAATTCAAAATGGAAACCTGATTTTCAAAAAAAACTGTCTTATTTTCACCATATGTTGGCGCCTCATGATCTCCAACAACAATTACATGTACCCCCTTCATTTCTGGTTTTCCTATTAACTCTCCTAAATAGTAAAAAAACTGTTTTTGCAATTTCAAATTACGGCAACTTGAAGAGTTATTTTCTATATTGTACTTAGCACAATTAAAATGATCTTTCTTTAGGTCATTTAAATCATAATTTACGTGCGTGTTTAAAGTTAACCAATAAAAGAAAACATTTTTCTCTCTAAATGCATTTGCAACAAACTGATTTAAATCTCTATCACAAAAACCTGGAAATGAATAACATCTTGAATTTAGATTGTTTACTGTATCTCTAAATATTAATGCATCAAACCCTGCTTTTGGGTACCAATATTTACGATCATACATAGCTCCAGTAGCCCCATGCATTGCATAGGTGTGGTAACCCTTTTTTTTATATATATTTGGTAAACAATTTTCAAAACCTTTTATTTGATTTTTTAAATTAAAATGTTTTAAATCTTTTTGACATAACTCTCTAATTTCAGCATTAATCGTAAACCCATTCACATTCATAGCGCTCAAGGAATAATATTCTACTAAATTATTTTTTATTATATCGCCAACTATATCAATATTTATTGAATTATCTAATGCATGACCCCATGATTCATTTACAATTAATAGTATTTTATTTTTTTTATCATCAACTTGAAATAGATCTTCTGATGCAGATTTTAATTTTATATCATTAAATGCATCACCTTCAATACTAAATCCTTGTATAAAACCATCGCTTCGCAACTCATAAGCATTCAGCAATTGGGACTGAACTATATATTTTGAATCATTTTTCCACAATCTATTACTTTCAACATCAAAAAAATAATTTTGTATAACCAATAAAAATAATAATATATTAAATATTAAAAATATAAACACTTTTTTTATTTTCAAAGTAAGCATATTTAGTAATGCAAAATAAGTATATATAAAAAACAAAAAAAACATAGGAATTAAAAAATTAATCCAAGATGAAAGCAATGAAAATTTAACTAAATAGATTAAATCCCCGAAACGGATAAAAGGAAAAATTTGAGAGAATATATTAACAAAATCAAAAAAATTTAAAAAAATAAAAAAAATAATAGCCGATTTTTTACGTCCATAAATATAAAGAAGTACAGGGAAAAAGTAATCAATATTAATAAAACTTCTATTTGTATTTAATATAAATGACAATAGCCCCCAAAATAAATTTGGGCTGATTACAATTAAAATATTATAAAAGTATTTCATAGTTGAAACCAAAAAAAGAGGGATTTCTCCCTCTTTTTTTGGTACTTAAAAAATTAAGAACCTGAACCCGCACAACCAGATGGACGGTATTTAGTCTCTACTTTCGTAGTACAAGACCAAGCGCCTGTTTCACCATTACGTGTCCAAGTTAATGTACGCTTGCCATCTACTTGCAATGCTTGTGCTGCGCTCGCGCCAAATCGAGCTACAATTGTACTATCAGCAACTCCTTCACCAAATGTAACTTTTAAGCCTTCACCTTGAACGGATGCATTTGTTGCCGCAGCACCTAATAAATTACTGTTTGTCCATCCAAGGTCACAGTCTGCAGCAGTTGCAGCTGCACCAGCAGCAGGAAGTGAAGTTTTGCCTTCAAGCAAACAGCTTTCAATTGCTGTTTTCAAACCGCCAGTTTCTGACATTACACGGCTAACTTGAGATTTAGCGATGTAGTTTTGATACTGAGGAATCGCAATCGCTGCAAGAATACCGATAATTGCAACAACGATCATTAATTCAATAAGAGTGAAACCCTTTTGAGCGTTCATAACATTCTCCACAAATGTTTTTTAATTTAATTATTTAATAAAGCTATGTAGCTTGTTTTATAAATAGCACAGAGCGTGCCAAGATTTATTATAGTGAAAATGACAGAAAAAACAGCACTTTAAAAAAATATTTTTATTTTTTGTAATCATTACGTCTCTTTTTGTGTTTAAAAGTGACGATTTGTGTCACTTTATCACCGTTTTTTAGCGCAAAATTATTGGTGCATTTGCGATTTCATTCGTTCGATCTTCAGACTTCCCGGCATAAAAGTGATCCATCACTTCACCAATCTCTTTTACGCCTGCCGTTAAAGCTATTCGGTATTGTTTATTTTGCATGCTTTGGATAATTCGCACGCAAATTTCCTGCCACACTTGGGCATCGGTTGCCTGCCTCATCCCGCGATCAATCACAATCTCAACCTGACGTTCACATAAGTTTAAATAAAGTAAAACACCACTATTAAATTCTGTATCCCACACACCCAGTTCCGCAAAGAGCTGTTCAGCACGTGCACGGATATTTTGATAATAGGCTTGGTTCGAAGGAATATGCCCTTCGATCACCACCTGTATTTCGCCCACATGGCCATGCTCAGCTTCTGTCACCGCTTGCGCAATGGCCTGCTGATCTTGCTTATTAAAAAACCGGTTTGCTGCAGGCATATAAAAAAAGTGCTTCAACCAGCGTTTAAAACTTGGTTGTTGTATTTCCTGTGTTTTAGGACAGGTGACAATTTCTGTTGTTTCTGTTTTCGTTACCATGAACCTGATGCTCCCCCACCGCCAAAGCCACCACCGCCTCCGCTATAGCCGCCGCCACCAAAGCCACCACCTCCGCTACGGCCTCCACCGCCCCCACCACCAGCAAGGAACATTTGAAAAATGGTTTGAGCAATAGCCGTAATCAGTAAAAAGAAAATTGCTCCACCCATCAACAGACTGGTGAGTAGACCTGCACCGTTGACCAAACCAGCAACGGTACCTGCAACAGCAGCAGTTGACGCACTTAAGCGCTTACCCACAATAAAGGATGCAAAAATACCAATCACCAAAATGATGAGAACCGTTGTAAACGTTTTCTCTTTGGCTTGTTGTTCGTGTAAGGCTTGTTCCTGACGCTCTTTCAACTCTTGGGCTGCCTGAGCTGCAACTTCAGGGTCTTGATTTAAAATACGTGTTATTTCCGTTAAGCCAGCATCTATGCCTTGAGCATACTGAGCTTGCTTAAAATACGGTGTGATTTGATTACGAATAATGCGACTAACGATGATATCGGGCATGATTCCTTCTAGCCCATAACCCGTCAGGATTTGAATTCTGCGATCATTCACAGCGATCGCCATCAATATCCCGTTGTCACGTTTTGCTGAACCGAGTTGCCATTTTTCTGCAACACGCATGGCGTAATCAAAAATATCTTCTTGACCTGTGGTTGGCACAATCACGACACCAATTTGTGCCTTACCTTGTTCGTGCAACTGTAGAATTTTCTGACTAATGGCTTGCTTTTCAGCAGCCGAAAGCAAATTTGCCTGATCAACTACCGGTTCATTGAGCGTCGGCAAGCCACGAATCGACTCGCCATCTGCCATATCATTGGCGATATTCGGCTGCTGAATTTTGATTTCAGGCTGTGCTGTTGTTTCTTTTTGTGTAGCTGACTGCTGATCTTTTAATATTTTACCGACAACAACTGTTTCAGCATCTACATCTGTAGCGGTGGCAGTTTCTGCATGTGTGAAACCCACCACACACAATAAGCATGCTAAAACCATGCGCTGCAGCCACAACAAACCTGTATGTTTTAGCTCAAAATCCACCATCAGCCCACCTCACAATGCAGTGATGCCAATTAATCAAAATCAACTTTCGGTGCAGTTTGTGCACTTTGCTCTGCGCTAAAGTTAGGCTTGGTATCCATACCGATGACTTTAGCTGTCATCACTTGCGGGAACTGGCGTGCATAGCCATTAAAGTCTTGTACCGTAGTAATGTAGCGATTACGTGCGACAGCGATCCGGTTTTCAGTGCCTTCAAGCTGTACCTGTAAATCACGGAATTGCTCATTGGCTTTTAAGTCTGGATAATTTTCCGAGACTGCAATTAAACGAGAAAGTGCGCTGGTCATCTGCGCTTGAGCTTCTTGATATTTTTGGAACAGTGCTGGATCTTCCAAAACTTCCTTATCCACTTTTAAGCCCGCAACATTGGCACGTGCTTGAGTCACTTCTGTCAGTACTTCTTCCTCATGTTTCGCGTAACCTTTAACCACATTGACAAGGTTAGGTACCAAATCTGCACGACGTTGATATTGGTTTTGCACCTCAGACCATGCTGCTGTAACGGCCTCGTCTTTGACTTGTAATGTGTTATAGCCACAACCACTCAGGGTCAACGTACTGACTAATGCGATTGCGAGCATGCTTTTTTTCATTGAATTCATAACCCTTAACCTCAAGTATTTATTTGTAATTGTTTAAATAAATTCATTCTAACCTTATTTTTCGAATGAATTATGTATTTTCTTTGTGATTAAACTGATCTACTCGAAAAATATTTAGCATTAAAAAAAGCCCACAACTCGGGCTTTTTTAACATTTTGAATTAACTATACAATTGCGGTGTAATTTCAGTCTGAAAACTTTCCATTTGATATTCATCAGCAAGGCGTTCTTTCCAATATTTCACGATCTGACTGTAATCAATTTCGCTCGGATGGAATTCTGCTTTGTAATATGACAAATATTCTGGCGTCAATTGAATAAACATTTTTGCCAATAAATACGCCCCGAATATATTTCCACCAACCTTCGGCAAACTTTTTTTCTTATCCTGCATAAATAGCTTCGTTGCAGAATAAAACGTAAGACTTGCAAAACCCGTGGTCACACTGCGCATAATCATGCGACGTATTTTGTCATCACCATAGACATGCTGGTATACATCGAATGCTACCGCACGATGCTCAATCTCTTCAATCGCATGCCACACCCAAAGTTTCACTGCATCATCATCTAAAGTACTGAGCACTTCAGGATGTCTTAAAATATAGCCACCAAGCAAAGCGGTAAAATGTTCAAATGCACAGGTAATTGCCAACTGTATTTTTGGATGTAAATTTTTTACATAGCTGTCTTTACGTGCCAGCCATGCTTGGAAACGATCTAAATTATAGCTTTCACTGCGCCAAGCATCGTTAAATTCAGCATAGGCTTTGGAATGCATCGCTTCTTGTCCAATGAATGCTGCGATCTCAGCTTGCAATTTTTCATCACTGACTTTATCGCGTACATTGCGCACGCTATGCACAAAGAATTGCTCACCAATGGGAAAGGTCGATGACAATGCCGTCAACAAATGCGACATCACCGGTGAGTTGGCAAAATAATGCCGGCGAATCGCTTTAGGATTGAATTGTGCTCGACGTACCGTTATGCCAATAGCTTTAGGACGATTTAGATATGTTTTTTGTGTCGTCACTTGCGTCATGGTCGCTTCCTAAGATTTAGATCATGATCGCAGTATGTAATTCCTAAGCTCTTTCACACATGGCAAAATGTGCTAGCACACTTGCATAATTCACCATTCTAAAGCGCTGTCTGACAACTTTTCAGCGTATATATCTGCAAAATCCATTTACGTGTTATTTGAGGTAAATTCCAAAAAATAAAAAACCCGCCGAAGCGGGTTTTTTGAATGAATCCAGTGCAATCACTGGCATGTCATGACTTAAACATCTAAGTAGTCAAGAATACCTTCCGCAGCTTGGCGACCTTCCCAGATTGCGGTTACCACAAGGTCCGATCCACGTACCATATCACCGCCGGCAAAAATTTTCGGATTCGATGTTTGGAACTTAAATTCTTGCTGTTCAGCAGCAATGACGCGACCTGAACCATCCATACTGATGTTTGATGTAGTAAACCAATCTGCAGGGCTGGTACGGAAACCGAAGGCAAGCAATACTGCATCTGCTGGTAAAATTTCTTCTGAACCTGGAACTGGCTCAGGGCTACGACGACCGCGACTGTCAGGCTCACCGAGTTGAGTGGTCACGACTTTAACACCCGTTACTTTGCCATTTTCACCGACAATTTCGATTGGCTGACGGTTAAATTGGAATTCCACCCCTTCTTCACGCGCATTTTTCACTTCACGACGTGAACCCGGCATGTTTTCTTCATCACGACGGTAGGCACAGACAACGGATTCGGCACCTTGACGGATTGAAGTACGGTTACAGTCCATCGCGGTATCACCACCACCGAGAACAATCACTTTTTTGCCTTCCATGCTGATGTATTCAGATGGATCTTTTTCCCAACCTTGCGTACGGTTGACATTGGCAATCAAGAAATCCAGTGCATCATGAACACCAACAAAGTCTTCACCCGCGAAACCGCCCTTCATGTAGGTATAAGTTCCCATACCCATGAATACAGCATCGTAATCAGCCAAAAGCTGGTCAATGGTCACATCTGTACCAATTTCGGTATTTAGACGGAATTCAACACCCATGCCCGAGAAAATCTCACGGCGACGTTTCATTACGTCTTTTTCCATTTTGAATTCTGGAATACCAAATGTCAGCAAACCACCAATTTCAGGGCGTTTGTCGAATACAACTGGCTTCACACCATTACGTACAAGAATATCGGCACAGCCAAGACCAGCAGGGCCCGCACCAATAATCGCAACTTTTTTGTCTGTCCACTTAACGTGTGACATATCTGGGCGCCAGCCCAATGCAAAGGCTGTATCGTTAATGTATTTTTCAGCATTACCAATGGTGACTGCACCAAAGCCGTCATTTAGCGTACACGCGCCTTCACATAAACGGTCTTGCGGGCACACACGACCACAAACTTCAGGCAAGGTGTTGGTTTGATGACACAATTCTGCCGCTTGGAAAATGCGACCTTCTGCAATCAGTTTTAACCAGTTTGGAATGTAGTTATGTACTGGACATTTCCATTCACAATACGGGTTACCGCAACCTAAGCAGCGGTGTGTTTGGTTTTTTGCAACTTCAGCTGTAAACGGTTTATAGATTTCCACAAATTCTGCTTTGCGGACAACTAGATCTTTTTTCTCTGGATCTTGGCGTGCTACATCCAGGAACTGAAAGTCATTATTTAGGCGCTCTGCCATGTCTCTCTCCGTGGGTAGGTGTAAGCATGTTTGGACTTACACCTGCCTATCAAATCTGCAGTAGTGGAATTATTGTGGATCAGCTTGAGTTGTTTTCAACAAAGTCTGCAAATTAGCAGCTTTTGGTTTCACAAGCCAGAATTTACGGCTATAGAAGTCAAACTCGTTGCGGATCTTATACGCCCAAGCACTACCTGTTTCTTTAATATGTTCATCTAAGATACGGCACAAGAACTCTTTGTGTTCTTCCATCGATTCTGTAGAGATACGGTTCAATTCAATCAGTTCGTGGTTGTAATGGTCAACAAAGTCATTATCAAGGTCGAGCACATAAGCGAAACCGCCTGTCATACCCGCACCAAAGTTATGACCCACTTTACCCAATACAGTCACGATACCACCTGTCATGTATTCACAGCAGTGGTCGCCTGCACCTTCAATCACAGCAAACGCACCTGAGTTACGTACTGCAAAACGCTCGCCTGCTGTACCTGCAGCAAACAATTTACCACCTGTTGCACCATATAAACAGGTGTTACCAATGATCGCCGTGTTTTGCGTTTGGAACGGTGAACCTTTCGGTGGGAAGATTGAGATACGACCGCCAGCCATACCTTTACCCACGTAGTCGTTCGCATCGCCTTCTAGGCTGATGTGTAAACCACCGGCGTTCCAAACACCCAATGACTGACCTGCAGTCCCTGTTAATTTAACTTTAACAGGATGCGCTTCCATACTGAGGTTGCCATAACGTTTTGCAATCTCACCCGAAATACGCGCGCCTATTGAGCGATCACAGTTACCAATTGTGAAGCTATATTCACCGCCTGTACCTGCTTCAATCGCTGGCAGCATTTCAGCTACCATTTTCTCAGCCAATAAGCCTTTATCAAATGGTGCATTACCTTGTACTTCACAGTACTGTGCTTTGCCTTCAGCCGCAGGATGCGATTGGAGTAATGCGCTCAAATCAAGGTGTGCATGTTTTTCAGTTTCACCTGGAAGCATTTCCAGTAAATCTGTACGGCCAATCAAGTCTTTCAAGCTTGCTACACCAAGCGCTGCCAGCCATTCACGCGTTTCTTCCGCAATAAAGTGGAAGAAGTTGATCAGCATTTCAGGCTCACCGATATAGTGTTCCTGACGTAAATGATCTTGTTGTGTTGCAACACCGGTCGCACAGTTGTTTAAGTGGCAAATACGTAGGTATTTACAACCCAATGCGATCATCGGTGTAGAACCGAAACCGAAACTTTCTGCCCCAAGAATCGCTGCTTTCACAACGTCTAGACCCGTTTTCAAGCCGCCATCAGTTTGTACACGGACCTTGCCACGCAGGTCATTCACACGAAGCGCCTGATGCGCCTCAGATAGACCAAGTTCCCATGGTGAACCTGCATGGTGAATTGAAGAAAGTGGAGAAGCCGCTGTACCACCGTCATAACCAGAAATGGTAATGAAGTCTGCGTATGCTTTTGCTACACCAGCCGCAATCGTACCAACACCCGGCTCAGAAACCAGCTTAACGGACACCATCGCCTGTGGGTTAACTTGTTTTAAATCGAAAATTAACTGTGATAAATCTTCGATTGAGTAGATGTCGTGATGCGGCGGTGGAGAAATTAAAGTCACACCTGGTACTGAGTAACGTAAACGTGCAATTAAGCCATTCACTTTACCGCCCGGCAACTGACCACCTTCACCTGGTTTTGCACCTTGCGCCACTTTAATTTGAAGGACTTCTGCAGAAGTTAGATATGCAGGGGTCACACCAAAACGGCCAGATGCAATTTGTTTGATTTTCGAGTTACGAATAGTGCCGTAACGCGCTGGGTCTTCGCCGCCCTCACCCGAGTTCGAACGACCACCAATGGTATTCATAGCGATTGCAATGGCTTCGTGTGCTTCAGGCGATAATGCGCCTAAAGACATCCCAGCCGAGTCAAAACGTGGTAGAATTTCTTCCACGGATTCAACTTGATCAAGCGCAATTGAATTATCAGTTTTAAGTTTGAATAAGTCGCGAATCGTTGCGATTGGACGGTTATTCACTAGCTCTGCGTATTCTTTAAAGTCCGCATAATTACCAGAACGCACAGATTTATGCAGCGCATTGATCACGTCTGGGTTAAATGCGTGATATTCCTTACCGAATACAAATTTCAGCATACCGCCTTGATCGATTGGCTTACGTGATTTCCATGCCAAATCTGCCAATTTTTTCAAGTCATTTTCTAGATCAGAGAATGTTGCGCCTTTAATACGGCTCGGTACGCCAGTAAAGCATTTTGCAACCACTTCATCAGAAAGGCCGACCGCTTCAAACAACTGACCGCCACGGTAAGAGGCAACAGTAGAAATACCCATCTTAGAAAGTACTTTCAATAAGCCTTTCTCAATACCTTTACGGAAGTTAGCTTGCGCATGAATTGGGTCACCCAACAATTCGCCTTTCGCGATCAAGTCATTAATCACGTCATATGCAAGGTAAGGATAGATCGCTGTCGCACCGAAACCAAGAATCACCGCAAACTGGTGTGCATCACGTGCTAAACCAGTTTCGACAATGATGTTGGCATCTGTACGAAGACCCACATTGATTAAATAGTGGTGAACCGCGCCAGTTGCCATCAATGCATTTGCAGGTAAGAAACCTTGACGGATTTTCTTATCAGACAATACAAGCAATGTTTTTCCGTCGCGAATCGCTTGTGCAGATTCTTCACAAATACGCGCGATAGCAGCTTCTAAGCCTTCAGCTTCTGCATAGTTCAGGTCGATGTCTGCAATTTCGTAACCTTTACGACCAAGAGTACGAATTTGATGCATTTTCGAATTTGACAGTACTGGGCTTGAAATGATCAGACGATCTGCATGCTCTGGACCTTGTTCAAATACATTTTGTTCACGGCCAAGACATGTCTCTAATGACATTACGATCGATTCACGTAATGGATCGATTGGCGGATTCGTAACCTGAGCGAACTGCTGACGGAAATAGTCAGACACATGGCGCACCTGACGAGACAATACTGCCATTGGCGTATCGTCACCCATTGAGCCCACGGCTTCCTGACCACTTTCAGCGATTGGACGAAGCAATTGGTCACGTTCTTCAAATGTCACCATGAACATCTTTTGTGAAGCTTTCAGGTCATCACCTTTTAAGCCTTGATCACATAAATATTCTTCCAGCTCTGGACTGCCTTGTACACGTACTGAGTTTTCACGTAACCACTGACGGTACGGACGCATACGTTTGAGGTGATTACTCACATCTTGAGTATCGAGCATTTTGCCGGTAAAGGTATCAATCACCAAGATTTGACCCGGACCGACACGGCCTTTAGACACAACGTCTTCTGGTTCATAACCCCAAACACCAATTTCTGATGCCAATGTGATGTAACCATTTTTGGTAATTACCCAACGTGCTGGACGTAAACCATTACGGTCAAGCATACAAATCGCATGACGACCATCTTGAATTACCAGACCTGCTGGACCATCCCATGCTTCCATATGCTTCGAGTTGAATTCGTAGAATGCACGTAAGTCCGCATCTAAAGTTTCAACGTTTTGCCAAGCAGGTGGAACCAACATGCGTAGCGCACGGAACAAGTCCATACCGCCACCGACAAGGATTTCCAGCATATTATCTAAGCTTGAAGAATCCGAACCTGTACGGTTTACGATTGGATTCAGCTCAGTTAAACCCGGCAATAATGGGTTTTCAAATTTTGGTGTACGTGCCATCGCCCAGTTACGGTTGGCGGTAATGGTATTGATCTCACCATTATGTGCTAAGTAACGGAACGGCTGAGCCAATGGCCAACGAGGCAAGGTATTGGTTGAGAAGCGCTGATGGAATACAACAATGTGTGACTTTAAACGCTCATCAGCAAGATCGGTATAGAAATCAGCAATGGCTGCTGGCATCATCAAACCTTTATAGCTGATCACAGTTGAGCATAAAGTGGTTACATAGAAGTATGGGTCAGCAGTCAGCTGTTGTTCTGCACGACGACGTGCCATCACCAACTTACGGTTGAATTCAACCTCTGAAACACCCATTGGGCAATTCACGATAATTTGTTCAAATGCAGGCAATGACTGCATCGCGATTGAACCCAACACATCGTTATTGGTTGGCACAACACGCCAAGCGATGACTTTACAACCTTCGTCTTCGATTTCTTTGGTTAAAATTTGTTTTGCATGTGCGGCTAATGCAGGGTCTAGGTTTAGAAATACCGTACCCACAGCAAAGATTTCACTCAATGTAATGTCACTGAGTTTTTTCGCTTCTTCACGGAAAAATTCTTTGGGCATAGCAAGGAGTAGACCGCAGCCGTCACCGGTTTTACCATCTGCGGCAATACCACCACGGTGGGTCATACAACTTAAACTATGCATTGCGGTTTTGACGAGATCATGGCTTGCATCACCCTGCATATGGGCGATTAAACCGAAACCACAGTTATCTTTAAACTCATCCGGTTGGTATAAACCTTGAGCGGGAGCTACAGTATTAGGCGATGGCATGTGCATAGCGTACCCTTCTTTTCTTTACAGCTCTTTCGAGCACTTAACAAACTAATTTCTTGTTGCGATTCGTCTTAACTTACTCACATGAATTGTTCTGTCGAGCAAAATTATTTCTTATTCACACCCTTAAGATAAACCGAATTCACCTTTGATGCATGAATAAAAAGTCAAATTTTCTGCTTTTGCAGTTCAGATCAGGGATAACGACTGGATTAATGACTTCGCACTTTTATCGAATCATTTTCGCGCCAAAACAGGGAGAAAAGTTCAATTTACGCACCAATTAAGCAATTTATATGCCAACTTGATGCATTTTCTCCTAAGATGGCTGATTACAAGCATTTTTTAGTTATAACAAATAATTCAAATTGTTCTTTTTTAATTTTATGCACTTTTTCTGTGCAGTTTAGACTTTTCCTAAGAGGTCTTGCGCTATTTTAGAACTAATTAAAAGGATCGGTTACTTCTTGTTCTACCGGTGCAGGTTTTGGACGTGGTGCATCTACACTACTTTGTGATTTTTGCACATCAATCACATTTCCTTCAGCATCACGACGTGTCACCGTAGTACTTGTCGTTGCATTAGTTGGTGTTGTTACCGTCGCTGCAGCCGCTGCTTTTCGTGCGGCGATTTGAGCTTCATCAATTTTCGGTAAAGGCACAGATTTTAATTTAACAGCATATAACTTTTGACTCGACGACATTTCTTCCGTGCCTAAATCATTCACATATGCTTGATATTGTTTAAATTCCACAACTTCAGGTTTGATTGAAGCAGGCAAAGCGATGTTGAGGCTCGACATTGCAGCTTTGGCATCATTTTGCGACGAATATGGTCCAGTTAAAATGACGTATTGCTCAGGATGGTCTTCACCTGAAAGACGTAGATAAATAAATTTATGACGCTCAGGCTGCTTGCGTAAGAAACTTTTTAAAATATCTTCCTCAGAAACCCGAAATAATTCAACACCATAAAGTTTGGCAGAATCATTGATAAATTTAGTGCCGCGAAATTCTGGCTCATGTTGAGCTGTAGCAACCACACGGGTCGTCATATCAAGTGGACGTACTTCTTCATTTAATGCACCAAGATGGGACATTGCTGCCACTTTCTCTGGCTGAATTTGCAAATCCACTTCGGTTTCCGCTTGCTTTTCAACTTCAACCAATTCTTTGGTATCTGTAATCGCCCAGAAAACCAATGCAGCGAACAGACACACAGCTCCACCCACCAACCATGCGTAGTGATGAACTTTTTGCCATTGAGACTGCCGCGCTGCCATGATGTACCTACTCTGCCTGATTTGCCAAAATTGCCTGTTTCATTAACTCAACATCAAACTCTTTGGTGATGATGGCCTGACCTAATGATTTCAGTAAAATAAGTCGTAATTGCCCATTCAATACTTTTTTATCATGAGACATATACGCCAAAAAATCCTCTAGCGGAATTTTAGGGCAAACTATCGGTAATTGTGCACGTAAAATGATTTTTTTTGTACGTTCTAAATCTTCAGCAGTGATCCAACCCATACGCTGGGACAAATCTGCAGCCATTACCATCCCTGTTGCAACGGCTTCACCATGTAACCATTCACCATATCCCAAGTACGATTCAATCGCATGACCAAAGGTATGACCCAGGTTTAATAACGCACGTTCGCCTTGTTCTTTTTCGTCATTGGCCACAATACGCGCTTTATGAGCACATGAACGATAAACCGCTTCAGCCAACAAGGTTGCATCACCTGCAACTAAAGCATCCATATGCTGTTCAAGCCAAGCTAAGAATTCAACATCACCTAACAATGCATATTTGATCACTTCGGCCAAACCTGCAGAAAGTTCACGCGCCGGCAAAGTTTTTAATTGCGCCATATCCGCAAGGACCACTTGGGGTTGCTGGAAAGCGCCAATCATGTTTTTACCCAGTGGATGGTTTATCCCAGTTTTTCCACCGACACTTGAATCCACTTGAGAAAGCAAAGTCGTCGGCACTTGAATAAAATACACACCACGTTGATAGCATGCAGAAGCAAAACCGGTCATATCCCCAATGACACCCCCACCTAATGCCAAAACCGTACAATCGCGGTTAAAGCCTGCTTCGAGCAAGGCATCAAAAATTAAATTCAAATGCTCTAAATTTTTATACTTTTCACCATCAGGCAAAATACATGTTGCAACGGTTTTCCCTAATGCCCCAATTGCTTCTACATAATGTTTTAAATAGAGCGGGGCAACTGTGGTATTAGAGACAATCATTACTTGTTTACCCTGAATATAAGGCTCAAGTAAAGTTTGTGGATTAAGGTCACTCCCAATAAAAATAGGGTAGCGACGATCACCGAGTTCAACATGTAAGGTTTGCATGAATTTAACCTTTTTCTAACGAGATATATTTTGTGAAACAATTAAATTAAAAATTTTTTGCGCAAGATCTCTCGCAGCACCTTGATTGGTTTCAATAATATAGTGCGCGACTTCACGATAAAGCGGATCACGGGCAGCCAATAAATCTCGTAGCTTTTGCTCTGGATTTTCCACTTGAAGAAGTGGGCGATTTTTGTCGCGGTAGGTTCGTTGTAACTGAATTTCCACCGGAGTATATAGATAAACAACAATACCACGTTGTTTTAAAAATTCACGATTTGGGGGCTGAGTCACAGCACCACCGCCAGTCGCTAAGACCAGTTGTTTCTTTGCAGTTAACTCATCAATGACATTCGTTTCACGACTTCTAAAGCCTTTTTCCCCTTCCTTTTCAAAAATCCAAGGAATGGTCGCACCTGTTTTACGTTCAATTTCATGATCACTGTCTAGAAATTCACGTCCTAACAATTCTGCTAAATGTCGCCCTACGGTTGTTTTTCCTGCCCCCATTGGCCCTACCAAATAGATATTTGGTAGGGTTTCAAACTCTTTGCTTGGCAAGGAGTCACCTATTTCTTTTGTTAAATTGAAAATATATTAATGATTTCTGGTAACACTGTCATTAACAATTCGCGGAGTAACAAAAATCAGGAGCTCTGTCTGTGCGCTAGTTTTCACATTATTTTTAAATAAGTTTCCGAAAACCGGCAAATCCCCCAAAAAAGGTACTTTGGTATATTGATTTTGTTGAATGTCATCAAAAATACCACCTAGGACCACTGTTTCACCATCACCGACTAAAACATTAGTCTCAAGTTTATTGGTATTAATTAAATAACCAGCCGCGGTTAATCGACCAACAGTATCCTTGTTAACTTTTAAATCCATCTGTACCCTCCCATCTGGCGTAATACTTGGGGTCACTTCCAGTTTCAAGTTTGCATCAACAAAACTAGTTGTCGTACCACCTTCAGCACTCCAACTTTGATACGGAATTTGATCGCCTCTTAAGATTGTTGCTTTTTGCTTATCACCCGTTAAAACTTTTGGTGCTGCTAAAACTTCACCGTGACCATCCGATTGTAAAGCTGTAAGTTGTAGATCAAGCATAAAGTCTGAAATTTTAAGCAACCCAAAACTAAAATTTCCTGCTGATGCCGTCCCTAAATCTACCGCTAAATCTAACTTTGGAGAATAATCTCCACCCCAAACATTTGATCCATTAGCACCACCACTTAAACTCGGATTATTACGCTGTATACCCCAGTTAACACCGAGTTCTCTCGAAAATTCTGTTTGAGCGGTCACAATTCTTGTTTCAACCATGACTTGTTTGACAGCAACATCTAATAGATCAATCATCTTACGAACTTTATCAATATTCTCAGATGTATCATTAACAATAAGTGTATTGGTCCGGTTATCAGAAACTACACTACCTCTTGGGCTCAGCATACTTTCTAATGCAAGTGATGTACCTCCTGCTGTGCCATTCGACTCGGCTCCTTTTCCATCTCGGGAATCTTCTAATAATTTTAAAATATCTGAAGATTTCGCATAGCTCAGCTGAATATATTCAGTTTGAATCGGCGCTAATTTTATTCGCTGTGCAAGTGCTTTTGCTTCATCATCTTCCGCTTTAATCAACTCAGATACAGGTGCGATCCAAATCACATTACCATTACGACGTTTATCTAAATTCTTGGTTTTCAACACGATATCTAGCGCTTGATCCCAAGGCACATCTTTTAAGCGAAGTGTAATATTTCCTTGAACCGTATCAGCAGCAACCATATTGATTTCAGTGAAATCAGCCAAAAGTTGCAGCACACGACGTACTTCAATATCTTGGAAGTCTAATGAAATCTTCTTACCGGTATAATGATTGGCAGCTTTAGGACGTAATGGATTCTTATCTTCCGGACGTTTCAAACTTACCGTTAATTTATTATCAGTTTGGTACGCCATATATTCATAGCTGCCCGTCGACTGAATGGTAATCACACCATTACCGCCATCATTATGTGCATCCACCGTTGCAACAGGTGTTGCAAAATCATTGACATTTAAACGGCGAGTCAAATGTGCAGGTACTTTATTGCCTAAAGTACGGATCACCACTTTACTGCCTTGCTGTTGAACATCAACGGGAGTATTTCCACCCAGTAAATCAACAACAACTTGACCTTCACCATTAGAACCACGGTGGAAACCAATATTTGAGATGCCCTGTTGCTGACGTTGTGCTACAGGCTGTACATATTTTGCAGCTTGTGCAGAGTTGATTTTTAAAATAAAGGTATTACCTTCAACACGCGTGGTAAAAGCACCAGCATTGGCTAAATTCACAGTTAAGCGCGCACGTTGTGCATCCGAACTCACATCCACAGTGCTCGCTTCAGCCGTTGCAACAGGAATTGAACTTTGTTTTAAATTTTGCTGTGCTTTATCAAAGTCTAAAACTAGTCGTGATGGTTGATCGAGTTGATAAGCTTGTGGTTGTGGCGGCAAGCCATTAAACATCACGCGAATTTCAGTCCCTTGACCTGGAATTTGCATTGGTACCACATTGGTTACACTCACCTGAGCATTGGCAACTTGCATCATCGCCATTGCAACAGCCCCCATCGAAAACTGACGAAACACATGATTCATTGTATTGCCATCCCCAAAAATAAAATCTTGTACACTATTCTTCATTTTTATTCCTTTAAGCTTAAGGTGCTGGTCCAATTAATATGAGACTTCTAGGACGCTCTACATATCCTTCTCGCCCATCCGGAATAATCTCAATCAAATCAATTTGAGTCGGGGTAATATTTACCACTCGACCATGATTGAGCCCCATATAACTTCCACGTTGAATACGCTCAACTTCACCATCAGGTGTCTGAATCAAGGCTAATATTTGCCCAGATTGGTTACGCATACTACCCTTCATATTCAGGGTTTCAAGTGCATAACTCTCCAAAGGTTGAGGCTGACGGCTCAAGTTTGGATAAACACGCTTACCTGCCATGATTTTAAGTTCTGCTGCCAAGGAACTTGGCAAGAACGGACTTTTTAAAGAATGCGCCGCATAATTAAAAGTTTCGACAGGTACAAAATCTGGCGCAGGTTCAATCGCTAGTGGAGCTTGATTGCGTATATTTGCCATCTCTTGATTGACCACATCAATACGTGATTCACAACCAGCCAATACAAATCCAACCATCACAGAAAGTGCCAATTTATTCATTTTCATTTTGGAGCCTCCTGTGTGCTTGCTGAATCTACAGCTTTCGCAGCACCTTCAGTATTTCCTTCATAACGATATGTTTTTGCAGAAATCACATAGTCAATTTTTGGAATATCTGAGTTCTTTTCTTTATTTTCAGTTGCTGTAATCTTTAAATTATGCAAAGTCACAATCCGTGAAAGCCCCGCAATACCACTTACAAATGAACCAAAGGCGTGGTAATCACCTGTTGCTTCAATACGAATTGGTTGTTCCGTAAAGAATTCTTGCTTCACTTCAGGCTCAAGACGAATAATTTTAAATTTCAATCCAGAATTCACGCCTGTTAAGTTGATATCTTCAACCAAACCTGGAATTTCAGTTTCTTTCGGCAATTGTTCTAACTGTTGATTAAAACGTGCTTCCATATCCTGCAACTGCAATTGATATTGTTGCAAATTACGTAGTTTTGAATCTTTTTCACGAAACTCATTTAACAAATTTTGTTCTTGTGCTTTGGCACTTGAAATAGCTTCAATCTTGCCTTTAATCGCCAAGAAATAGCCCAAAATTGCCACAAGGATAATGATAAAAATCCAGCAGGTAATTTTGACTGAAATTGGCCAACTACCATAGTTATTCGGATCTAGCGTATTGAACTGCTGTACAAACTTATCAAAAGTCATTTTCTTTTTCGGAATGACCACAGCATCTTGATTCAATTGTTCAAATTCATCACGACTCATTTTGCAGCCTCCGGAGTTGGTGTTGCTGCAGTTTGTGCGTCAGATGTTTGCGCCGATGAAGCTAACTGTCCTGCATTTGCTGCTGGATCATTAATGGTCGGCTGCGCAATTTGCTCCAAATCAGCAGTCACAGTAAATGCACCATAAGATTCTTCTACGCGAGGAACCACTGACGTCGGCGCTTTGTCTTTTTTCTCTTCCGCCACAAGGAATGAGCTCATGAAGGCATTACGATACCAAGGTGATGCTTCCAAATTACGCAGTAAATCTGCAACAGTATTTGGACTTTCCGCACGCCCTTCGATCATAAATTTGTCGCCATTACGCTCAAATTTTGTGATGTACATATTGGCAGGTGTTACACGAACCAATTCATCTACAAGATGTACGGCGATTGGACGTTGACCTTGTAAGCCTTGAATCAACTTCATGCGTTCAATAATGGCATTACGCTGCTCTTGTAAACCATCTAAAGACTTTAATTGAACATCTAAATTTTGGTTATGACTGATAATCAATTGGTTCGCTTGTTCTTGATCTTTTAATTTGTGATCAAAGTACAACCATGTTAAACCAACCCCAATTACCCCAATTAAGAAAGCCCCAATACAAAGTGCAATAAATTCTTTTTTTCGTTTCTCTCTTAGCTCATCACGCCAAGGGAGCAAGTTAATTTTTGCCATTAATCAAAACTCCTCAATGCTAGACCGCATGCCACCATGAGTGATGAGGCATCATTTTCAATTTTTTTAATATCAATTTGAGGTGAAAAACCCATTTGTAAGAATGGATTGGCAATCGTGACGCGGTAACCCAATTTTTGTTGAAGTAATTTTGCAAGTCCCGGAATATTGGCATTCCCCCCTGCCAATAAAATATGGTCAATTTCGTTGAACTGTGAAGATGAGAAAAAGAACTGTAAAGAACGCGCTGCTTGTTGAACGACAGCTTCTAAGAAGGGTTCTAAGACTTCAACATCATAGTCATCTGGCAAGGCACGTGTTTTTTTCGCACGACCCGCTTCTTCGAAAGACAATGCATAGCGATTTTGAATTTCCTGTGTCAATTGTTTGCCACCAAACACTTGCTCACGGGTATAAATCACTTTGTTATTCTGCATAACAGATAAGGTCGTCATACTATGACCAATATCTAAAATACCCACGGTATTTACACCCATTGGCAAAGTATCTGAGAAAACTTTAAATGCATTTTCAATTGCAAAGCTTTCTACATCACCAATTTTTGGTGTAAGACCAGCAAGCTGAATGACTTCCGCACGCGCTTCAACATTTTCAATACGCGTAGCGACAAGCAAAACATTGACACGATTTGGGTTGGACAGACGATCTGGCAAGACCTCAAAATCAAGGCTCGCTTCATCAAGTGGGAACGGAATATATTGCTCAGCATCATCACGAATCTGAATTTCACGTTCATCATCGTTCATATCTGCGTCCATTTCGATGATTTTTGTAATCACCATCGACGTTGGAACCGCCAAAGCTGCATTAGTGGTCTGCGTATTGGCCAAATTAATTGCGCGCTCTAAACAGTCACCGACAGCTTCCGGATTCAATATGTTCTTTTCAACAACACTTCCTTCTGGTAATGGCACCAAAGCATAGCTTTCTACCCAATACCGCCCACTCTTTACAGAAAGTTCCAAAACCTTAACAGAAGTCGAACTAATATCTACTCCTATTAACCCCTTATTTGGCTTACGATATAACCTGAGCACAATATAATTCCTATTATTTTTTTATCCCCAAAAAAATTAACCCACTAATTAGCATTGGTCTATAATTTTATACAGATACAATAACTCATCTAACAATCCGTATATCGAAAGGATATACTGACCACCAATTAGTTTGCCATTAGCTCTTATTAAAACTTACTTGTTATGAAAAAGCTATCTTGTTCAGGCCTTGTTCATCCATTTTTTTTGGCCATTATTATTATTTTGGTCGCAATTCCAATGGGTTTCTATGGCATGTATCTCTATATTGCCCCGTCTTTGCCTGAAATGTCCATCTTAAAAAAGGCTCCATTATTAAAACCATTACAGGTTTATAGTGCTGATAATGAGCTGATTGCAGAATATGGTGGCAAACTTTCGGTCCCTGTAGAGTACGACCAAATCCCGTCTCATTTCATTCATGGCTTTTTAGCTGCGGAAGATTCTTCGTTTTTTGAGCACAGCGGAATTAGTTTCAAAGGATTGGGACGTGCTGTCAGTGAAAGTATTACGGGTTCAGATGTGCAAACCGGTGGTTCAACCATTACCATGCAGGTTGCAAAAAACTATTATCTGACTCCAGAACGTACTTTAAAACGTAAACTGACTGAAGTTTTCCTTGCTCGAAAAATTGAACAGAATCTAAGCAAAGAAGAAATTTTAACGCTGTATGTCAACAAAATCTTTTTGGGCAAAAATGCTTACGGGATCGCTGCAGCTGCAAAAATTTATTATAACAAGAGCTTGCAAGATTTGAGCTTGGCTCAAATGGCAATGATTTCAGGTCTACCCAAAGCACCATCAAAATATAATCCTGTAGCCAATCCAAAACGTGCTTTAGAGCGTCGTAATTGGATTTTAGGACGTATGTTGCAATTGGGTTATATCAATCAATCTGAATATCAAAAAGCGATTGCTGAACCAATTAATCTCGATATGCCTGACCGTGGGGTCAGCAATAAATTTCCCTATGTAGGCGAAATGGTTCGCTCAGAATTAGTCGAAAAGTTTGGTGAACAGGCGACTGATTCAGGCTATAAAGTCTACACCACCATCAACAGCCAACGCCAAGCCTATGCTGAGCAGGCTGTACAAGAAGGTCTCGAAGCTTACGATAGACGACATGGTTGGCGTGGTGCAGAAGCACATGATGAGCCGTTAAAAAACTTTATTCCATATGCCAACACCTATCCTGCCGAAGTAACCAAAGTCAACAACACCAGTATCGTAGTGTTGATGCAAGACGGCAGTAGTGTGACAGTTCCATGGTCAGGTTTATCTTGGGCACGCCCCTATCGCAATGCCAATAGTGTAGGCAATGCGCCTAGCAAAGCCTCTCAAATTGTAAAAGTAAAAGATATTATTCGCCTACGTCCGAACGCGGATAAAAGCTCATGGGCTTTGGTACAAATTCCCAAAGCACAAGGTCAATTGATTGCCCTTAATCCCAACAATGGTGGTATTGAAGCCATTGTCGGTGGTTATAATTTTTATCAATCTAAATTTAACCGTGCCTTACAAGGCTGGCGTCAGCCGGGTTCAACCATTAAACCCTTTGTTTATGCTTTAGCACTTGAACGTGGCATGACTCCGTATTCCATGGTCAATGACAATCCAATTACGATTGGCAAGTGGACGCCTAAAAACTCTGACGGTCGCTATTTAGGGATGATACCTCTACGCCGTGCCCTCTATTTATCACGTAACACAGTTTCAGTTCGCTTATTACAAGTCGTCGGAATTGAACGTACTCGCCAATTATTTATGGATTTTGGCTTACAAGAAAACCAAATTCCACGTAACTACACCATTGCTTTAGGTACCCCACAGGTGTTGCCGATTCAAATGGCGACAGGTTATGCGACATTTGCCAACGGTGGATATCGTATTCAACCGCACTTTATTAGCCGTATTGAAGATGCTTATGGCAAAGTCATTTATCAAGCCAATCCTGAATATGCATGTATTCAATGTATCAATCAAAAAGACGAAGTTGAATCAGCAGATCCGACCACGCCGGATGATGAAGTGATTGAAGTCACTAATCAGGATAATAAACCTGCTGAATCGAAAATTTCCGATACTGAAGCAGCAAACTATAAGCAAGCTCAGCGAATTTTGAAGTCGAGTTCGGCCTTTGATATGGCGAACATCTTGCGTGACGTGATCCAACATGGTACAGGTCGAGCGGCTTTAAAAATTGGTCGCGGTGATTTAGGCGGTAAAACCGGTACAACCAATGATGCAAAAGACGCGTGGTTTGCTGGATTTAATGGAAAATTGGTCACTGTGGCTTGGGTCGGTTTTGACCAACCCTCTACTTTAGGTCGCCGTGAATATGGTGGTGTTGCAGCATTGCCTATTTGGTCAGATTTTATGGCGAAATCACTTAAAGGCACACCTGAAGCTTGGGTGCGTTTAGACACCCATGCCAAGAATCCAATCAACCGTAATTCGGCTAAAGCGACTCAAGGTCAACCTGAACAAGATCGTGCAGCAACGCCACCAATGGCTCAACCGCTGTATCGTCCTGCTCCTGTTGCACCGAAGCCTCAGGCTTCGCAAAATGATTTTGACGACCTTCCTGGGTCTACTGAAACCAATCTTGCACCGACTCGAACTGCGCCTCCGCCAATGCAGCCTAAACCACAAGGTGCAGAGCATAAAACGGACGCACTTGATCATCTCATCGATCAAGTTCAGTAAATACTGCATAAAAAAAGCCCTCAAACGAGGGCTTTTTTATCACTTCCAATGCATTATTTCTTTTTAAAGAGATAAATTTGATACTGCGCTTGCAACTCAAATTGTTCATTTTTTTCTAGAGCTTCTCGACGCTCAGCTTTCACTTTATATGCATAAGGCGTCATTGCAATTAAGTTTTTGAGATCCTGCTGAGAAAGTGACATTTTCGCTTGAACCACTTGTTCACTTTCCAATTCAAAATCATTCGCCAGTTGTTCCACAAATTTATGCGGTTCATGTGGTTTTACTTCTTCAAACAAAGCTTCACGCATTGCATAAAGATGCTCTGGTGCAGGTGTAACCACCATCAAGTGCCCCTCAGGCTTTAATACGCGAAGGATTTCTTCTTTTGGAATAGGACTAAATAAACTCGTACACAAGTCAATCGAATGGTCTAATACAGGCAAGGTCGCCCCTGTACCAACCACCCAAGTCACCTCTTTATTCAGTTTAGCGGCCACTTGTACTGCATTTTTAGCAATATCGACACCCACACACTGTAATACTTCAGCTTGCATTGCATTGGTGTAATAGCCTTCACCACAGCCAATATCCAACAAGTTTTCAACACGTAACTTTTGAATCAAAGCCACTACTGCCTGTTGCAAAGGTGCATAGTGACCTGCACTCAAAAACGCACGACGCGCCTGTATAGATTCAGGCGTATCACCCGGATTTTTACTGTGTTTATGTTGAACCACATGTAAATTGACATAGCCTTGTTTTGCAACATCATAGCTATGATTATTTTCACAGCGCCATGTCCGCTCTGTGAGTTTTAATGCTTCACGGCATACAGGACACATCAACAGGTTCATCATTTACTCCACTATATTTTTGAAATAAAAAAACCGGCATCTGTGGGAGCAAATGCCGGTTTCGTTTATTTATTTGCTTAACGTAATTTTAAAGTCATTAGACCTAAAACTACCAGCATAATTGTAATAATCCAGAAACGAATCACCACCTGCGTTTCACGCCATCCCTTTTTCTCATAATGATGGTGCAGCGGTGCCATTAAGAATACGCGCTTATTCCGCATACGCAGCGAGCCAATTTGCAAGAAGACAGAAATAGCTTCAACCACGAAAACACCGCCCATAATGGCAAAAACGATTTCTTGACGAACCATGACTGCAATCGTACCGAGCATCGCACCTAGAGATAAGGCACCGACATCACCCATAAAGACTTGAGCAGGATGCGCATTAAACCATAAGAATGCCAAGCCAGCACCGATCATTGCCGCACAAATCACGACAAGTTCAGATGCGTATTTCACATAAGGAATATGTAAATAATCAGCAAAACGGACATCACCAGCCAGATAAGCAAATACACCTAAACCTGCGGCAACCAAAACGATTGGCATAATCGCCAAACCATCCAAACCATCGGTTAAGTTCACAGCATTGGATGCGCCGTTAATCACCAAATAAGTAAAGACAATAAAGCCGATACCAAGTGGGATAATAGACAACGGAATGCTAATTTCTTTAAAGAATGGAATCAGCAGATCCAACATATTTGAAGTATGT
Source organism: Acinetobacter sp. YH12052 (assembly GCF_013419835.1). NCBI lineage: Bacteria > Pseudomonadati > Pseudomonadota > Gammaproteobacteria > Moraxellales > Moraxellaceae > Acinetobacter > Acinetobacter sp. YH12052. The sequence goes on from NZ_VOZI01000006.1 coordinate 57,868, forward strand.
ACTGGGTTTGCTTGCTGTGTCGCAATCACATAGAGTGCAATACCAGCACCTAAAGATGCCACAGAAGTCCAAAAGAATTTCTTCTTCGCAGGCAGACCTGCATTGTCTTTATAACGGATTTTAATCCAGTCATCTGCCCAACCCACAGCACCAAAAATCACCATCACCCCAAGTACAATCCATACATAAGGGTTTGAAAGATCGGCCCAAAGTAAGGTTGAAATACCAATAGACAGTAAAATCAACACACCACCCATAGTTGGTGTGCCCATTTTTTTGGCATGATTTTCAGGTGCAAATGAACTGACTGCCTGACCATATTTGAGAGCTTGCAATTTGCGAATCATCACAGGTCCAAGCAACAGACCAATGGCCAATGCCGTTAAGACACTGAGTAGCGAACGAAGCGTTAAATAACGAACAACCTGAAACGAGCTGTGATAACCCGCAAGCTGCTCAAATAACCATAACAGCATTAAAGTTTCTCCATCAATTCAGCCATCAAAGTTTCCATGTGGGTATAACGAGAACCTTTAAACAGGAAACTCATGGACTGAGGCTGATGTGTTTTGACTAGACTAATTAATAACGGTAAAGCCTGTTCTTGAGTAAGAAAGGCCTGTAATTTTTTACCATATTGTGTACTGCGCGCGCCTTCTTGCACAGCAGGTGAAAACTCACCGACAGCAACGACAAATTGAAGACCAGAGTGTGAGACAAGATCACGTCCCAACATGTAGTGCTGCTGTGCAGCAGATGAACCTAACTCACCAATATCCCCAATGACCATCACTTTGATGCCATCTTGCTGCGCAAGTACATCAGCAGCAGCACGCATTGAGGTTGGATTTGCATTGTAAGTATCATCAATAAACAAATAATCTTTATGCTGAATAAAGTTTAGACGGCCTTTGGCACCTGTCGCATGTTCAAGCCCCACAACGATATCATCTAAACTCACACCAATCGATAATGCGAAAGCTGCGGCTGCAGTGGCATTTTGCACATTATGTTCACCAGCAAATGGCAGTTGAACAGGGCGTGCACCTTGTGGCGTATTTAAGATAAAACGTGAAGATTGAGCCTGAAGCTCCGTCTCAGTCGCAAAGACATCCCCACCCTGACCAAAACTCATTACTTGCTCAGTTTGCACCGCTTGACGAATGGCATCTGTAAAATCATCTGCCGCAGGCACAATCGAAGTTCCTGTTTTCGCTATATGTGCATAAATTTCAGACTTGGCACGACAAATGCCATCACGCCCACCAAACTCCCCCATATGAGCAGTACCAATATTTAAAATACCGGCAACCTGAGGCTGTACCAAATTTGAGGTGTAATCAATTTCACCCTTATGACTGGCACCAAGCTCCATCACGGCATACTGATGTTCTGGACGCAACTCAAGTAACATCATCGGTACGCCAAGGTCATTATTTAAATTACCGCGCGTAATTAATGTTGGTGCAAGACGAGAAAGGATACTCCCGAGCATCTCTTTGGTCGTAGTTTTACCACTGCTTCCTGTCAAGGCAATCACTTTTAAAGCTGGGTTTTGGGCACGACGAAATGCACCCAAATGTCCAAGCGCCAAACGTGTATCTGCAACCACCAACTGACAAATATCCACATCGACCGGATGACTCACAATGGCAATTTCACAACCCTTTTCAGCCACTTGAGCAAGGAAGTCATGCGCATCAAAGCGTTCACCTTTCAGGGCAAGAAAAGCGTCACCTTGCTCTGCATGACGTGAGTCGGTCAAAATTCGTTTTACAGAACCTGTCGGCGCTTGATTGTTATGCCAGTGACCTTGTGTCGCTTGAACCAACTGTTCGGCAGTCCATGGTTCTAACGGAACCGTACTGGTCGTTGAAGTATGCATATCTGTTTCCTATTGCGCTGGATAAGCCGAGTCAGTGTTGTGATGCTGGGAATCAATCGCTGATTTCACTTCCACCACATCATCAAACCAATGTCGAACACCATCAATTTCTTGATAGTTTTCATGGCCTTTACCAGCAATCACCACAATATCACCCGCTTGCGCATGGTTGACTGCGAATTTAATCGCTTCACGGCGGTCATGGATTTCATGGACAGTTTTTCCAGTAAAATCAATACCAGCCTTCATATCTGCAAAAATTTGTTCTGGGTTTTCAGTACGTGGATTATCCGAGGTAATCAACGCAATATCTGCATGGTTTAATGCCGCTTGTGTCATCAATGGACGCTTACCACGGTCACGATCACCACCACAGCCAAACACCGCCCATAGCTGTTGCGATACATGACGTTTTAAAGTCTGTAGCACTTGAACTAAAGCATCTGGTGTATGTGCATAATCCACCACAAACAGGCGTTCATCATCACGGATCACTTGCATACGACCCGGTGCACCTTTTAACTTGGGCGCAGTTGCGATCAAGGCAGATAAGTCAAAACCCGCTTGCTCCGCTGAAATTAAGCTCGCCACAATATTTTCAATATTGAAGTGTCCCAATAATGGACTTTGCACCACAAATTCAGCTTGAGCAGTACGCAATTTAAATTGTGCGCCCGTTAAGCTGTATTGAATATCCGTCACTTGATAATCCGCAGCCTGACGCGTTGAATAAGTCAAAATTTTAGGCTGAGCCGGGTTTTGGCGTGCGGCATTCAGCATCACTTCTGCATGTTCATCATCGAGATTGATGACTGCAACTTTGAGCGATGGAAACTGAAACAAACGTGATTTCGCTTCAGCATAGGCTTCAAGGGTTTTATGATAATCCAAATGGTCACGACTTAAATTGCTATAAGCGGCAATTTCAATTGCACAGCCATTTAATCGACCTTGTTCTAAGCCATGCGAACTTGCCTCAATGGCAGCAAACTCTGCACCCTCAAGCGCATAGGCATGCAATGCATTTTGCATATGTAACGCATCTAAAGTGGTGTGAGAAGAGGCTTCTAAATTCGGTAAAATTCCGTTACCAGTGGTTCCCATCACTGCACATTTTTTGCCTTGCAACATGAGTAATTCAGCGATTAAACGAGAGATCGTGGTTTTACCATTGGTACCCGTCACTGCCAAAATTCGTGCAGCTTGAACCGGTTGAGTCGTCTGTAAATATTGCTTTTGCCACTGCCCCATCAATTGACGCACATCCGCAATCACAACACTTTGATCCAAGCCCAAATCAGTTTCTGAAATGACAGCCAACGCGCCATTCTCTAACGCTGTACGTGCAAATTGTGCTGTTTTTTCAGGTTGCGAAAACGAAGTCAGGGCAATAAATATTTGCCCTGCTGTAACTTTGCGACTATCCAGATTGAAGCCCTGAAAGGATTGCGACATCCATTCAGCGGGCTGTTCAACGGTGTATAGATCTTGAAACGTAATTTTCATTCATCACCTATTACTGGATCTTAGGAGTGTCTAAAGGTTTATCTAATGGTACGTTCATTAAACGTAAAGACTCTTGCATTACACGAGCGAAAACTGGTGCAGCCACCAGACCACCGTAATACTGACCTGTCGGGTTTTCCACTACAACAATCATGGCCAAACGTGGATCACTCACTGGTGCAACACCGGCAAAGAGTGCTCGATATTCTGAAGTCGAATAGCCTTTACGGTCTGCACGTAATTTATGTGCTGTACCAGTTTTACCCGCCACGCGATAACCCGGAATATTGGCTTGACGTGCCGTACCACCCGGCAAGGTCACTGCTTCCATCATTAAAAGTACTTGATCAGCAATTTTAGGGTCAACCATCTGCTCACCTTTCGGCTTTTCCTCAAGCTTGTACAAGCTCAGTGGCATTTTGACGCCCTTATTGGCAATCATGGCATAAGCATCAGCCAGTTGGAGTACTGTAGCGTTCAAACCATAACCATAAGCCATGGTCGCTACTTCAGACACATTCCATTTACTCTTCGGCAAAATCAGACCAGCACTTTCACCGGGGAATTTCACCGCTGAACGTTGACCAAAGCCAAGACGTTGATAGAACGTTGGTAATGTTTCATAAGGGAGAGATAAAGCGATTTTTGCCACACCGACGTTAGACGATTTTTGAATAATGCCGCCCAAAGTCAGAGGGCCGTAGTTATGCGTATCTCGGATAGTATGATTCCCTACACGCATAGAACCCGGTGTAGTATTTACCACCGTATTTGCCGTGTATTTACCGCTTTCCAATGCCATTGCCACGGTCATTGGCTTCATGGTTGAACCTGGCTCAAAGGAGTCAATCGCACCACGGTTACGCATGGCATCTTTATTTAAGACACCTTTTTTATCATTCGGGTTGTACGACGGCCAAGAGGTCATCGCTAAAATTTCACCCGTTTTGACATCGACAGCAATCGCTGTGGCAGAACGTGCGTTATTGGCTACGCCAGCTGCAGTCAACTCACGATACATAATGTATTGCAAACGTGAATCAATACTCAGCGTGATATTTTCACCCGACTCAACCTCTTTCACGATCTCAGGGTCTTTAACGCGGTTGCCTTTTTTATCTCGGACAATTTGCTGCGCACCATCTACGCCTGCAAGACGTTCATTCAATTGCATCTCTAAACCTTCGATGCCCATACCCTCACTATTGGTTAAACCAATAATTTGTGAGTTTGGCTGAGGCTGTGGATAGTAGCGCTTATAGTTTTTCTCGGTATATACCCCCTGAAAGTCACGTTTCATGATCAATTCAGCTTGTTGTGGTGGCACTTCTTTCTTTAAAACTAAATAACGTGAACGTGGACGCTCATTCATTTTGCGTCTCAGTTCAGCACGATCCATCCCTACAGCATCAGCGAGTTCATCTAAATTCAGATTTTTATCTGGTAATTGACGTTTTAACTTACGGTTGTTTGGATCTTTAGCCAATTCCACCGTAATTTCTTCAAAGAGTTTTTTATTGTCAAAATAATCACGTGGATCGATCACGATTTTCATGATCGGAGTACTAATGGCTAAAGGAACGCCGTGACGGTCATAGATTACACCGCGCATGGCTTTTAAGGTTTCAGTTCTTAAAATTTTGGCATTGGCTTTATTTTGTAAAAAGTCTTTATTGATGATTTGTACATAAAAAGCCCGCCCGACCAATGCAATAAAGCACAGTAAAACCACCGCCCACATCAAGTGATAGCGCCACATCTCCACCGAAATGGCTGTACGACCAGTAACAGACTGCTGTTTTTTACGCGGAGTTTGTTTGTTTCTCTTTTCAACCATGTGACCGGCAGCCTATTTTTTCTGTTCTGGAGTTTGTGGCAATGAAATAACAACGGTTTGTGCAATAGGAGGCGAATACATCCGTAATTGGGTAACTGCACGTGTCCCAATTTGGGCTGTTGCACCAAAAGTTTGTTGTTCGATCAGCAAACGTCCCCATTCTGCGTTGAGGTCATCCCTTTCACGCATATAGGTACTCAATTGACGATAATCTTGTCGATATTCAAAGACTTGAAACACCACCATAATCGCACTCACAAAAACCAAGAGCAATAAAATGCCGTATGTAATGATTTTCTTTGACTGCGATTGATCAGAGTTTTTTTCGATTGCTTCGGTTTTCATTCTTTGCCTTTTAAGCTAAACGCTCTGCCACACGAAGCCAAGCACTACGAGATCGTGGATTGGCTTTAACTTCTTCTTCACTTGCTTTAATTCGTGACACTTTTTTTAAGCGGCGGGTATCTTCGCGTTTTTGTGGTAAACCCCAGCCTGTGTCTTCTGCAAGTGTAGATTCTTTTTGAATAAATTGTTTAATTAAACGATCCTCTAAAGAGTGGAAACTGATCACTGCCAGAGTGCCTTCAGGTTTCAGCATCTCCACCGCTTGAGGTAAGAAGATATCAATATCGTCGAGTTCTTTGTTAATAGCAATACGAATTGCTTGGAAAGTTCGTGTCGCTGCATGTTTATTTTTTTCCCATTTCGGGTGGGCAACTTTCACGATTTCAGCCAATTGAGCTGTGGTTTCAATATACCCTGCCGCTTTAATCGCTTTAGCAATACGGCGGCTATAACGCTCTTCACCATATTTAAAAATAATATTGGCCAAATCTTCTTCTTCAATATCAACCAACCACTCTGCGGCTGTTGGACCTTGTGAATTGTCCATACGCATATCGAGTGGGCCATCTTTCATAAAGCTAAAGCCACGCTCTGCTTGGTCTAGCTGCGGAGATGACACCCCTAAATCCGCCATAATACCGTCGACCAAATCGATACCACGACTACGCAGTTCCTCTTTTAAATCGGCAAAACTAGCGTGAATGATTTTAAAACGCGCATCTTCTTGTTCTAATTCTGCTGCAACAGCCAACGCTTGCGGGTCTTTATCAAAGGCATAAACACGTGCGTTTTCATCTAATTTAGACAGTAATAAACGCGTATGACCACCACGCCCAAATGTGCCATCTACGAAAATTCCTGTATTGCGATCTGCCAGTAAAGCATCAACAGTTTCATGAAGTAATACAGAAATATGCGACATAAGGGTTCGTTCAACACAGCTAAAAATGTAACTGCACATTATTACCTTGTTTTAGCAAAGCTCCAAACGTCTTTTTGTACAGAAATATTACTTTCCATAGAGAAAACCGTTTTTATTTTTTGGCATCCATTAAAAAACCTCCCGAAGGAGGTCTTTGTACATCGCAAATCATAGATTTCGATGTATTAACGCTTGTTATTGTAGATCTGATCGAAGATCGCACCATTCACAAAATGTGTTTGTTGTGCTTTTGCCCAGCCACCAAAGACTTCATCAATAGTAAAAGTTTTTAAAGGTGGGAACTGAGTTTTATATTTTGCTAAAACTGCTGCATTACGTGGACGATAGAAATGACGAGCAGCCATCTCTTGACCTAATGGAGAATAAAGATAATTGATATAGCCTTGAGCTAACCATTTATTACCATTTTTTTCGACAGTTTTGTCCACGATCGCCACTGAAGGCTCAGTCAAAATCGACATCGATGGATACACGATATCAAATTTATTTTTACCCAAAGTTTTTTGAGTAACTAAAGCTTCGTTTTCCCAAGTCAATAACACATCACCAATACCACGTTCTGCAAATGTAGTCATCGATGCACGTGCCGCAGAGTCCATCACTTTTACGTTATGGTACATTTTACCCACGAAATCTTTGGCTTTCGCTTCATTACCACCCGGCTGTTTCAAAGCATAACCCCAAGCTGACAAGTAAACCCAACGTGGGAGACCGCCTGTTTTCGGGTTCGGGGTAATAATTTGTACGCCCGGTTTGGTTAAATCAGACCAATCTTTAATATGTTTCGGGTTGCCCTTACGCACCATGAAGACAATCGTTGACGTATATGGCGCTGAGTTATGTGGAAACTCTTTTTGCCAGCCCGGCTGAATCTGTCCAGACTTCACAATTTCTTCGATGTCATTGGCCAATGCCAAAGTCACGACATCACCTTTTAAACCGTCAACCACAGAACGGGCTTGTTTACCTGAACCACCGTGTGATTGTTTAAATGCGACCGTTTTACCCGTACGCTCTTTCCAATATGCGCCAAATGACTTATTAAATTCGTCATAAAATTCACGCGTTGCATCATAAGAAACGTTTAAAAATTCACGATCAGCGGCCTGAGCAGACGCTGAGAAAGCAACACCTGTGGCAAGCAACGCAGCACTGAGCCACGCCTTAAATTGAGTTTTCATAACAGCCAGCATAAAGTTATATTCAATACTGCTAAATATATGAAATAAAGTCATAAATCGCAATTGCAGCAAGTTTAGACCCTTTGCTGGATACAGCTAACGCAGCGAATTTAATTGTTTGTTTTTCATATTAAAATACACAAATACAATCTACTTATTCCCTATATATAGATTTTTATGCATTACATATGCGAAAAACGGATAATCCAGATTATCCGTTTTTACAACGCCCATTATGGTGGATCGTTTTACTCTTTATTCTTTTCACTATAAATTTGATCGAAAATCGCACCATTCACAAAATGTGTTTTTTGCGCTTTAGCCCAACCGCCAAACACTTTATCAATGGTAAAAGTTTGAACTTTCGGGAATTGAGCAGCGTACTTTGCAGTGGCTTTTGCATCGCGAGGGCGGAAGAAATATTTGCCTGCTAGCTCTTGGCCCTTAGGTGAATATAGATAGTTCAAATAACCCTTCGCCAAATTTCGATTACCATTTTTATCGACGGTTTTATCCACTACTGCCACTGAAGGTTCGGCTAAAATCGAAATAGACGGATAAATAATGTCATATTTATCTTTGCCTAGGCCCTGAGTCGCCAACAGTGCCTCATTTTCCCAAGACAGTAAGACATCTCCAATGCCACGCTCAGCAAAGGTCGTGAGTGAACCACGCGCGCCTGAATCTAAAACTTTGACATTGCTATAGAGTTTTTTTACCAATTCTTTGGCTTTGGCCTCATTTCCACCCGGCTGTTTTAATGCATATCCCCAAGCTGATAAATAGATCCAACGCGGTGCGCCGCCTGTTTTTGGATTTGGTGTAATAATTTCAACGCCCGGTTTGGTCAGGTCATTCCAATCTTTAATTTTTTTCGGGTTACCTTTGCGCACCAAAAATACGATGGTTGAGGTATACGGTGCAGAATTATGTGGAAATTGTTTTTGCCAGTTTTTATTGATTTGCCCAGTCGCCACAATTTCATCAATATCATTGGCCAATGCCAAAGTGACTACATCCGCTTGTAAACCCGTTGCTACTGCACGAGCTTGTTTGCCAGAACCACCATGTGATTGTTTAAAATTAATCTCTTGTCCTGTACGTTTTTTCCAATATTGTCCAAATTCTTGGTTATATTCCTGATAAAACTCACGTGTTGGATCATATGAGACATTTAAGAAATCTTTTGCGGCATATACCTGTACTGCTACCCCACCCAATAAAGCGAAAATACCCGACGCTATTATTTTTTTCATCTGCTCAAACTCAAATTGATCTTGAGAGCACTATATAAATCAAAAATAACTTTAACAATCAGCTATCTATAATATAAATTCAAATCTATTTCTGTTTTAAAGATATCTAAAAATAACGTATTTAAAGCTTTAATTCTGCTAATACAGCAACAATCAGAAGCGATCTCCATGCTATCTTCATAGTTGTTTGCTAAAACATCCGAAAATCTGGAGAAAACAGTCTATTTAGGTAATCCTAGTACAGACTTTTTTAGTTTTTTTGTAAAAATTGTGACGTAGTTCTACTTTTTAATTACGAAAGATGGTTAAATCGTAGTCTAAATATTAAAACTATTTTGCAAATAAAAAGTTCCATCACCAAAACTAGGGGGAGATTTGGACATGAAATTTTCATACGCATTATGCCTAGGCTTAAGTTTAAGCGTGACTGCACAGACTGGTTTTTGTGCTGCAACCAGCACCGCATCGAATAATAAACTTACGATGCCTGCTGAACGTACCTCATTGATCGAAAAAGCGATTAATCAGCAAAAATCTGAAGGTAAAGGCCGTACAGACGATAATTTAAAAGTACTTACGTCTATTAAAGCTGCACCGACTCAAAGTTTCTTTGCATCACAAAACCAAAGTTTTTCTCGTTTTGTTCAAGCCATTTTTTCTGGTAGCAACTCATAACGACATCAGCATACTGATGCTGTCCAAGCTATTGTTTTAGACGAGTTCCCCTACTGTCGTCTAAAAAATACTAAAAAAAGCCTGATCATTCAATGTTGAATTAAGCATTAAGTGATCAGGCTTTTTCGTTATAATAGATCCCAATTTACATTCTGATTAAAAGCTGATTATGACTGTTCGTACTCGTATCGCACCTTCTCCTACTGGTTTCCCGCATGTTGGGACTGCTTATATTGCATTGTTTAACTTATGTTTTGCGAAGCAACATGGCGGTGAATTTATTCTTCGCATTGAAGATACAGACCAACTGCGCTCTACGCCAGAATCTGAAAAAATGATTTTAGATTCATTGCGTTGGTTAGGTTTGAACTGGTCAGAAGGTCCAGATGTGGGTGGTCCTCATGCACCATACCGCCAATCTGAGCGTATGGACATTTATAAACAATATGCTTTGGAACTGGTTGAAAAAGGCCATGCATTCTACTGCTTTGCAACAGCAGAAGAACTCGATCAAATGCGTGCGGAACAACAAGCACGTGGTGAATCACCGCGTTATGACGGTCGTGGCTTAAAACACACTGCAGAAGAAGTGGCACAGCGTTTGGCCGCTGGTGAACCGCATGTCATTCGTATGAAAGTACCTGAAGAAGGGATTTGTAAATTTAACGACTTACTACGTGGTGAAGTCGAAATTCCTTGGGCGCAAGTCGATATGCAAATTCTTCTGAAAACCGATGGTTTACCGACGTATCACTTGGCAAATGTGGTTGATGACCATTTAATGGAAATCACTCACGTGATTCGTGGTGAAGAATGGATTCCATCTGCGCCTAAACACCAATTATTGTACAAATATTTTGGTTGGGACATGCCGGTGCTTTGCCACATGCCGCTGTTACGTAACCCAGATAAATCAAAACTGTCTAAACGTAAAAACCCAACATCAATTAACTACTACAAAGACATCGGCGTTTTACCAGAAGCATTATTGAACTACTTAGGCCGTATGGGCTGGTCAATGCCAGATGAAAGTGAAAAATTCACTTTGGCTGAGATGATTGAACACTTTGACATTCAACGTGTATCACTTGGTGGTCCGATCTTTGATGTTGAAAAGCTGAACTGGTTAAATGGTCAATGGATTAAAGGTTTAACACCGAGTCAATTGCTCGACACCCTACTGGCTTGGAAATCTGATCGTAACACTTTGGAAGAAATTGCGGCTGCGATTCAACCGCGTATTAATTTATTGTCTGAAGCAGTGAATTGGGCAGGTTTTTATTTCAACCAATTCCCAACACTCAGCAAAGAACAGTTTGAAAGCAAAAAATTGACTGAAGAACAAGTTCGTCAAAGCCTTCAATTTGCCATTTGGCGTCTAGAAAGCATGTTCACTTGGAACAATGACACTGTCAGCCAAACGCTTATGGATTTGGCGAACCAAATGGATATTAAACTTCGTGACTTCATGCCAACCTTCTTTATTGCTATTGCAGGTTCAACATCTTCGACACCGGTTATGCAATCGATGGTAACCATTGGTCCTGATTTAACCTTTGCTCGCTTACGTCATGCGCTTGAAATTGTGGGCGGTCCGAGTAAAAAAGAAACAAAAGCATGGGAAAAACTCAATGAAAGCCTAAAACTGCCGAAAAATGATGCAGTTGATGAAGCTTAATTGATTTTTTAGTTGACGGATGGGCGTTATCCCCCTAATATAGCGCCCATACCGAGAGATGGTGTCAACCAACTCTAAGTTGCCTCAAATTGTCCCTATCGTCTAGAGGCCTAGGACATCGCCCTTTCACGGCGGTAACCGGGGTTCGAATCCCCGTAGGGACGCCATATTCAAGGTGATGCAAATCATCTTATAAAAAACCCAAGCATTATGACTTGGGTTTTTTATTGCCTAAATTTTATCTGATTTAAATTTACGGTATTTTTGCTTTCTGCGTCATTCTGATTAAAATAAACCATAGATTAAAATTATGGAGTTGCAATGCAATACCGTTGCCCTAAATGTCAAAGCCCTAAAATTATGCCTCTTGCGCAAGCAGGCCAGCCTGTTGCTCGTCCTGTCGTGCCTAAAAGCCTGATTATCCTCATCCCTGCGGTATTTATTCTTTTACTGTTGGTGATTATCAGCATCGCAATGTGGATTTTTGGTGACGGTGCAGGTACTACATTACAAACTGCGACTGTTGTTGTATTTATTGCCTGCTTGATTGCTGGCTTCATGTTCTATCGCGACCTGCCAGATTTTAAAATCTCAATGCAAGGTTTTATGCAATCACAGAAAAAATGGAAATGCCGCGAATGTAATCATGAGTGGGAAATCTAAACAGGCCATTTAAATCACATCAGCACTAGTGCTGATGTGGTTCATCATGAGAATGCGCGTGATCATCTTGAAGGTGCTCATGTGCATGATCAGACTTTTGGGTGTGTTGGTGTACCACACATTCATCCTCTTCGATCTGCAAAGTCATCTCCGTGATTCCGTGTTCATGTTGCAACATTTCAATCGCCTCAAAATACAAGGCATTACGATCGGCTTCAGGTGCAAAGAGATGAACCGTCAAATGCACATTCTTTGACGTAATTGCCCAGACCTTTAACTGGTGAATACTCTCCACCCCTTTGAGTGCCAATAAATCATTGCGTAATTTTTCAATGTCAATTTCTTCAGGCACACCTTCCAATAAAATATTGATACTTTGTTTGAGTAAAATCCAAGTCCTTGGTAAGACCCAAAAGCCAATGAGCACCGCAATAAGCGTATCGACCCACATCCAGCCGGTAAAATAAATAATCGCTGCGCCAATAATCACACCGACCGAACCTAAGGCATCACTTAACACCTCTAGATACGCCCCTTTCACATTCAAGCTTTCTTGTGAACTGGAAAATAAAATACGCATCGAGATTAAGTTAATGATTAGACCGATGACGGCCACAATCATCATGCCCATACTTTGAATTTCCGGCGGCGTTGAAAAGCGCTGATAGGCCTCATACAAAATATAAATCGCAACCACAAATAGCATCAAGGCATTAAACAAGGCTGCCAAAATTTCAAAACGCTGATAGCCAAAGGTACGTTTGTTATCAGCAGGAAGCTTGCCAATTTTGATCGCGACCAATGCTATGGCAAGGGCTGCAGCATCGGTGAACATATGTGCCGCATCTGACAATAGCGCCAAACTTTGCGTCATAAATCCAGCAATGACTTCAATAATCAAAAACGTCGTGGTCAGTGCTAAGGCAAAACTTAATTTTTTGACATTCCCTTCTGTGACAACGGCATGGCTGTGGTCATGCCCATGATGCTCACTCATTATTTTCTGACCTTATAAATTATATGTTCTTCAGTCTTGAGCTTAACAGGTGCAGTAAACGTAATAAAATTACATCATTCAACCTTCAGTATTACGTTTTACCTTCAAACTTTAAAACTGCTTTTTCAGCATCTACTTTCAATTTATTAAAAATAATTTTTCGCGATCTACATGACTGAAATTACTTATAAATATTTTTTTAATACCTATTCACATATCATGACAAGCATGCTAATTTTCATCTTAAGTGTGATCTGTTTAAAACAATTAAATCATTCATCGCAGCGCACGAATGACTGCAATTAATATTTTTATTAATCAAGTGGTTATATTTAGCAACAAGGAGTTTAACAATGATGATACAAGCTCTGAAAAAAATCTATGCACTGTTGTCACAACAGATGAATCCAAAGTTGCAAGGAATGCACCTTTCGATTACAGAAGCCGAGGGTGATTACGCCCAAGGGACTTATTTTGAAATTCTTGCGGCTCAACACCATCAAGACTTTCTCAGTCACCATACTATGGATTCAGCAGACCAATCCCCTACTGACTATCGCAATGCCATGTGGAATTTCTTAAGTGCCGCATTAAAAGGTCATAAAGATGCCCAATATCGCTTAGGTCTCGGTTATTTACATGGAGAACTCGGCTTAGACCGCAATTATGAACTTGCAGAGCTTTGGCTCAGTAAAGCGGCTGCACAAGGCCATGAACAAGCAGACTACGTCTTACATCATGCCTATGAAGACATTGTTGTATAGTCATTGCTTCTCACGCAATAAAAAACCAGCCCGCAGGCTGGTTTTTTATTTTAAAACTGGAACTTAGTTACCAATTTTGCGGTATTTTTGACGCTTTGCAACAAGGTCATCACCATCACGTTTACGACGGTATTCTTCAAATTCATGGTAGTTACCCGTGAAGAATTCAGGGGTTTCACCTTCAAATGACAAGATGTGCGTTGCAATACGGTCGAGGAACCAACGGTCATGCGAGATCACCATGACAGTACCTGGGAATACCAGAATAGCATCTTCAAGCGCACGTAAAGTTTCAATATCCAAGTCGTTTGACGGTTCATCGAGTAAGATGACGTTTGCACCCATTTGCAGGATTTTCGCAAGTTGTAAACGGTTACGTTCACCACCTGACAATTGACCTACACGTTTTTGCTGATCTTGACCTTTGAAGTTAAAGCGACCGATATACGCACGAGATGCGATTTCGTATTCACCAATTTTCAAGATATCTAAACCGCCAGAAACTTCTTCCCAAACAGTTTTGTTGTCATCTAAGGTGTCACGAATCTGACCAACATAAGCCACTTTAACAGACTCACCCAGTGTAACTGTACCTGTATCTGGTTGTTGTTCGCCTGTCATCATACGGAATAATGTGGTTTTACCCGCACCGTTTTCGCCCACGATACCTACAATTGCAGCAGGTGGTACAACGAATGATAAATCTTTATAAAGCGTGCGATCACCAAATGACTTGCTGATACCTTCAACTTCTACAACTTTGTTACCTAGACGTGGACCAGGTGGAATATAGATTTCAGACGTTTCGTTACGCTGTTGGAATTCGCGTGAGTTAAGCTCTTCAAAACGCTCCATACGCGCTTTGTTTTTCTTTTGCTGACCTTTAGCATTTGAACGAACCCATTCAAGTTCTTTTTTCAATGCTTTAGCAAAAGATTCTTCTTGCTTCTGTTCTTGCTCTAAACGGGCATTTTTCTGCTCTAACCAAGAAGAGTAGTTGCCTTGGTATGGAATACCCATGCCGCGGTCAAGCTCAAGAATCCACTCTGCCACGTTATCCAAGAAGTAACGGTCATGGGTAATCGCAACGATCGTACCTGGGAAGTCTTTCAAGAAACGTTCCAACCATGATACTGATGAAGCATCCAAATGGTTCGTTGGCTCATCTAGAAGCAACATGTCTGGTTTAGACAATAACAAACGGCAAAGTGCAACACGACGGCGCTCACCACCAGACAACTTAGATACATCTGCATCCCAAGCTGGAAGGTTCAACGCTGCAGCAGCCTGATCCATTTGGTTCACAATATTATGTGCATCCCATGAATGGATAATGGCTTCTAACTTCTCTTGTTCTTTTGCAAGTGCATCAAAGTCAGCATCTTCTGCTGCATATTCTGCAAACACTTCATCAAGACGCGCCAAAGCATCTAACGGCTCACGTAAACCGTCTTCAACGTTACCACGAACGTCTTTGCTTTCATCCAATGGCGGCTCTTGTTCAAGGTAACCAATTTTGATACCCGGTTGAGCACGTGCTTCACCTGAGAAATCTTTATCTACGCCCGCCATAATACGAAGCAAGGTAGATTTACCTGCACCGTTTAGACCAAGCACACCAATTTTTGCGCCTGGGAAAAATGATAAAGAGATGTCTTTCAGGATTTCGCGCTTAGGCGGAACCATCTTCGACACACGGTTCATCGTGTAAATATATTGGGCCACTTAGGACTCCTCAATAGTCAAAACATATACGGAACAACACAAAGTTGCCCCTGCTCAATTGAGCGAAAAAATAATCGGCTATTATACGCATAAAGTCGTGAAAAAATAAGGTTTCGCACACGCCTTCAATGCATTGTTACAAGTTTAATGGCGAACAAAATTTAAACATGCGTTTTTAAGCATAATTTCGCTCATCTTTAGCTGAAAATTTTTCAATAATATGAATAATTATGATATTAGTTTTATAAATAAAGCACTTTTATTCATATATATAAGTGATAGACTGTTTAAAAAATTAGCTCACTTAGATGATGTAATCATGACCTATAAAGACGAAACTTTAGCAATTCACGCGGGGTATACCCCGGAGCCAACCACCAAAGCGGTTGCGGTGCCGATTTATCAAACCACCTCATATTCCTTTGATAACACACAGCATGGTGCTGATTTATTTGACTTAAAAGTTCAGGGTAATATTTATACCCGCATTATGAATCCAACCACGGCGGTACTTGAACAGCGTGTTGCAGCACTCGAAGGCGGTATAGGCGCACTGGCGTTGGCATCAGGTATGGCGGCCATTACATATGCGATTCAAACCATTGCTGAAGCAGGCGACAATATCGCTTCAGTTTCGACCCTGTACGGCGGCACATATAACCTGTTTGCCCACACTCTGCCGAAACAAGGCATTGAAGTTCGCTTCTTTGATTATCAGAACCCTGAAGCGCTGCGTAGCCTCATCGATGACAAAACCAAGCTGGTCTTTGTCGAATCTATTGGTAACCCATTGGGCAATATTATTGACCTCGAAGCAATTTCGAAAATTGCGCATGAATATGGCATACCTGTGGTGGTGGACAATACTGTGGCCACCCCTGTCCTGCAAAAATCTTTTGAATTTGGTGCCGACATTGTGGTGCATTCACTCACAAAATATATTGGCGGTCATGGTAATTCGATAGGCGGCATCATCGTCGACAGCGGCAAGTTCCCATGGGGCAAATACCCTGAACGCTTTAAATCACTCAACACCCCTGATCCAAGCTACCACGGGGTGAATTATGTCGAAGCTTTAGGTGAAGCCGCCTACATTGCCCGTGCGCGCGTGGTACCACTACGTAATACAGGCGCTGCGATCAGCCCACACAATGTGTTTTTGATCTTACAAGGTTTGGAAACCTTAAGCCTGCGCATGGAACGTCATACCGAAAATGCGCAAAAAGTGGCTGAATATTTACAAGCGCATCCAAAAGTAAAATGGGTCAACTACGCTGGCTTAAAAGACCATCCACAGCATGCTTTGGCGCAAAAATATGTCAAAGGAAAACCGTCGGCAATTCTTTCCTTTGGGGTTCAAGACGGCCTTGCAGGTGGCACACGTTTCATCGATGCCTTGCAGTTGTTTACTCGCCTGGTGAATATTGGTGATGCCAAAAGTTTAGCCTGCCATCCCGCGACCACGACACATCGTCAGCTCAATGAAGATGAACTCAAAGCCGCCGGTGTCAGCATTGATATGGTTCGTTTATCGATTGGGATCGAACATGCAGATGACTTGATTGCCGACTTAGATCAAGCCTTAGCTGCTGTTTAAACCACAAGTGCACAATCCACAGGTCTTATTTTTAAGGCCTGTTTTTATTTCCATTTCATTTAAATAACCACTCCCACATAATCCGCCTTCCAAATTTGGGCATCTATGGCCCTGCTTCTATATTTATTTACAATTTTATTTATCTTGAAAATCGACTTTTTTTGCGTTGCAACGATGTTGCTAAAAGCACTTCTCTTTCACATATTTATGTGTTAAAAATTGAGTAAATAGGGATTTTAATTTAGAGTAAAAACTCTAAATATTATTTTATTATCAATTACTTATCATATGGCTTTTTTTAAATAAAACGCTATCATACCGCTGACTTAAAACAGCCCTGCAAATAACGTTGTCGGGCCGATAAATGAATACAATAAAACTGATTTAACAGGGAACCTCATCGTGAATTCAAGACTTGAGAAACGTTTCGTTGACCGTGTCAACGGTAAGACTATTTTAATCACCGGTGCATCGAGTGGTATCGGTTTAACCACAGCGCATCGCCTTGCCAACGCTGGCGCACATGTTCTACTGGTTGCACGTACCAAAGAAACCCTCGATGCCGTAAAAGCTGAAATTGAAGCCAATGGCGGTAAAGCTGATGTTTTCCCATGTGACCTCAATGACATGGACTCCATTGATGCTGTGGCACAACAAATCCTCGCTTCCGTCGATCATATCGATATCTTAATTAATAACGCTGGCCGTTCTATTCGTCGTGCCGTACATGAATCAACCGATCGTTTCCATGATTTTGAACGTACTATGCAGTTGAACTATTTTGGCGCGGTACGTTTGGTGATGAACCTGTTGCCTAAAATGATGATTCGTCGTGAAGGTCATATCATCAACATCAGTTCGATTGGTGTATTGGCCAATGCAACGCGCTTCTCTGCATATGTTGCGTCTAAAGCCGCATTAGATGCTTTTAGCCGTTGCCTGAGCGCTGAAGTTCACTCGCATAATATTGCCATCACGTCGGTCTACATGCCATTGGTGCGCACGCCAATGATCGCCCCAACCAAAATATATAAATACGTTCCAACCCTTTCTCCAGAACAAGCAACTGACTTGATTGCCTATGCCATCGTGAAACGTCCGAAGAAAGTGGCGACCAATTTGGGCCGTCTGGCTTCAATCACCTACTCCATTGCACCTGACATTAATAACAAACTCATGTCGATTGGTTATAACTTGTTCCCAAGCTCTTCAGCGTCTATTGGTAAGCAAGAAAAACTCAATTGGGTACAAAAGGCATATGCTCGCCTATTCCCAGGTGAACACTGGTAAGACTTGACTCACCTCTAAAAAAGCCCTTATGAGGGCTTTTTTATTGGGTTTTATACGACAACTTTGCTACATTGGGCTGAGATAAAATCAACTTTTATAACAATGAAAACTCAAAACATTGCCATCATCGGTGCAGGTACGGCAGGATTAGCTGCTGCAGCAATGCTTGCTGCTCAAGGCCATCAGATCTGCTTATATGAAAAAGTCTCACAACTTGAACCTGTGGGCGCAGGATTATTATTACAACCCGCCGGGCTGGCGGTTTTCGAACATTTAGGCATTTTGGAACACGCCTTAAGCCTAGGTGCTGTGGTAACCGGTCTTGAAGGTCAACTGGCTGGCGGCGACTTGCTGATAAACAGTCAATATCGACAAGCCGATGAACGTTCATATGGACTCGGCATTCACCGTGCCACACTCTGTCATGTCCTTGCATCCAAAGTCCGAGAATATCCTCAACACGTTGAGTGGTGCATGGCGCATGAGGTACATGAACTTCAAGAATCCTGTGACGGTATCAACGTGATTGGGCAGTCCGCAGATCAATCCTTTCAACGTCAGTTTGATCTCGTGCTGATCGCCAATGGCGCACGCAGCCATTTACGCCCTAAAGCATGGGAAAAGCTCAACCAAGCCTATCCTTGGGGGGCAAAGTGGATCATCGTGCCTGAATGCGAAGTGCTGAATCCACAGATCTTGCATCAGTTCTATGACTGCTCCAACATCATGATGGGTGTAATGCCTACGGGAGCAATTCCAACGCAGCCTGAACAGCGTCTTTCGAGCATTTTCTGGAGTCTACCTACAGCAGATTTAGAAGGATTCTTAAAAACCAAAAGCGCACAGCAGCAATGGTTGCTTGAAGTTTCGAAACGCTGGCCGAGTGTTGCAGAATGGTTAGCGCATGTGATTCCACATCCAGATGATCCGCAGCAATGGCTGTCTGCCAACTATCGTGATGTGGTGCTGAGCAAACTCGGTGAAGGTCGTATCGGTATCTTAGGAGATGCGGCTCATGCCATGAGTCCACAACTTGGACAAGGTGCCAATATGGCGCTGCTCGATGCATGGGCCATCAGTCATGCCCTGCTCCAATATCAACAGGATTCCTCACTGCAAAACCTCTGGCAGCAGTATCATCAACTGCGGTTGCCGTCCGTGCGGTTTTACCAATTTTTTAGCCGCCTACTGACACCGTTTTATCAATCACATCATCGCTGGACAGCACCGCTGCGTGATATTTCATTTCGTGCCATGTATCAGCTGCCGTTTTTCCGCAAAGAAATGGCCATCACGATTTCTGGCTTAAAAACAGGTGCATTTGGACAAATGAATTATGCCGACATTGCCCGTAAGCCTGCAGATGATTCTGCTGCTGAACTGCGCAATTTAAAATTTGATTAAGAATTAACTCCCCATCATTCTCTTGATGGCTTACACTATGGTGCTGCTCAAATGCTGCAGCATTTTATTTTTTGATTTTTGAATTGGTGAAATCCTCATGAACAACCTGCAATGGCTCGATGAAGTAAAATTTAACGAACAAGGCTTAGTGCCTGCTATTGCACAGCATCATCAAAGCGGACGCGTTTTGATGGTGGCATGGATGAACCGTGAAGCGTTGGCGCAAACTGCAGAAAAAAATCAAGCGGTGTACTTTTCACGTTCACGCAATAAGTTATGGCATAAAGGTGAAGAATCTGGCCATTTCCAAACTGTGCATGAAATCCGTTTGGACTGTGATGCTGACGTGATTGTGCTGCAGATTGAACAGCATGGCGGCATTGCCTGCCATACCGGCCGTGAGTCATGCTTCTACCGCAAGCTTACTGCCAATGGCTGGGAAATTGTCGATGCGCAATTAAAAGATCCTGCTGCAATTTATGGCGCAAAATCAGCAAATCCACATACCCTTGCGATGAATGCATCCAATGCACAATCTGAGCAAGTCGAAGTACTCGACTACTTAGGTAAAATGATGGCTGAACGCAAACAAGCCGATCCTGAGTCCTCTTATGTGGCAAAGCTTTACCATAAAGGCCTCAACAAAATTTTAGAAAAAATCGGTGAAGAAAGTGTTGAAACCATCATTGCCGCTAAAGATTTCAAAATTGAAGCCAATGAAGACAACAAAAACGATTTGATTTACGAAGTAGCAGACCTTTGGTTCCATACCATTGTGATGTTGGGTTATTTCGATATTGATCCTCAATTGGTACTTAACGAACTCGCTCGTCGTCAAGGCCTTTCCGGTTTGGTTGAAAAAGCCAACCGTCAGCACTAAGACGCAACCGTGCCAGATCTTAAAAAACCGACCGCGACCTATGAGCAGGCCACCGCCATAGATAACGCACGTCTTGGTAAATCATTTAAAGTGATTGCCTATGCTGGCACAGGTAAAACAACCACACTGCAAATGATCAGTGATGCCATGCCTCAGCGGCGTGGCATGTACTTGGCCTTTAACAAAGCCATTGCCACCGAAGCACAGAATCGTTTTCATCAAAATGTCGACTGTCGAACCTTCCACTCATTGGCTTATCGTAGTGTTCCACGTGGAGTGACTGACAAACTGCGTCTACCACGTTTAAGTCCGAGCTTTATTGCCAAAGAATATCGACTAGAACCGATCACCTTACGTCGTATGATGGGCGGTCGTTATGAAAAATATGTACTCATGCCTTCGCGTTTGGCAAGTCTGGTGGCAAACGCTGTCAGTTATTTCTGTTCGACCAGTTCACAGTACCCTGCCCCACGACATCTACAAGCACCGAGTTGGCTGCATCCGGACGATATCGAAAGCTTACAAAAGCATTTGTATCCTGCCATTGAACGTCGTTGGTTAGAGTCGATTGATCCGAACCATGCAGCAGGGATTGGACACGATATTTATTTAAAACTTTGGGCTTTGTCTGAACCGAATATTCCTGCGGATTATGTGCTGTTCGATGAAGCTCAAGATGCTGACCCGCTAATGCTAGGGATTTTACTGAAACAGCGGAATACTCAAGTCATCTATGTAGGCGATGCGCATCAACAAATTTATGCATGGCGTGGCGCAGTCAATGCCATGCAGCAACTCCCTTTACCTGAATCCCGTTTAACCACGTCTTTCCGTTTTGGTGAAGAAATTGCCTTGAACGCCAATGCTCTACTGGGCGCATTGAACGAAACCGTGCCTTTAATGGGTAATCCGCAGCTCAACTCTAAAGTGGTCAATAAACCACATACCAAGATGCGCGATGCCATTTTATGTCGTACCAATGCACGTGCGATGGAACTGTTATTGGCGGGTTTGGTTAAGGGCGAAAAAGTTAGCCTACAAGCAGATCATGCGCGACTCAATCGTTTTGTCGATGCAGCAACCATGCTCAAGCAAGGCAAACGCGTAGTCGATGTCCCAGAGCTTGCATGGTTTAACTCATGGCATGATGTGCATGAATATTGTGAAACCAATGACGGCAGCGATATTAAACCGCTAGTGAAGTTGGTCGATGACCACGGTACTGACCCACTGAAAAAGGCGCTGGCGAAAATCACCCCAATTGATCAAGCCGACTACATCATCTCGACCGCCCATAAAGCCAAAGGTTTAGAATGGGATCGGGTACATATTGAAGATGACTACCAATTTAAGCTCAACGATAAAGATTATAAAATTAGTGACGAAGAGTTACGGTTACTTTACGTGGCTTGCACACGTGCTAAAGTAAGTTTAAATATCCATCATATTTATGACTTGATGCAGCACTTAAAACGTCAAATGCCCAAATCTTTGGCACAAGCGGTCAGCTAGTATGGTGAAAAAGGTGAATAAACAATAAATCAGTAAAAGGTGCACCATGAAAATACAATCTATTCAACTCAAGCACACCCTTCATTTTACTGATATCACCCTCAATTTTAATTATCACGATCTACCGATTACCTTAATTTTGGGTGATCAAAGCTCCGGAAAAACCTCCCTACTGCGCTTTAGTTATCAGGCCCTCACTTGGTTTGCTGCACGCTATAAAGATTTACGCACCGCAGGCGTGGTAATGCTCGATCAAGACATCATGTTAAATCGCTTGCAATCGAAACTTGATATTCAAGTCAGTTTTCCCGAAGACATTGGCTCATTTCAGCTTTCAAGTGATCAACAAGACCAAGACCCACAATGTTGTTCATGGCAATTGTACAAAACCTTAAACACTCAAGGCGTCGGCCTCAGTAAGGCCGAAACACAGCAATTAGAATCGATGGTTGCGCTGTATCAAAAAGCCCTCAAAGCCGATCCGTTACAAGGGTTGCCACTCATTGCCTATTACCCTGCTGAACGTTTCGTCAACGATGTGAATATTCTCAATAAAAACAATCCTGCTATTTTTCAGCCTTCGCATGCTTATGAAATATCGGCCATTCCCTTTACCACGTTTATTCGTTTTTTTGAGTGGTTTCGTGAAATATCCGACATCGAAAATGCGCAAAGTGCCGAATTAATTCAAAATTTATTACATCCTAAAACCCAAGCCGATATACCCAACGCATCAGACACGCCAATTTTTAGGCAAAAACTAGCACAAGCTCAGGCCGATTTACACACACCATCTCTCAGATCATTAAAACAAGCTTTACAGACCGTGTTGCCCGATGTGAGCAATATTTATCTGCAATATCACCCCAAATTACAGTTAATGGTCTGCTATCAAGGCAAAGACATGTTATTTCAACAGCTGTCGAATAGTGTGCGCAACCTTGTGGCCTTAATTGGTGATATTGTACGTCGCCTCTGTCTACTCAATCCTCATAGCTTATATCCTTGCCAAGAAGGTGACGGTATTTTATTGATCGACGCCATAGACCACCAACTCGATCAAAACATGACTCAAGTGATTTTGACCCGTTTAAATCAAGCGTTTCCACGACTCCAAATCATTGCCAGCGGCAACCGTCCCGAACTGCTGGAACAGGCTTCTCGCTTTCAGTGCTTAAAACTACAGAATAAAAAGCTCAGTGAGATTCAGCCTGAAAAACTACAAGAAACCTATGATCAAATTTATCAGCAGTTGCAACTCGGATCTAAACCATCGCTTCCACCTAAAACTGAAGAGACTGAATTAAATGAGCCGCTGAACCATCCGGATACCATCCAGCACATGTTGCAATTAATTCAGACACAACTGACCGAGCAACAGCAACAAGAATTGGTTAGGGCTTTATCACAGCGAGGTGATCAGGACGTTACAATCCAACCACTGAGTTAAAAATACTGAGGCTGATTGGCTGAGTATAATACACCGACTCGATGTTTAAATATTCAGCAACAAGGCCGCGATAAATGTCGAGTCAGTTGCGTCAGGCGTATAATGTGTAAGTGGTTCATAAAAAAGATTGATGTTGTTTTACGCATGTAATATGATCGGTTTTATTTGCAATTTTCATAGTAACATCGGAAATTGCTATCGCTTCACGAGTTGCGCAACACAGCTTGTTTTTAATTTTTTTGACACACATGGCTTTCAAGATTGAATTTTTGGACTGCTCTTTGCTGTCCTGTAATCCTTGAAAGATGAAATACACCTAGGTTTCACCGCCTAATCATGACAATGGATACGAGTGTGCTACCGATTATTATATTGTTACCGTTAATACTAGGCACAACACTTGTCTCGTGGTTGAAGCAATTCTCTCGCGGGGTAACAGCTTTAGGGGCGATTGGCGTCAGCCTCAGCAGTTTAGTTTTATTATTGAGTCAGGCTCAAGATGTCTTTAATGGCAAAACCATCATTCAAACTTGGCCGTGGCTCACTCAAGTTGGCATTGATTTCAGTTTTCGTCTCGATGCATTGGGCTTATTGTTTTCCCTGCTCATTACCGGGATCGGCACCTTAATTTATATCTATGCCTACTATTATTTAAGTCCAAAGAATTCGCTCAGTAAACTGTATGTTTTATTGATGCTATTCATGGCTGCCATGCTCGGCATTTCATTGTCCAATAATTTAATTTTATTGCTTATTTTCTGGGAACTTACCAGCATTTCATCTTTCCTTTTGGTTGGTTATTGGAGCAATTACGACGCAGCTCAGCGTGGCTCTCGAATGGCTTTGACCATTACAGGCATGGGTGGTCTATGTATGTTGGGTGGTTTTGTTCTGTTGGCGCAAATCACGGGCACCTATCAGATTGATCAAATCCTAACGATGAGTAGTCAAATTCAGCAGCACTCGCTTTTTGTACCCACACTGCTATTAATATTAATGGGGGCTTTTACTAAAAGTGCGCAGTTCCCTTTCCATTTTTGGTTGCCAAATGCTATGGCGGCACCGACCCCCGTCTCGGCCTATTTACACTCTGCCACGATGGTGAAAGCCGGAATTTTCCTGCTTGCACGCTTATTACCGATTTTTGCAGGCGCTAAGTTGTATCACAACTTGGTCACCTTTATTGGCTTATTTACCTTATGTATGGCGGCCTTTTTTGCCATTTTCAAAGAAGATTTAAAAGGGCTGTTGGCCTATTCCACCATCAGCCATTTAGGTCTGATTGTTTGCTTACTCGGGATCGGTTCTCCCCTTGCAGTTGCGGCTGCCATTTTCCATATCATTAATCATGCGACCTTCAAAGCAGCCCTATTTATGATCGCAGGGATTATTGACCACGAATCAGGCACACGTGATTTACGAAAACTCTCTGGTTTATGGCAATTACTTCCGTTTACCGCAACGCTGACCATGATCACTGCGGCCTCTATGGCAGGTGTCCCATTAACCAATGGTTTCCTTTCTAAAGAGATGTTCTTTACTGAACTGTTAGCCAACCTGACTGGGCCAGTGATGATCGTGTCAGCCATCATTGCCACCTTTGCCGGTATCTTTGCTGTCGCGTATTCGGTACGTTTGGTTCATGGGGTATTTTTTGATGGTCCACTAGGGAAAGATGTTCCCAATAAAGAAGCGCATGAACCACCGTTTGGCATGCGCGCACCAGCAACCTTACTGGCTGCTTTATGTATTTTAGTTGGACTCTTCCCTGCGTTATTGGTTGAGCATATTGTCAATAGTACCGCGCGTGCGAGTATTCAAAATACTGCGTTTGAAGGTACACATTTAGCGATTTGGCATGGTTTAAATGCACCCCTTTTGATGAGTGTAATAGCACTATTGGGTGGTTTAGTTTTCTATTTCGCATTGGCAAAGGGCGGCAAATTACGCCGTATCGATTTGGATCCTCTTTTGGGCCGTTTGCAAGGCAAAATCCTGTTCGACTTATTTTTAAAGCATCTTTTACTCAGCTCAAGAAAGTTCCGTCGCTTTACTGAAAATGGCAAATTACAAAGCTATTTATTGTGGATTTTAATCTTTAGTGTAGCCATCGTCATTGTTCCATTTTGGCTGCAAGGTATCGGCACAGGCAGCCGTGAACTGATACATGCACCAATCATCGCAATCGTTCTGTGGCTATTATTATTCTCTGCATGTTGGATGATGCTTTGGTTCCACCATGAACGGATTAAAGCCGTCCTCATCAGTGGTGCAGTCGGTCTGGTTGTGACTATGGTGTTTATCTGTTTCTCCGCTCCAGATTTGGCGCTCACGCAGATTACTGTTGACGTGGTGACCACCGTGCTCTTACTCATGAGCTTATCATTATTACCACAGCTCACCCCTTATGAGTCGAGTGTGTCTCGTCGTTGGCGAGATGCAATAATTGCGATTATTGCAGGTTTAGGGATCGCATGGATTTCATGGCTGATCATGACCCGCGATCATAATTCCATCTCATGGTTCTTTATGCAGCAATCAATCCCACTTGGTGGTGGTACCAATGTGGTCAACGTGATCTTGGTCGACTTCCGTGGCTTCGATACCTTTGGTGAAATTACCGTACTGGGAATTGCCGCAATTGGTACGCTGTGCATGATGGATGGTATGCGTGCTCATGGTACCACCATTACGCAAGGTCTGACCTATCGTTTTAATCCGTCACCACTGATGTTCCGTATTACATCATCATGGATTTTGCCTTTAGCACTCGTCATCAGCTTATATATTTTCCTACGGGGTCATAATTTACCAGGCGGTGGCTTTATTGCAGGCTTAATTACCTCTTTAGCCTTAGTGATTCAATATATTGCGCTCGGCCAAGACCGTGCTGAACAACTGATTGGTGCAAAATCAGGTCGCTTATATGAAGTTTGGATTGGTATTGGTTTAACCATTGCGGGGCTGACAGGTATCGCGGCTTGGCTATGGGGGCGTCCATTCCTGACCAGTGCTCATATCTATGTATCGCCACCCATTTTAGGTGAAATGCACCTTGCCTCCGCTGCCCTCTTCGACACAGGTGTCTACATCACCGTGGTGGGCGCGACGATGTTAATGATTTCCGTCTTAGGCGACTCGCGTCACTCGAGTATGTCTGGTCCAGTTCCAAGAGGCGAATAAGATGATTAGTTTAGAATTTTTACTCGCTTCAGCCATTGGCTTACTGACTGCAACAGGGGTCTACCTGATTTTGCGGGCACGTACCTTTCCTGTCGTACTGGGTTTAGCCATGATTGGCTATGCCGTGAACTTATTTTTATTTGTCATGGGGCGTATTCATGTCAACGCACCTGCCGTGTTAACTGAAACCACCAAAGCGACCGATCCTTTACCACAAGCCTTGGTCCTGACCGCCATTGTGATTGGCTTTGCGACCACTGCCTTTATCGTACAATTGGCTCTGCGTAGCCGCTATGAAACTGGAACAGATCATGTGGACTCCAAAGAAGAAATACCGCAAATTGACCCGCGGGAGGATGAGCCATAATGCATGATTTCATCCAATTTTGGACTACGCATAGCCCGATTTTCAGTATTTTAATTCCTGCAATTACTGCATTTATTTTAGTCCTGTTGGGCAACCCCGGCTCTGGCTCGCTGGCACATGACTGGCGACAACCTTGGCGTCGTGGAATCAGCTATGTTTCTGGCATCCTTGGGCTGATCACATCTATCAGTTATTTGATGATCGCCAGCTCTGGCCAAGTCTTGGTTTATAACCTGAGTGAATGGGCCGCACCGTTTGGTATTGTCTTAGTTCTAGATCGACTCTCAGCATTCATGTTGGTGCTGACTTATGGTCTTGCTGTGCCAGTGATGTGGTTTGCCAGCAAAGAATGGGATGAGCGTGGTCGTTATTTCCATGCCATGTGCCATTTCTTACTAATGGGTTTATGTGGTGCATTCCTGACAGGCGATTTATTTAACCTATTTGTGTTCTTTGAAATCCTGTTGATGGCATCATATGTTTTGCTCTTACATGGTCAAGGCAAAGCACGTTTTCAGCTTGGTATTCATTACGTCACCATTAACCTATTTGCCTCTGCCCTCTTCCTGATTGGACTCGGGATGATTTACGGCAGTGTAGGTAGCTTAAATATGGCTGATGTTGCACGACTTATGCCTTTGCTTGAAGCGGATCAACATCGTATCGCAGTGGCTGGTGCATTGTTACTGTTTACCGTCTTTGGCATCAAAGCTGCAATGCTGCCTGTAGGGTTCTGGTTACCGAAGACCTATGCTGTGGCAACCACGCCTGTCGCAGCCTTATTCACTATCATGACCAAGGTCGGCATCTATGCCATTCTCCGTGTCAATGGTACTGTTTTTGACGATGGGATTAGCCGTGAAATCTTACAACAGTGGCTGTTACCAATTGGCTTAGTAACCTCGCTCTATGGTGCTTATGGCGCAATCGGAACGGATCGCTTACGTCGTTTTGTCGGTTTTATGATTTTGTCTTCTATCGGGACAATATTGGTTGCAATTTCATTCTTTAATACGGATGCATGGGCTGCGGGGCTTTATTACCTGATTCACAGTACCATCATTGGTGCAGCATTTTATATTCTCTCAGGTTGGATTACCTCACAACGCGGCGAATTTAAAGATCATTTTAAAATTGCACCTCGCATGAAACAACATAATACCGTTGCTGTCTGCTATTTCATCATTGCGTTGATGATGGCTGGTCTACCGCCATTTAGCGGATTTTTGGGTAAAGTATTTCTCTTGCAAGCCACGGCAAACTCACCTTACCAAATCATGATTATTTTGATTGTATTGTTGGTGAGTTTACTCAGTATTATCGCATTCACCCGAGTTGGTTTTGTACTTTTCTGGCGTTCATCTCGCCCAGAAGATGATATTGATACTGAAGAATATCAGCGTTATCAGGCTTTGCCGAATAAGGCACCGCTTCGTAATGACAAAACTATTTATTTGCTGTTAACAGCGCTTGTGGGATATATGGTTTTTGCTGCGCCGATCTATGACTACACCTACAAAACTGCGCAGCAAATTCAAGACAATCCATTATATGAATCCTTGCTGCTGAAAAAGGATGAAGAAGGTAAAATCATCAGTGTTCAACCTTATGACCCTGAAAATTTACCTGAAACCAAATATGGTGGTGAATCAGCCGATCCAAATGCACACCTCATTCCTGCATTGATCGCGCCTGAAACTCTACATGGCGAGCATATTTCTGAGTATAAGCAACGCCAAATTCAGGGACAGCAGCAAGAAGAAAAACTGCCTGAAGAAACCCAACTAAAACCGATGGAGGCACCTTAACATGGCGAAAACATCTGTATTAAATCGCTGGTTTCCACATCCATTAGTTTCAGTCATGGTTGGTCTGAGCTGGGTTATGTTGGCGCACAGTCTAGATGCGGCCACACTCTGCATGGCCTTGTTTTTAGCCATTGTTATTCCACGATTGGTTCGCCCTTTTATTGACCGAACGCCGAATATCAACTGGCTGGCAGCATGTAAATTATTCTTTGTGGTGCTGTGGGATATTATTGTCAGTAATATCCATGTTGCAAAATTAGTCCTTGGGCCAACACATAAACTGCACCCGAAATGGTTCCGTGTTCCTCTCGATACACAGCATGAGGAAGTCAATTCTTTACTTGCGATGATCATCACCACCACGCCTGGTACGGTGTCTGCGGGGATTGACCAAGACCGTGGTGATATTTTGGTCCATGCGCTGAGCACGGATGATCCCGAAGCGGAAATTCAAACCATTAAAGAGCGCTATGAACGCCCTCTCATCCTCATTTTTGGCGCTGATACAGGAGAATCTGCATGACAATTTTACCGTATGCGCTTGGCATCTGTTTAGTTGCTGTGACGATCTCGATGTTATTGTGTCTCATTCGCTTGGTGATGGGACCCTCAATCGTAGACCGGCTACTTGCTTTAGATACCTTATTCTTAAATGCCACCTGTTTAATTGTCATTTTAGGTATTTATTGGGCAAGTACATCGATGTTTGAAGGGGCTTTATTGGTTGCCATGCTTGGGTTTGTGTCTACAGCCGCTTTAGCACGCTATTTCACCACTGGCCACGTCATCGACTAGGAGTACATTAATATGCAATTAGTCATGGAAATTTTGGTCTCGATTTTTTTGGTGATTGGCGCTTTTTTCATGTTGGTCGGGGGTATTGGTATGGTTCGCCTACCCGACTTATTTATGCGTCTACACGCACCGACTAAATCAAGCACCTTAGGTTTAGGAAGTTTTCTAATTGCTGCAATTATTTATGCAGCATTTCAAGGGCGTTTTGGATTTGCAGAAATCCTGATCACGCTTTTTGCTTTTATCACTGCACCGGTTTCTGCAAACCTCATGGCACAAGCCGCATTACATTTACGACTGCGCTCGATGAGTGGTGATGCACCAGAAGCGCTTAATCGCCCTCTTCCTTGGCAGCGAACTCGCCGCCGTGCATTTCACTCTAAAGTCCATTCAAAACCGGAAGATCTGGATTAAATCCAGATCTAGTTTTGA
Organism: Acinetobacter sp. YH12052; assembly: GCF_013419835.1. Lineage (NCBI taxonomy): Bacteria > Pseudomonadati > Pseudomonadota > Gammaproteobacteria > Moraxellales > Moraxellaceae > Acinetobacter > Acinetobacter sp. YH12052. Next base: position 88,041 of record NZ_VOZI01000006.1, read on the forward strand.
TTATGCCTTCGAGCTAAAAAAATCTTTGATTCGCATCCACATTTTTTCAAATACGCTGCTTTGAGCCATATATTGCAAACGCTTTTGGTTATATGGCGTCGTCTTTAATCCATATTTTTCTGCTAAATCAATCAGTATATTTGTTTCATAACTACTTTGAAAATGATCAGACCAATTAGGCTGATATTGACTCATCTCAAGATTCGCCAATTCATAAAACAGCTGTGCCATCACGGCATCCTGTCTTGAAACAAAATTTTTCCGCTCATTAATCTGTAAACTGGCCTGCTCTCGTATGGCATCGTATTCCGCTGTTGTGAGTTTTCGTTGATTCTTCCAGTGCGCATCAGGTACATAACCTATTCCATAATGTACATTCAACAATGGATATTCATGAAAATATTTTGCTGTCGCACGTTTTTCTTTGGCTGTTAAAATATTCAGATGAATCCATTCACTGCCAAGATGTATCGATGGATCACGCTTCATGCCTTCAGCAATCCATTTTTTGGCCTGTGGAATATTGCCAATCAACTCATATGCAGTACCTAAATTCACTGCAGTCTTTGGTAAACCTGGATGCTCTTTTTCAATTGCACGCAAAACCTTAATGGCTAAATCGTAACGGCCTGCGTAGATCTGATGTACGGCATAATCATTTTCTGCCTGATAGTCTATTGGGCTAGGATGCCTTGAGACAAAGTTATTCAATTTTTCATCATGATCTTCTTCGTGTTGATTTTCTTTTTCTGAATCAGATGTATAAAAATCTTCTACATAGGTATTTAAACATGCCCAACTTGGCATAGTGATGAGTAATATGCTGCTCAATAGCATGATTTTTTTATTATATTGTGTGTATAGACTGGACTATCCAATGTCATTTTCAAGCTTAGTTTTATCATCTAGTTATAATTCTGTGTGTTATTGGGGATTTTTAAAGAATGACCATTCAAACATAAAAAAGCCACCCGAAGGTGGCTTTTTTCATTCAGCGAACTGAATTATTCATCATCTTTTTTTGCTTCGTCAGTAGGAGGTAAGTCCTTGACCGCTTCCGCAATTAGACCAAACATATAGTTGCCATAAGCATTTGTTTTGTCGTAATGGAAACGCAAACGTGGCGTAATACGTGTTTTGATACGATGGCTTAGTTCATGACGCAAGAAACCAGATGCTTTATTCAAGACATCTAAAGTCTCTTTATTTGCGGCTTCACTTTGCTCATCGCCTAGCTCACGACCCATTACAGTCACATAAACTTCGGCATATCCTAAGTCTGGGCTCACCTTCACGGCAGAGATGGTCACTAGACCACCTAAGCGTGGATCTTTCAGCTCCTGACGGATCAGTTCTGACAACTCACGTTGTACTGTATCCGCCATACGCTTCAGACGTTGACTACCCGCCATTAAAGACTCCGTTTAATTAATTGAACATCGTACACTTCAATCTTATCTTGTGCTTTGATGTCTTTATAGCCTTTCACCGCAAGACCACATTCCATACCGGCACGAACTTCTTCAACCACATCTTTGTAGCGACGAAGAGATTCAAGCTCACCTTGGAATACCACCACGTCATCACGTAATACGCGAATCGGTTTATTACGGTGTAATGTACCTTCAAGTACCATACAACCTGCAGCAGCACCGAATTTACTTGAGTGGAACACTTCACGTACTTCAGCAACACCCAGAATTGTTTCACGGTGTTCAGGCGCCAATTTACCGCTCATCGCATCTTTCACATCATCAATTAATTGATAGATGATTGAGTAGTAACGAATGTCGATACCATCAGCATCAGCTTTTTGACGTGCAGTATTATCAGCACGTACGTTAAAGCCGAGAAGAACCGCTTCTGATGATTCAGCAAGTGTTACGTCAGACTCAGTGATCGCACCAACACCTGAACCAATAATACGTACTTTCACTTCATCAGTTGCAAGTTCAGCAAGTGCAACGTGTAATGCTTCCAAAGTACCACGTACGTCTGTTTTCAATACCACGTTGACAATAGGCACATCTTTCTTGCCCATAGACGCCATGATATTTTCAAGACGCATCGCAGATTGACGCTCAAGACGTTTTTGACGTTCACGATCCATACGTGCATCAGCAACTTCACGTGCTTTCTTCTCGTCATTTACAACAAGAACTTCGTCACCCGCCATTGGCGCTTCAGGAAGACCCAAGATTTCCACAGGAATCGAAGGACCAGCAGATTTAATACGTTGACCATTTTCATCTGTCATTGCACGTACACGACCGTATGACGAACCTGCAAGAACAAGGTCACCCACTTTCAATGTACCGTTTTGAACAAGAATCGATGTTACCGCACCACGCCCTTTGTCTACACGTGCTTCAATTACAACACCTTGTGCCGCACCCTCTTCAGATGCTTTAAGCTCAAGAAGTTCGGCTTGAATTGAGATCAAGTCAAGAAGTTCGTCGATACCTGCACCGCTGTGCGCAGAAACCATTGCCACTGGAACGTCACCGCCCCATTGCTCAGGTACGATTTCTTTCGTCGTCAACTCATTCAATACGCGATCTGGATCAGCAGACTCTTTATCCATTTTGTTGATAGCAACAATAATTGGCGTACCTGCTGCACGTGCATGGTCAATCGCTTCCGCAGTTTGTGGCATAACACCATCATCTGCTGCAACAACCAACACTACGATATCTGTAGATTTCGCACCACGTGAACGCATTGCAGTAAATGCTGCGTGTCCCGGTGTATCTAAGAAAGTAATAATACCTTTTTCAGTTTTCACATGGTAAGCACCAATATGCTGTGTGATACCACCTGCTTCACCTGCAGCCACTTTAGAGCGACGAATACGGTCAAGAAGTGATGTTTTACCATGGTCAACGTGACCCATAATTGTCACAACTGGCGGACGAGTGGTTTGGACACCACGCGCTTCTTCAGCTGCTTCAAGTAAGTTGTCTTCTGCTTGTGTATCCGAAACAAGTACTGGATTGTGACCCATTTCTTCAACAACAAGTGCTGCAATTTCTTGATCAATCGCTTGGTTTTGAGTAACCAATTCGCCCATTTTCATGAGTGATTTGATAACTTCGCGAACTTTAACCGCCATTTTCGCAGCCAAGTCAGCAACAACAATTGTTTCACCAATTTCAACATCATAAACTTGTTTTTTAACTGGTTTTTCAAAGCCATGCTTGTTCGCTTGACTTGTTTTTAAACCACGTTTATGTGAGTTATCACGGAAAGATTGCTCTTCGCCACGACGACCACCTTTTTTAGGTGAACGTGAATTGTTGGTATTGGTACCACGTTTAATTTCACGGTCTTCTTTCGCAAATGAATCTTCATATGCCTGACCTACAAGGCCGGCAGCAAGCGGAGAATCATCTACAACACGAATGGTCGCAGTAGTGTCTTCGTTAGAATACTTAGACGCCATTTGACGCATTTGCTCAAGCGTACGTTGTTGCGCTTCTTCAGCGGCTTTACGACGCGCCGCTTCTTCTACAGCTTTCAATTGTGCTGCTTGAGCTTCACGTGCTTTTTTCTGTTCTAGAGTTTCAACAGGTTTTGTAATTGGCTTGTTGTTTGACTTACGTTTTACAACAACCGCAGCTTTCGGTGTTTCTTGCTTCGCATGTTCTTGCTTCGCAGCAGCACGCATTGCTTCTAAAGCTTGTTTCGCTTTAGATACTGGTTGTTGCTTCGGTTCTTCAGCTTTCGCTTCAACCTTAGGTTCCTGTTTACGTGCTTGTTGGTCAGCTTGTGCTTTCGCTAATGCTTCAGCTTTAATTTGCTCAGGATCCGGTTTAACAAATGTATGTTTCTTACGAACTTCTACATTAATCGTTTTTGCCTTGCCCGATGTACTCGCCACTTTAGCAGTACTGGTAGTTTTACGTTTCAACGTGATTTGTCCTGCATTGCCCGCATCCTGACCATGAACTTTTTTCAAATGGTTAACGAGGGCATTTTGTTGTTCAGTGGAGATAATATCGTCAGGTTTAGTTTGTGGTAAACCCGCATCACGAACCTGTTCCAGTAGCTTCTCAACTGGACGACCCACGCTGAGAGCTAACTCCTTAATCGACTTGTCCGTCATATATTACCTCCTAGTTAAACCATGATTCGCGCGCTTTCATAATAAGTTGACCTGCTTTTTCAGCACCTAAACCTTCGATATCAGAGATATCGTCAGTGGCTTGATCTGCAAGATCATCTACAGTTACCACACCGCGAGCGGCAAGCGCATATGCGATTTCTTTAGTCACGCCTTCCATTGCAGCAAGCTCTTCGCTTGGCTCTTGGATGTTTTCTTGTTGCTTCAATGCATCAGCCAATGCAATTTCTTTTGCACGACCTTGCAGCATTTCAACAGTTTCAGCATCAAGTTCGATCTCATCGAATGTTTCCGCAGGAACATACGCGATTTCTTCTAATGATGTGAAACCCATTTCAACTAACGCCATCGCTAAGTCTTCATCAATATCTAGACGTGTAACAAACATATCTAAATATTGTTGCGCTTCGTTTTGTTGGCGTGCGTGATATTCTTCTTCAAGCATCATATTGAGCTTGTAACCAGTCAATTCAGATGCTAAGCGTACGTTTTGACCTTGAGAGCCAATTGCACGTGCTAACTGATCACTCGTTGCAAAAATAATATCTGCAGTACGTTCTTCTTCATCAATCACGATACCTGATACATCAGCAGGCTCTAGAGCACTTGCAATGTACTGTGCCGCATCATCAGACCAAACGACTACATCAATACGCTCACCATTTAACTCTGATTGAACTGCTTGGATACGTGTACCACGCATACCAATACATGCACCTACAGGATCAATACGGTGATCGTTTGTTTTCACAGCGATTTTAGCACGAACGCCAGGTTGGCGTGCAGCAGCCTTAATCTCAATGATTTCTTCAGCAATTTCAGGAATTTCTTTCTTCATCAATGCAATAAGCATTTCTGGTTTAGAACGAGAAAGTAATAACTGAGCACCACGACCTTCACGGTTTACGTTAAACAAAATCGCGTTTACACGTTGTTTAGGACGTAGAATTTCTTTAGCGATCATTTCTTCACGCGCAAGATATGCTTCTGCATTGTCACCTAAATCAATGATAAAGCCATCTTTGGTTTGTTTTTTCACTTCACCGTAGATGAGTTCACCAACTTTAGATTCGTAAGCATCTGCAATTAGCGCACGCTCTGCTTCACGAATTTTTTGAACAATCACTTGTTTCGCAATTTGTGCCGCAATACGACCGAAATCAATCGATTCAACTTCAAGTTCACGGATATCCCCAATTGCCCATTTTGCAGGATCTACATCAGAGATCGCATCTTGGCATGCTGGCATTTCGTGATCTTCGTCGGCAACCACTTCCCATTGACGGAAAGTACGGTAATCACCAGTACGACGGTCGATTTCTACACGTAGACGAGCTTCTTCCGAGTGAGTTCCCTCGTAGAATTTCTTCTTAGTCGCTGCAACTAAAGCTTGTTCAAGCGCTTCAAAAATTGCATCACGACTTACACCTTTTTCGTTACTAACCGTTTCTACTACGGTAAGAATTTCACGAGCCATAAGTCACCTATTCGTTCAGATTCTTATTTATTAAATTAATCTTGGAAAACCAGATTTGCTTTATCAATATTGTGGCTGTCAATATCCAACACTTGTTGCTTTTCAACTTCAACCTGAATCATTTCGCTTTCAAGGTCTACGCTTACAAGTTTGGCTTGGAATTTACGACGATTATCCACAGCACTGATCAAACGCAAAGCGACTTGCTGACCAATGTATGCCGTCATTTGTTCCAATTTAAAGAACTGACGATCCCAACCTGGAGATGACACTTCCAATGCATATTCGCCTGAAATTGGATCATGTACATCCAACATCGCACCCACTTGCTGAGTGACACGAACACAGTCCTGCACGCCGATACCACGGCCTTGCTCAACTTCGCCATCTTCATTGATGACAGGTTCTGCATTTTCATCAACTTCACGGTCGATATAAATACGTAACAGTGAACGCTTACCTTGAGGTTGGAAATCAATCCCCCAAAGTTCTACATCACATGCTTGCACCGCTGGGGCAATTAAGTCCTGAAGTGCTTGAGTTTTATTTGATAGCTTCATTTACTCTCGTCAAATTTGTGCGATTCGATGGTCGAAATGACCACTACAGACCAATGCAAAACTATAGTAGTAGTGAAACATGACGGTTTGACCAAAATACTGTCGACACTACACGATAGCCAATAAAAAAGGGCGTAAATCGCCCCATTATTACACAGAAAACCATAGTCCACTGTGCAAAAAGGCCCACCTAGTTGTGAGCCTCTTTTAGAAACTTGGTAGCGGGAGCTGGATTTGAACCAACGACCTTCGGGTTATGAGCCCGACGAGCTACCAGACTGCTCCATCCCGCATCAACATGCAAAAATTATATACAATTTCTTGGTCATTTTCAATCTAAAACAACCTGAAGAATTGCCCTACTGAGTTGCATCTCAGAGGATTGGTAGCGGGAGCTGGATTTGAACCAACGACCTTCGGGTTATGAGCCCGACGAGCTACCAGACTGCTCCATCCCGCATCAACATCACAATGACTTTCAGATAAGCTGCTTATATAGATTGTGTGCTATATAAGATTGGTAGCGGGGGCTGGATTTGAACCAACGACCTTCGGGTTATGAGCCCGACGAGCTACCAGACTGCTCCACCCCGCATCAATATGCAAATAGTTTTCTCAGCTTTAAAAGCTGTCCATTTAAAAGTTTGCATCTTAAAAATAGAATTGATTGGTAGCGGGAGCTGGATTTGAACCAACGACCTTCGGGTTATGAGCCCGACGAGCTACCAGACTGCTCCATCCCGCATCAACAGAGTTTTGCTGCATACACCAACTTATGTTCTGGATTATAAGTTGGTGCGGAAGGGGGGACTTGAACCCCCACGCCCGAAAGCACTACCACCTCAAGGTAGCGTGTCTACCAATTCCACCACCACCGCAGCTGTGACGCATTCTAGTCGCAACACGTCAAAAAAGAAAGCGCTAAATAAATTATTCAGCGCTTTTTGGTGCAGTTGGCGAAGTTTCAGCCGATTTTGCAGGCGCAGTCGGTACTGAAGAAATCGCATTCAGACTATAAGCATCTGTCGTTTGTTTCTTTGCAAACACAGCAAGTGTCAAGCTCGTAACAAAGAACAAAGCCGTTAAAATCGCAGTCAAACGGGTCATAAAGTTACCCGAACCAGATGCACCAAATACAGTTGCAGCACCGCCGCCACCAAAAGATGCACCCGCATCTGCGCCTTTACCATGCTGAACTAAAATCAACACGATCATTAAAATCGCTAAGATAATATGTACCACCAGCACAAACGTATGCATGCTGAACTCCTAATTATTTTGTATTTGCAAATGCTCGAGCAATTTTATAAAACGACTCTGCATTTAATGATGCACCACCGACCAGCGCACCATTGATATCTGGACAGGCTGCCAACTCTACTGCATTTTCTGGTTTTACACTACCACCATAAAGAATTGCAGTATGAAGTCCCATCGGGGTGATTTGGCTTAAACCTTCACGAATTTTAGCATGCATCGCTTGCGCATCTTCAGGTGACGCTGTTTTACCTGTGCCAATGGCCCAAATTGGCTCATAAGCCACCACAATTTGTTTCCACTGCTCTGCTTGTACGACAGCAGCAATATCACATATTTGTTGTAACACAACCTGTTCTGCTTGGCCGCTTTCACGTTGTTCTAAGCTTTCACCCACGCAATAAATCACAGTCAAACCTGCGTTTAATGCATTTTTTACTTTTTCATTAATGATATGCGGTTGATCAGCAAAAATTTCACGGCGTTCTGAATGACCAATCAGTACAAATTCAATACCATAATCTTTTAATAGCTCAGCACTAAGCTCACCCGTGTATGCACCTGTACCTGCGACGCGAGAAACGTCTTGTGCAACAGTCATGATGTAACGGCTTGCTTGTGCTAATTCATTTTGCACCGAGGTCAGAGCAATAGCTGTTGGTGCAACCCCAATATGGCATGCCGCTTCAGCAATATTTTGTTCATTTAATAATTGCTTAAAATTCTTAAGAAGTGCGCCAGCATCGGCTTGCAATGGGTTCATTTTCCAGTTACCCACTACCCAAGGCGTAATCGTCGAACCCGACATATTTATCCCACATGACAAAGATGAAATCGGGCACATTCTACACGTAATTCATAATTTTGAAGATAAATTTCAACACATTTGCATCTTCGAACCACACCAGTCATTCCAAGATCTTCACTTTTCTGTAAAAAAATTAAGCAGATTTAAGGACTGGTTCATGCTTTTTACCAATTCTTAGCTAGTGACAACACTTTAAGATATGGTATTTTTGTGCAACAAAAGTATAATTTTGCTATACCAATTATAAACAGACTGAAGCATAGGCAAGTAAAAGCATGACAGCAGTTCAAGGTTCTTCAAGATTTACGGGGTTTATTCGTCGCTTAGTTGACGAAGGGCATCTGTCTGCCGAAAAAATGCAAGCAGCGCTGCAAAATTCAAAAAAGGCTCATCAAGATATCGTGCCGCATTTGATTCAGGAATATCACCTTTCAGCACGCCTGATCGCAGAAACCATCTCGATAGAGTTCGGTGAACCGGTTTTTGATATTTCAACTTATGATACGTCTTTAATTATACGTGATGAATTTGAAGATAAACTCATTACTAAGCATCGTATTTTGCCTATTTTTAAACATGGCAATTTATTATTCGTTGCGATCAGTAATCCCACCAATATTGAAGCAGTGGATGCCATTCGATTTGGTAGTAAGCTGAATACTGAAACAATTATTGTTGAACATGACAAACTTGAAAAGTTAATTGAACAGAACTTCGCTGAAGAAAGTACTTTCGACTTTGACGATGACTTTGATCTTGATTTAGATAATGAAACACCCGATCCATCTCAAGAAGATGAAGATGAGGCAACGGGTGATGAAGCTCCGATTGTTAAATACATCAATAAACTACTAGTCGACGCAATTCGCATGGGTGCATCTGACTTACATTTCGAACCCTATGAAAAGTCTTACCGCGTCCGCTACCGTGTCGATGGCGTGTTAAGAACAATTACTAATCCGCCCTTGCAGCTCGCTACAAGACTTGCTTCACGTTTAAAAGTCATGTCACAAATGGACATCTCGGAAAAACGTATACCTCAAGACGGTCGTATCAAGTTAAAGCTGTCAAAGAACAAAGCTATCGACTTCCGTGTGAACTCTTTACCGACATTGTTTGGTGAAAAACTTGTTCTACGTATCCTTGATCCATCTAGTGCGATGCTAGGGATTGATGCGTTGGGTTATGAACCTGATCAAAAAGAACTGTTCATGCAGGCTTTAGAAAAACCACAAGGCATGCTGCTCATTACCGGTCCAACGGGTTCCGGTAAAACCGTATCTCTATATACAGGTTTAAATATTCTCAACCGTGAAGATACCAATATTTCAACGGCCGAAGACCCTGTGGAAATTAACTTAGAAGGGATCAATCAGGTAAACGTAAATAATAAAGTCGGCCTCACCTTCTCTGCAGCCTTAAAATCATTCTTACGTCAAGACCCTGATATTGTGATGGTCGGTGAGATTCGAGATTTAGAAACGGCTGAAATTGCAATTAAAGCGGCTCAAACAGGTCACATGGTAATGTCTACACTGCATACCAATAGTGCACCTGAAACACTGACACGCTTACGCAATATGGGCGTGCCTTCATTTAACATCGCGACATCCGTGAACCTTGTCATTGCGCAGCGACTTGCACGTCGCCTATGTTCACAATGTAAAGAAACAGTAGACGTACCAAAACAAAGTCTATTGGAGCTTGGTTTTACTGAAGACGATTTAAATACACCAGAATTTCAAATATACCAACCTGTGGGTTGTGCCGAATGCCGTGAAGGCTATAAAGGCCGTGTCGGTATATATGAAGTCATGAAAGTGACACCTGAAATTTCAAGAATTATTATGGAAGATGGCAATGCCTTACAAATTGCCGAAGCTTCAAATCAAGCAGGTTTTAACAATTTACGCCGTTCAGGCTTAATTAAGGTCATGCAGGGGGTGACTTCACTTCAAGAAGTCAATCGTGTGACCAGTGAGTAAGTGAATTAGTATTTAAAAATAAGGATAAATTCATGGCTGTAAAAAAAGCGCAGATGATGCCAACCTTCAGTTATGAAGGCGTGGATCGCAAAGGGGCGAAAATCAAAGGGGAAATGCCTTCGCGTAATATGGCTTTAGCCAAAGTCACTTTACGTAAGCAAGGCATCACCATTAAAACCATTCGAGAAAAACGCAAAAATATTCTCGAAGGCTTGATGAAAAAGAAAGTATCCACTTTGGATATCACGGTATTCACGCGCCAACTTGCAACCATGATGAAAGCCGGTGTACCGCTCGTTCAGGGTTTTGAAATCGTGGCGGAAGGCCTAGAAAACCCAGCCATGCGTGAAGTGGTTTTGGGGATTAAAGGTGAAGTTGAAGGCGGCAATACCTTTGCAGGTGCACTGCGTAAATATCCGCAGTATTTCGACAACCTATTTTGCTCTTTGGTTGAATCAGGCGAACAATCGGGTGCACTTGAAACCATGCTGGATCGTGTTGCCATTTATAAAGAAAAAAGTGAATTGCTTAAGCAAAAAATCAAAAAGGCCATGAAATACCCAGCCACAGTTATTGTGGTCGCGATAATTGTGACCATTATTTTGATGGTGAAAGTTGTACCCGTATTTGAAGGCCTTTTCAGTTCATTTGGTGCAGAACTGCCAGCTTTTACTAAGATGGTTGTCAATATGTCAAATTGGACTAAAGATTATTGGTTTATCATGCTCGTGGTTATTGCAATATTAATTGGTGGGTTTCTAGAAGCAAAAAAACGTAGCAAAGCTTTCCGAGACTTCTTAGACAAAGCTGCACTAAAAGCACCAATTTTTGGTGATTTGGTTTATAAAGCGATTATTGCCCGCTATAGCCGTACCTTGGCAACCACCTTTGCCGCAGGTGTACCTTTAATCGATGCACTAGAATCGACTGCAGGTGCAACCAACAACGTGGTCTATGAAACAGCGGTCATGAAAATTCGTGAAGATGTCGCGACTGGTCAGCAATTGCAATTTGCCATGCGTGTTACCGATAAATTTCCACCTATGGCAGTCCAAATGGTCGCTATTGGTGAAGAGTCTGGTGCTTTAGATGCCATGCTAGATAAAGTGGCGACACATTATGAGAATGAAGTAGATAATGCTGTAGATGGTTTAACCTCTATGATGGAACCCTTAATTATGGCTATTCTCGGGATTTTAGTAGGGGGTCTTGTTGTCGCAATGTACCTTCCAATCTTCCAAATGGGTTCAGTGGTTGGTTAAAACCAAGAAAAGGAAATATTTTGTTTACTGATTATTTTAGCTACTTAATCAACAACCCAACTGCGATGTATATCGCAGTTGGGATTTTTAGTCTTTGCATCGGTAGTTTTTTGAATGTGGTGATTTACCGCACGCCGAAGATGATGGAACAAGAATGGCGCACAGATTGCCAACTATTTTTGCATCCAGACCAACCGATTATTGATGAAACCAAGATTACCCTGAGTACCCCTGCTTCAACCTGTCCAAAATGTAAAACGCCCATTCGTTGGTATCAAAACATTCCTGTCATCAGTTGGATTGTGTTACGTGGAAAATGTGGAAGTTGCCAAAACCCGATCAGTAGCCGTTATCCACTGATCGAGCTACTCACCATGGTCTGTGCGCTGATTGTTGTTGCAGTTTTTGGTCCAACCATCCAGATGCTGTTTGGTTTGGTGCTGACTTATGTCTTGATTGCCTTAACATTTATTGACTTTGACACCCAACTTTTACCTGACCGTTATACCCTTCCTTTGGCTGCACTCGGACTTGGCGTGAATAGCTATGCCATTTATACCTCTGCAACCTCAGCCATTTGGGGATATATCATCGGCTTCTTATGCCTATGGATCGTTTACTATTTATTTAAAATTATCACTGGCAAAGAAGGCATGGGCTATGGTGACTTTAAGCTTTTAGCTGCCTTGGGTGCATGGATGGGCCCTTTCCTGCTTCCACTGATTGTATTACTCTCTTCACTAGTGGGTGCAATCATTGGGATTATTTTGCTCAAAGTTCGTAAAGATAACCAACCTTTTGCATTTGGTCCCTATATTGCCATCGCCGGATGGATCGCCTTTTTATGGGGTGATCAAATTATGAAAATTTATTTGGGTCAGTAAGGTCGTTGTATGACATTTGTCTTGGGTTTAACAGGTGGTATTGGTAGCGGTAAATCTGCTGCAAGCAATTGGTTTGAACTCCAAGGCATTCAAGTCGTTGATGCTGATCTCGTTGCACGTGAGATAGTCGAACCTGGTCAACCCGCACTGAATCAAATTCAGCAACATTTTGGTGATTGGGTTTTACAGGAAAATGGTGAGTTAAATCGGCGCGCTTTACGTGAACATATCTTTAAAGATCCTACAGCACGTCAAGCACTTGAAGCCATTACCCATCCTGCAATACGCCAGTCCATTATCCAACAATTAAACGAAGCCACTAGCCCCTATGTCATCTTGGTTTCACCACTATTATTTGAAACCAATCAACATGAATTGACCAATCACACCTTGCTGATTGATGCCACAGAACAATTGCAAATTCAGCGTGCATCACAGCGCGATGGTCAAAATATCGAGCAAATCCAAAAAATTATTCAAGTTCAAATGTCACGTCAGGAAAAGCAAAAAATCGCCGATGATATCGTGCTGAATGATGGTCATTTAGATCATCTTTATGCGCAGCTTCGGCCCTTGCATCTCAAGTACTTAGCGCACGCTGAAAAAAACTAAATAAAAAAGCAGTCTTACTCAGACTGCTTTTTTTGTTGTTCGAGTTGCTGCTCTAGACTGTCCTTTCGCCCCAACCATTTCCACGGTTGAATCGCTCCAATCCCCATCCCGACCAATCCGCACACGATTGCAAAACTTAAAGGTTCATTTAGCAGCGGCACCGCTAAAATCGCAGCAATAAAAGGTGCCAAAGTTACGATGCTTCCGGCTTTAAATGCACCCAAGCGCTTGATCGCCTCTACATACGTTAAAGTCGCAATAATCACCACAAAAATACCGTGAAAGATGACTTGCCCAATGAGCTGCAGCGGCTCAGGATCGGACCAATGTTTAGGGAAAAATAGTAGGTAAATTGGCACAAATACCACGGCAGACCAAATCGCAACCCCCGCCATGGCATGCCAAGCAGAGAGCTTCCATTGTTTAAGCAATACCGTAAATATCCCCCACCAAATGGCACTGATAAAAAACAGCAAATCACCGAGACCAAACGCTACACCGGTTTCCACATACATCAAATAGCTCATTAAGCTAATGGCAGAGACCATAATCACTACACTGATCCAGGTATGCTTATCGAGTGGCTGCTTGAAGATCAGAAACGCGGCTATGGCCGTACATAAGGGAATACAACCATTGAGGAAGATTGCAGCATGGGCCGCAGGAGCATAATGAAATGCGCTATAGGCCGTTAAGCAATAGGTCACCCCACCGAGCATAGCGAGGATAAAAGGCTCTTTCTTCCATAAAAAAGCCGTATCTTTTTTATAAATCAAAATTGGCATTAAGATGCAAAATGCCAAAGCGAACCGGAGTGCTGTGATATCCCAAGCACTGATTCCCCAATTAGCACTTAAACGCGCCGTTAAGGTGAATCCTCCCCAAATACACATGGTAATGAACACATATAAATAACCTTGCTTTTGAGGAGACATCATCACTGCTATTTCAATTCATTATTACGTTGACGACATGCTTCATACAATGCCATACCTGTCGCGACACTGACATTTAGGCTTTGCAAATTTCCAGCCATTGGAATGTAAACAGTTTGATCACATTGCGCCTGAGTAATGGGACGCAAACCTGTATCTTCAGCACCCATCACCACACATACACCCGTACCTGTGAAGTCAAAATTTTGTATCGGCAAAGCTTTTTCATCTAGCATGGTGCCGACCACACGTACATTAAAGTCTTCTTTGATTTGAGCCAAGGTACGTGCCAAGTTCGTCACCTGAATAAACTTCACTTTTTCAGCACCACCTGCAGCCACTTTACGGGCTGTTGGGGTAAGTGTCGCTGAACGATCACGCGGTGCAATCACCGCTTCAACACCCATGGCTGCCGCTGTACGAATGCATGCACCAAGGTTATGTGGATCTGTAATATGATCTAATGCCAATAGCAACGCATTTGGATTGGCTTGTAATAAAGCCTCTAAATCTTTTTCGTTCAAAACTGGATGGGGGCGTACAGCAGCAACCACACCCTGATGGAACGGTTGTCCCGCAAGTTTTTCCAAACTATCACGACTAGCTTTTTGAATGCTGACACCAAACGGTTCTGCAAGCTCAAAAATACGTTTTAAACGCTGATCATCACGTCCTTTTAACGCAAATAAAGTTAAAACGCGTTCTGGCTCAAGTTCCAGTAATGACTCCACTGAATGAACGCCATAATAATATTCCGGTTTCGCCATGAACGACCTCTAAATTGCAAACTTCGATAAACTTTTGAACAGGGTATGATATCCCTAGAGCACAGCATAGGCTGCCAAAAACAAAAATCCTGCAAAGCAAGCTTTACAGGATTTATGCTATGACACATAGTTTAACCGATTTGAGGTTAAAAAACTTTGCCTAAATTGATTGAATCATTAGCCTTCTAAGTGGCACACATAATCCAACACTTCGTCTGTTTCAATTTTAAATCGGCTATTACCTGGCACGTAGAATGATTGACCCGCACGGAATAATTCGCTTTCTTCGCTATCTGCAATTTGAACACGACATTCTCCTGAAATAATTTCCATACGTTCAGGTACATGAGTTTCAAAAGTCAGCGCTTGTTCAGTTGGAAGCAACACACCCAGTGTTTTCTTTGTTCCATCTTCAAATTGCACAGTATGGCTGATGCATAGACCGCCAAAATAAACATTTGATTTTTTGATGACTGATACATGATCAAACTGTGCTGACATGCGTTTTCTCCAGATAAAGCATATTTATAATATTTTGATCGATGTAGTTTAATTGTGCTGCAAAAACTAATCAATCTGTGTTGAAAACTGTGCGATAGATAATTACAAAAATCTGAGTACCGGATGTGCCCCAATTTCATCCCACCACCTCAACATTTAGAGTCTAAAACAAGCTGTGCTGTTGTACAAAATACTTTTTTGTTTCATCCACTAAAGTCCTAGTTAGGGTTGATCGAAACGCTGCAAAATCATTTCAATAAAATATCAGCGTGGTGAATCATATTGGTAGATTTGAGTGACCAAATCATGACGTTTTATGGCAATAACACGCTAGATTAAATACAAGAATACATACACTAACGTGTTTTGTGAGGACTTGGCAGGATGTTGGATGGTTTCAGGTCAAGTTATGCAAGATCACCTACTCTTTGCATCACAACACTACGTGCATACAGCGGATACGAAACTAATTTCTTGTTAAACTGAAATTTAAGATAGAATTACGAGGTTTTTCGTCATCTTAAAATAAAACTTGTCTTGTGACCAAAACAAAACTTAATTATCTTTAACTAGAACTTTTCGCAGCTCGGATGCGTTTATGCTGACACATTTAACTCTGATCAATTTTGCATTAGCCGACCATTTAGCCATCGACATTGAACAAGGCTTTAATGTCCTGACGGGTGAAACGGGTGCAGGTAAATCTTTACTGCTAGACGCATTATCAGCTTGCTTAGGTGAACGTACAGACACCAACTATGTGCGCTATGGATCAGACAAAGCCGATGTAACAGCGACCTTTAGCTATCAAGAGCACAGTCCTGAAGCGCTTTGGCTCAAAGAACACGAATTGGATGATGAGTCTGGCGAAATCCATTTACGTCGCGTAATTTTTGCAACAGGTCGTAGTAAGGCATGGATAAATGGACGTCCGAGCAGCTTGTCCGAGTTAAAAGAAATTGGCCGCTTATTGGTACAACTTTATAGCCAACACAGCCAACAACAACTCTTAGAACCACCCTATCCAAAGCATTGGTTGGATCGTTATTATAATTTTTATCAGCCTGCTCAAGCCGTGCGTGATGCCTATAGCAAGTGGCAAAAGGACATTCGACAGCACCAAGCAGCTCTCGATGCCCAAGCCACACGTAAGCAACGGATAGAAACGCTTGAACTTCAATTAGAAGAACTTGAAGACCTTGTGCAAACGGAATACAAGGAAATCGAGCAAGAATTTGACCGTCTCAGTCATCATGAACATATCATGCAAGACTGTAGCTATGGTCTAAATGCCCTCGATGATGCCGAGCAAAATATCAATCAAGAAATGGGCGCGATCATTCGTCGAATTGAATCGCATGCAGGACGTAGTGAACAACTTTCTGAAATTTATACGTCGCTACTGAACGCTCAAAGTGAAATTGAAGATGCCACCGCAAATTTACGTCAGTTTATTGATCGTCAAAGTTTTGATCCTGAACGTATGGACGAATTAAATACCAAACTGGAAGTTTTTCATCGCTTAGCGCGTAAATATCGTACTCAGCCTGAAGATTTAAAACAAGAATACGAAGCGTGGCAACTTGAGTTAGAGCAACTGCATCAGCTGGAAGATCCTGAAACCTTAGCTGAACAAGTGGAAGTGTCTCATCAAGACTTTTTAGCCAAAGCACAGCATTTGGATGATATTCGTCGTGAAGCGTCTACCCCATTGGCGAAGCAGTTGACTGAACAAGTGAAGCAGCTCGCGCTCCCAGAGGCTCATTTTGAATTTAAATTTGAGCCTCTAGAACAAGCTTCAAGTGAAGGTTTAAGCTTTATTCAACTTCTGTTCACCGCAAACAAAGGGATTCCTGCTCAGCCTTTAGCACGCGTGGCATCGGGGGGTGAATTGTCACGTATTGCATTAGTCATGCAAGTGATGAATGCTGAAAAAACCGAATCCGAAGTGTTAGTCTTTGATGAAATTGATGTCGGGATCAGTGGCGGAACGGCAGAAATTGTCGGACGTTTGTTGGCTGATTTGGCACAGCATGTTCAAATTTTATGTATTACTCACCAAGCCCAAGTCGCTGCTCAATCTGACCAACATCTCCTGGTGAAAAAACGTCAAACGGATCCTGCAAGCAGTACCATTATCGAATTAGAAGAAGATGATCGGATTCAAGAGCTGGCTCGAATGACTGGTGGTGTGGAGATTAGTCAAACGACCTTACAACACGCAAAACAGTTGCGACAATTAAAATTTCAACATAGTTAATTTTTGATGCTTTCAAAAAAGCCTGTGTATTCAAAGTACACAGGCTTTTTTCTTAAATACACTATTTGAAAATCCCCTGATACACAAAGCCTTTTGAGCCCAAGCTATAGCGTAAATATTTATACTGCGGCTGATGTTGTTGATTGAGTAACATAACATCCACGTGTTTCGGACTGATTTTGAGATATTCATTACCGCTACGACGATCGGTTTCATAATGGCAGTCATAATCTACCGAGATTTGATCTAGTTTCTTTTGCTTAGTTTGAAATACATAAGATTTAAGTAACTGTTTTGGTCCAACTTCAACAGCTCTTAGATGATGTAGTCCACTGCAATTATCACCTTTATAATAACTCTTCACCAAATATACGGTTTTATTTTGGATGTTGACCGGCAAAATTTGATTGATATAGCCTGAGTCAAATTGATCTAAATGTTGCGTTTTTCCCGTTGCATATTGCACATAGCTGCTCCACTCCCCCATCGTGCCTCCGCCAGACACATCAAAACTATAAAATTTAAGTTTTTTATCTGGTGAATATTGCACATGAACAAAACCTTGCTTTTCGAGTTGCGTAAATCCGTAGTGAAAACTGCTCGGATCTGCCGCAATGACATCCACAATTTCACGTTCTATCGCTTCATTGACCTCATAAAAATTTAAGTTTTTATATTTTTTAATCACCTGAGATTCATGTTTTTGTAAGTCAGCGCTTCCTGCAAAGCCTGAAATAGGTAGGCTTGCACAGAGTGCCATCCCTATTATTTTTGAATAATGTGTCATTGTTTTACCCTCAGTTTATCCTGCTATTTTAAGCAATCTCAGTCATCCATCACGTATATCTTCTCCTCACTTTTGTACTGCTGTTGTTCAAATTACCAATCATCTCTTCACAATTCACCACATTGCAGACCTGCCTGCACGATGACGATTTTGATCATGCCCCTCACCGGTCGAGCATGACAAATATTGAATTTGCAGAAAAACTCATTGTTGAAAACTTGTGAGTCTAGTATGTTGATAAATACAACGTTATTCGAATGCAATTCACCCCAAAAATTAAACTTACCCCAATAAGGAGAAGCCATTAGGTGACTAAACAATACCTCACACACCGCTGCCTGATTGCTCCACCCGAAATGAACGATGAATTCTTTGCCAATACGGTGATTTATTTGGCTCGACATGATGAAGATGGCGCTCAAGGCATCATTATTAATCGTCCATCAGGTTTACAGATCAAAGAACTCTTGAATGATTTGGAAATTGAGGCAGATAATGTGCATCCTCATGAAGTGTTGCAAGGTGGACCTTTGCGCCCAGAGGCAGGTTTTGTTCTTCATACCGGTCAACCGACATGGCATTCGTCTATTGCTGTAGGTGAAAATGTTTGTATTACCACCTCTAAAGATATTTTAGATGCGATCGCACACAATGAAGGTGTGGGTCGCTATCAGGTGGCCCTAGGCTATGCCAGTTGGGGTAAAAGCCAATTAGAAGAAGAAATTGCTCGGGGTGATTGGCTCATTTGTGACTCAGACATGGATTTAATATTTAACTTACCTTATGACGACCGCTGGGACGCTGCCTATAAAAAAATGGGGGTAGACCGCATGTGGTTATCATCTGAGATTGGACATGCCTGATTTACCACAATATCAAATGATTATGGCTTTTGACTTTGGCACACAAAAAACAGGAATGGCTGTGGGACAAGCCCTGATTGAAAGTGCAAATCCCCTGCCACTCTTTCCCATGAAAGATGGCATTCCCAATTGGGATAATCTACTCAAGATTGTGAAACAGTATCAGCCGGATTTGTTCATCGTGGGTCTACCGCTCAATATGGATGATAGCGAATCTGAACTCTCCACACGTGCGCGTAAATTTGCACGACGCCTTCGCCACCAAACCAATATTGAAACCTTGATGGTCGATGAACGCTTAACGACACGTGAAGCGCGTGATGAATTAGATCATTATCAAGCCCAAGGCCGTGCGAAGAATCTTTCTGCCGACAGCCTTGCTGCAGCATTGTTTATTGAAAGTTGGTATCGAAATCCAGTTGGACTAAAACCTTAAGCGCTTTCAACAAATAGGCAAATAAAAAAGCATCCAAAAGAGGATGCTTTTTTATGCGCAAGATTGATCACTCAATGCTGCGCAAATGAAATGATTGGGGATAACTTAGTTTTTATCCACAATATGAATCGTGGTGGTTCGACCCGCGACAAAAGCCAACTGATCATGCGGCACTTCATCCAGTACAATTTTCACTGGTACACGCTGTGCCAAACGAACCCAACTAAAGGTTGGATTGACATTGGCCAGTAAACTATCAGTCGATGTACGTTCACGGTCTTCAATCCCTGTTGCAACGCCTTGTACATGGCCTTTATAAACTTCAGAACTTCCCATCAGTTGGACTGTTGCAGGTGCGCCAACATAGATTTTATCCAGTTTGGTTTCTTCAAAATATCCCACAACATACAATTGTTGACGGTCAATTAAGGCCGCTACGGCTTGGCCAACTTTGACGTAATTCCCTGCTTTGAGTTCAAAGTTAGACAATGTTCCATCAGTCGGTGCAACTACTTCCGAACGGTTTAAATTCAATTCAGCCAAATGCAAACTGCTATTCGCCGCTTCAATTAGGGCTTTTTGCTGCACCACACTGGCTTTGGCTTGCTCAATCGCTGCCTGAGTTTGCTCATGCTCTGCATGGGATTGATCACGTACTGCAAACATTTGATCTTGTTCTTGCTTTGAAATCGCACCGTCCATCAAACTTGCATAACGATTTGCATTTTTATCTGCAAGATTAATATTGGCTTGTGACTTCACTAGATTGGCTTTGGCTTCAGCAAGCTGCGCTTCAGCCCCTGCCAGTCCTGCGTTGGCTTTCGCCAGGTCAGATTTGGCTTGCTCAACATCCAAAGCTTGACGTGCCACATCTATACGAAACAGCACTTGGCCTTTTTTCACTTGTTGGTTGTCTTGAACTAAAACGTCTGTGACCAAACCTGAAACATCCGATGACACTTGAATCACATCACCACGTACCCGTCCATCACGCGTCCATGGTTCCGAATTGTAATATTCCCAAATATGTTTCAGCGCAAGTAATGCGCCACATAGCACGATTATCAACAATACAGGCCGAACATATTTTCGGACATTCAAATTGGTCATACGATTACCTCAATCATTTCATTTTTTAGGGGCTTAGAACTGGCAGAAAATAAAGATTTCATGCACCAGCCAAAGCAACATCACAAATACACCCAAATAAAAAATATTGGGCATCGGCACCCAATCTGGCGTCATCCATCGGTCAAGCAAACGCATGATGACCCGTAATAACAGATAGGCCAATACCGCTTGAATCAATAGAATGGGCACATAGACGCCATATACATTTAGCTCACCCATGTTGTGCCTCGACCTGTAAATGATTTGGAGTCTGCTGTGTTAGAACATGACAAAAACTGCTTTGAATATTGTTCAGTAAATACTGAATTCGATGCATAACATCGTCGTTTTCAATACCCTGAACGGCCTGATTCAATCGTTGAATTCGCTCTACAATTTGCTGTTTCAAGCTCATATACACATTCTTTTGCCCTTGTTCCATGGCCCGAAAATAGTCATCTAAATCCTGTTGTAACTCTTCGAGTTCGCTGACCAATGCATCATTCGGATCGAGTTTATTCATGAGTTCTTGTAAGCGGGTCAAATCAATCACCGCACTGGCTTCCACCAAAGCCCACTCGATCTGTTGTTTCAAATTTCCTGATTGCACCATTTTGCTGTTTAGGATGCCAATTCGGTCCAACATACTGCGTAAATGCACCCGAAACGGTAAGCCGTACGGCAGATATAAAGCCTGACGCAGTGCCTTATAATGCTGAGAAAGGATGCGTTGGGCCGTCATATCTGGTGACATTGCACGCACTAAATGAATAATAAACACCGAAATAATGGGTCCCAAAACCGTCCCAATCGATGCATCAAAGAAAAACACCTGATCGAGGCTAAAGCGGTTTTGAATATTCAGTCCCATAATCGCCCCCATCAGTAATGGCAAGCTAATTCCAATTAAAGGTGGATGTAAAAACAGCATCAGACAGAACATCACAAACGGTGCTAACACCACGATCAACTGCCAAAAGGCGGTCACATGCGGGAAAATGCCATAGGCGTAGATAAACACCATGAAAGCCGCATACATATTGGCTCGAATAAACATTTTCAATGCAGGAACAGGGTTATCCATTGCCGTTAAAATACAGGCACTGATCGCAGCCATTTCAGCCATCATAAATCCAGCTTTCCAACCACTAACGATCCAAAAACCCGTAGAAATTAAAATAATCAGACACGCAGACACTCCGCCACGAATAGCAACCCCCGCATCACGGTGCAAAGTCGGATAATGACTATTGCTCAAGGCGGTCAGTGTGGTTGGTAAAGTGGAGTCGCCTTGCTGTACCCGCTGCCAAAGCAAGCGAATCGCACGGATATTCTGAATAAAATGCCGAATATCCATTTTTAGACTACCCAAAATCACCTGCTGTGATGGCAATGCCTGTGTCTGAATGTGTTGAAAATCTTGCTCAAATTGTTCAGGTAATTGATTAAGTTCACTTTCCTCAATCTGATGTTGATCTAATAAAAACGCGGCAATATGTTCATGGGCTTGCTTGAGTGCCGTCCGATAATGTGTGTCTAAACCGTCTAATTGTTTCATCCGCTCAGACATGGCCACCAGGTTACTGACCAACAAACTCAACTGATGCAAGATTTCCTGCAACGGACGTGTCATGCCTTTTAAGGTTGATTTTTCATAAGACAAATGCACCGCCATGACATGTATATCCGCGATATCTCGTGCAATATTGCCGAGATTTTTTGAATAATTTTCTAGTTCGGCAGGCTCTAATAAAATCTGATCAAAAATTTCTTTGGTATCGGCAAAGGTTTTGCTCACCCGTGTTTCGACTGCAGGACCAATATGCATTGGAAATAATGTCGTAGTCACGATGGCACTACAGACCACACCCACCGTAATTTCGAGAAAACGCCCCAAGGCCATATCGAAGATCGAAGCGGTATCAATAAAATACACGACGTTAAAACAGATAATGACCGTGGTATAACCCGCCAACATGGAAACATAACTACGAGGCGTACGGTCTAGCAGTGACAAATACAAGCAAAACCCAACCCAAACAGCCAAAAACACTGTAAACAGTACTGGCATATGGATGAGATGTGGCAGTGCCACCACCGACACGGCCGCCCCTAAGAATGTTCCTAATACACGATACAAACTTTTTGAAGACATCATCCCTGAATATGGATTCGCGATCACGAAAACGGTGCCAATCGCCCAAATCGGATATGCCAAATTCAGTACAAAGGCCACATACAATGCAAGCATGCCCGCGATGAACGTTTTGGTCGCAAAAATCCAGTCCATTTTATTGGGCCGAAAAGCGAGCATTTGTTTCGTCAGCAGCATGATGGATCTCGGTGGTTTGCTTCTTTTTAGTGAAAACGGCCTCGTATCGAATGCTTAAACATTCGACAGCACAACCTGTATCACGGCACAGGAATGACTAGAAATTTCAATAAGTAAAGAAGCGATTCAAATCGTGTTTCAAACCATTTGAATACAAAAAGTAGTATGCAACATTGCCTGCGCATCGAACAGATGGGCAATATTTATTCAATATAGGATATTTTCATAGTAATTTTGCTAAAAAAACAAACCAAAGTCAATAAAAATATCTTATTTTGATAATTGACCTATATTTTAAATGCGTATTTCAATTTTTTATTATGCTTTTATCAGAATAACCCAAGAAACCCTGTGATATTTCAGATTTGTTTCATTTCCAGTGTAGAAAAGCGCAACATCAGGCCAAGCAATTTGTTATAAAGTAGCTTAACGATTCATTTTTATTGTGACCAAGCAGGTTCTTATGGCGCTTTCCAGTTTTGGTAAAATTCTCACCGTACTCGACTTATTTTCAGTTGCTCGTCCCATCATCAATGTCGACATTATTAGTGAAGAATTAGGCTTATCTAAACCAACGAGCTATCGCTATTTAAAAGAACTGGTTTCTGCTGAATTATTGCAGCGCCTCAGTGGGACTTCTGGCGATTACACACTGGGTTCAAAAATTGCTGTGCTTGATTTTATTTCTCGCACCACCGATCCATTGGTGCAAATTAGCATTCCCTTCATGAAAGAAATTGTGGAACGCACAGAGTCTTGTTGCTTATTGACGCATCTGAATATCGACTCATGTATTGATGTACATCATGAACTGTATAAGGACTATACTGCCTTGGCATATGGTCGAGGTAGCCCACGTCCAATGTACAAAGGCTCATCGTCTAAAGTGATTTTGTCGCAGTTACCTAAGCAACGGATTTTAGATTATTACCACCGTTTTGCGGACGAGTTATCTCAAGTTGGTTTTGCGCATAATGAAGAAGAATTTATGCTGCAAATGAAAAAGATTAAAAAGCAGGGTTATTATTTTTCCAATGGTGAAGTTGACCCGAATATGTCGAGCTTATCGATTCCGATTAAATTTTCCAGTAAAGAACCCCCGCTTGCTTTGACCCTATTGGCGTCTAAAAATCGTTTTGAATTTATGAACTTTCAAAAAGTCGTAGAAATGATGCAAGACTGTACAGCGCGTATTGAGAAAAAATACAGCAGTATGATGGAAGAATCGGACGCCATTTAAATCTGATCAGTTTGCGCACAACTGATGCGATGTTGTAAAGATGATATTTAATTAATCTGATAAATTCATATTATTAATTGAATTTATTAATTATAAATTCCAGAAAGATTATCATAATATGATTATTGTTCTTTAGCAGTCATCTCAATCATGTGTTCCATGATTTCAGTTGATTGTCGCTATACTCTTCCTCAGAGAAAGAAAAAAGCTCATCTAGATATGGGCTTTTTTTACGGCTGTTGATCATAGAAATAACGAAAGGTTAAATTCACCCTCGGCTCGGTCACTTTCATCGACTTCATTAGGGCATGTTTCCAATACCGTTGGGTTTTCCCACGCATCACAATCAACTGTCCACTTTGCAGTAAAAGCTGTACTTTCTCTTGAGTGCTTTTATGTTTAAAGCAAAACTTTCGGCTTGCACCAAAACTCAAAGATGCGATCACCACCTGCTGTGTGGGTGAAAGCAAAGATGGCTCATCATCACTATGCCACCCCACCGCTTGCGTACCATTTTCGTATAAATTGGCCAAACAGGAATTAAACGTCTGACCCACCCGTTGCTCAATATATTTCTTTAAGCGCAGTAAAGCCGGATTCCAGATCAATGCCTGCTTTTGCATGCCTGAATAGTGATACTCATAATGAGCATCTCCATACCAAACCACTTTTCGTTCCGTTTGAAAATACTGTCCATGCAAAATGACTTCATCATGCTGCCAAGCCAACTGCGTGAGGAAATAGCGTAAATATTTTTCACTGTCTTCAGCATTGAAGATCAATCCATAATCTTCAACTTCACCATCATAGGGCAACAGATTTGCATGCGGTTCAGGCGTAAATAATTCAAAATTCATCGGTTCAACTCAACACTGTTTGGCACAGCAGCGTGATGCTGATGTCGTGAGCACATTTAAAAAATATCTTAGCCGAAAAACTCTCGTCACAAATCAAAACATTGTCATTACTTGTCGCATAGAATTTTCAGTCTTAGACTAAAGCTCATATTCACAATAAAAATAATTGCTTATGAATCTGTGGCAACTTTTCCAAAAATTACGCCCATTCGTACAGCCATACCGCTGGCTGGTGGTCGTGACGCTGATCTTGACCTTAATTGGCTCACTCACGGCACAGGTGAATGCCCTGACACTCAAATATGCCGTAGACAGCATCAATCAGCTTTTACAACAAGGCCTCGGTCTAGCCAATGGTTGGCACATATTAATCACAATCACCGTAGTTTTACTGGGAAAAGAAGTCATCAATGCCATCGTGCAATTTGGACAAAAATCGTTTGGTGAAAAATTACGTATTTTAATTTCTCAGGATTTGTCCCAAGGCATTATTGAAAAATTTATCACCTATCGATTGGCATTCTTCGATCAACAAGACAACCAAGCAGGTAAGCTCCAAACTCGAATTGATCGGGGTGTCAGCTCGCTCACACGACTGGTTCAAATCTTTTTTATTGATATTTTACCGCTTTTTACCAGTGCGATTATTGCACTGGGCTTAATGTATTATGCCAATGTTTGGGTTGGCGTGGTGGCCACAATTATTGTGCCGATTTATTTTTGGCTGACCTTTAAACAATCACAAAAACTGGCAGGCAAACGCCGTGCCCTACGCGATAATTTTGAAAAGAAAAATCAGGGTATTCTGAGTATTATCAACTCGATAACGGTCATTAAATCTTTTAACAAAGAAGCCGTCGAATCGAAAAAGCAATTAAATCTGCAAAAGTCGCTGACTGAAAACCAGATGCAGACACGGCAAACCAGTTATATCTTTGACGGACTCAAAACCTTTATTGAACAGGTCGGTGTGGTACTGATCATCATTCTGACAGCCTATTTTGTTTTGGATGGGCAAATGAGTATCGGGATGATTATGTATCACGTGTTGTTATTTAATAATGTCTCTGCCCCGATTCGCTCGCTGCATCGTATCTATGATGAAATTAACTCTGCGATGATTTATTCGGAAAGCTTCTTTAATATCTTAGAAGCGGATCATGAAATTGAAACCAGTGGCACTGCTCAACCTCCGATTCAAGGTCAATTTGAATTGAGCAATGTCGACTTTAGCTATCCCAATGGCTTTCAGGCATTGCACCGCATCAACATGACCATCCAACCGAACAAAATCACCGCGTTGGTTGGTTTATCTGGCGCTGGTAAATCGACATTAATTAGCTTACTGGATAAGTTTTATCATCCTCAAGCGGGCAATATCAAACTCGATGGCATCGATTTAGAACAGATTGATACACAGTATTTACGTGAAAATATTGGTTTGGTATTGCAAAAAAATCATATTTTCCCAGGTTCAATTTTTGAAAATATTCGCTATGGCAAAAGTACAGCTACAGAGCAAGAAGTCTTTGATGCGGCAAGGAAAGCCTCGATCCATGATCAGATCTTAAAACTGCCACATGCCTATGAAGCCGATGCTTTACTGCTCTCAGGTGGACAGCAACAACGTATTGCCTTGGCACGCATGTTCCTGAAAAATCCGCCGATTATTTTCTTGGATGAGCCGACTGCGAGTTTAGATGCGATCGCGGCTGAACAAATTAAAAATAGTCTGGATCAAATTAAGCAAGGGCGTACCGTTATCATGATTTCGCATAGTTTGTCGCAAATTATCGATGCCGATTACACCTATGTGATGAAAGACGGACAAATCGTAGAACACGGGGAGCATCATGATTTGTACCATCAAGAAGGTGCCTATAAGCAAATCTTCGATGCGATGGCGAAAAGTTTAAATATTGACAAAATCGCCCGGACTTTTGAAGAAGATGAAGAAACACATAGTTAATTTAGACCGAAAAAAGCCCATCATTTGATGGGCTTCGTTCATCTTGATGTTAATCAATTAACGCTGAACTTTTTGCTCAATTTCTTCAACACTGGTGTGACGGACATCTAGACCTTTCACCATATAAATCACTTGTTCAGAGATATTTCGAGCATGGTCACCAATACGTTCAAGTGAACGCAGCACCCAAAGTACATTCATGACCCGAGTAATGTGGCGTGGATCTTCTATCATATACGTCATGAGGGTACGGGTTGCCGATTGGTACTCGCGGTCAATATCAGCATCGGCCAAAAGGACACGTAAAGCCTGATCTACATCCAAACGTGCAAAGGCATCAAGCGCATCATGAATCATCACGCGGACTTGGTTGCCAATATGACGTGTTTCCATATAACCACGCGGTGACCCCCCCTCTTCACACAAGCTTTGTGCAATACGGGCAATTTTTGCCGCTTCATCACCAATCCGTTCTAAATCGGTGTTGGCTTTCGACATCGCAATCACCATGCGTAGATCAATCGCAGCAGGATGACGACGCGCCAAAATTAGGGTAAGCGCTTCATCAATTTCAGTTTCCATACGGTTCACCGTATTGTCTTGAAATTGAACATCAATCGCCATTGTTGCATCCGTATCCAATAAGGCATGAATGGCATTTGCAACCTGTTGCTCCACCAAACCACCCATGGTCATAAATTTGGTATGCACATCCTGCAACTCTTCATTGAATTGCGAAGAAATGTGATGATTTAAAACAGGATTATTAGGCAAAGCGAGTCTCCACTACAACGTGAATCGGCAGATTTTAGTGCCATATTAAAGCATATTGATTGTGAAACTTTTATGACCATGGATTATTTCTTTAGTAGGATCGATGGCTGATTTTTCTGATCGACCAACCATGCATTCATTTCCACTAAATCAGCTTCCGTTAATTTCCCAACGGAGGCTTTGAGTTGTAATACATGTATTAAATAATCGTACTTGGAATTTAAATAATCTTGACGGGCTGAAAAGGCATTACGCTGTGCCAGTAGCACATCAACCATAGTTTTCAGACCTTCCTGATACTGGGCTTGTGATGCTAAAGACACTTGCGCGGAAGAATCCATCGCGGCTTTACGTGCCTGTAATTTACTTTGATCCGTTTCGACTTGCATATAAGATTTTTTTACATCGGTTTGTGCTTTTCGAATTGCTGCATCCACCTGTGCTTGGCTTTTTTCAACATTGATCGCTGCTTGCTTAATGGATTTCTGTGTCCGTCCGCCATTAAACACATTCCAGTTCATTTCAATCCCCACCTGATCAAATTGACCATCTTGCGACATGATGGATTGTGGACTTTGCTTGTTATACCCATAGGTACCTACCGCTTCAATCTGAGGATATAAGGCAGCTTTTTCGACGCGTTTACCATCTTCCGCATAACGTTGTTGCATACGCGCTTGTAAAATACCTAGATTCTGCCCCTGAGCCAGTTCTTCCCACGCTTGCACATTGTTTGGAATCGGTTTTTCAAACTGAAAATCTTCACGTAACACCGCCAGATTTTCTCGATATGGCCCAATCAATTGCTGTAATTGTTCCTGCGCCAAAACCAATTGAACATTGGTCGCCATACGGTTGGCCCGCGCATTTTGATATTGAGCATTGGCTTCGCTGACGTCACTTTTTGCCACCAAGCCTTCTTTTAATTTAGCATTCATCATGCGCAGCTGTTCAGATAGCGCCTGTTCTTCTTGTAAGTTGGCAACCGTCAATGCTTGCTGACGTAGGACATTAAAATAAGCTTCAGAGACATTTAAAATATGATCTTGTTTTTGAATCCGCAGATTGATTTCACTTAAGTTAATTGAGGTCTTGACTTGCTTCAGCCCTTCCCATGCATCCCAACGAAAAATGGGCTGACGGGCAGTGAGCGCAATTTGTCTTGTTGTGGTGCTGTCTGGCATGATCAGCCCTGCTTGAGCGCCACTTTGGTTGGAATTTTGATTTTTTCGGGTCACATTTCCGGAGATTGTTACCGTCGGGAGTAAGTTCCCATTGGCAATCCCCAAATTCAATTTATCCGCTTCATATTGTAGTCTATTGGCTTGCCAATTGGGGTCTTCTTGTTTTGCACGTTCATAAGCTTGCACAAGATCTAGCGCACACGCCCATTGACTCGTGAAAAGCAAACAAAGACCCACCACAACTTTTTTGTTCATTTTTTTTGTAAATTCCTAATATTCAAATGCCCGAGATTGAATATTCAAGCCTAAAACTAAGCAGATACTAATCATATCCTTGCAAATTTCCGTATGATTTTTATTAATTTTTTATATCAAATGCGACAAAACCGGATAATTTCAGTCGTTTTCAGACACTACTCACAACGCTATAACAAAGAACTGTACAATAGTACACATATTGCACGTGTTTCATCTATAAAATAGTCGACATTCCATCGGACAATACCACTTATATAGCGCATCGAGTTCCTGTGTCAAAATTTTTTCAGCTGCCTGCAAAGTTTAGTGCAATGTTTTTATGTTTCAGTATGTTGAATGGATGCCAACAACAGCCTGAACCTCAACCTGCACCAGAGTTTCCCAACAATAAGACTGTTCAAAAAGAAGCAGTCGATTTGTCTTTGCTGTGCAAAAAACTTGAAAAAAACATGCTGGAAATAGACGATCAACGAACAACTTTCGCTTTAGAACAAATCAACCAAGATCTCAAAGTCTGCTTACCGCTATTAAAAGCGGACGAACAAAAAAAATTACTGCGTTTGTCCAATCAAATGTATCGCAACTTTTTACATGTTGAACGTACAGCTCAACAGCAAATGGCGTTCGAACAATTTGCCTTTGATATGGCTCAGCATCCCACCATTCAACAAAATCATTATGAGCAGCTCACTGCCCGAGATCAGTATTTACTGAAACATAAAGGCCAAGCTTATGTGGAGTTGTTCGATGCAGGTGAAGGACAATTACGCTATCGCCGCAGTCCTGAATATTTAGCCAAAATTTTTGCGCCTTATATGGAAGAATCCGAGCAAGTCTTTATTGAAAAACTGGCTGAACAAAATGCACAACCTGCCTTGCTGCAACAAAGTTTAGCCATTGAGCCACAAGAGATTGCGACACGTGCAATTTTTTGGGAAGACTATCTCAAACAATATCCAGATAGCCCCTACAAAAAAGATGCACAACAATTACTATATCAATATAGCCAGTTGTTATTTATTGGTTCGGCACATAGTCCAGTTTCCAATGACTTTTCAGACCGCCTCAGTATTCAAGCCAGTTCTTTAGAAGAAATTGAACGCTTGGCTCAATTAAAAAACTCCAAATTGGCAGATCAGGCGCGTTTATTTTTAAAATTATTAGATCAAAATACTGCTGCATCTAATCAGCGATCAGAAGCGCAGCTGTTGAATTTAATTGGTGTCCGCAATCCTGATCCGCATTATAAGAAAGACTGTTTTAGTGACGCCATCTGTGTAAATCAGTCCTCTACTTAGCCAATGCAAGTTCAATTGCACACGGGCCTAGCCAAAATTCTGCACTGCAAAATCGATGAAAAATAACACTGTTTTAAAACAGCCTTCATGCTAATATCCGCACAAAGCTTGACGGAGCGCAGGTAATTTCCTGCTGAGATCATCTAAATTTAGTTCGCTAAATTTAAGGATGAGTACCGTTGAA
This sequence comes from Acinetobacter sp. YH12052, assembly GCF_013419835.1. Classification (NCBI taxonomy): domain Bacteria; kingdom Pseudomonadati; phylum Pseudomonadota; class Gammaproteobacteria; order Moraxellales; family Moraxellaceae; genus Acinetobacter; species Acinetobacter sp. YH12052. Next base: position 118,764 of record NZ_VOZI01000006.1, read on the forward strand.
CCTGATCAGGTTAATACCTGCGTAGGAATCAAGCCATCTAAAAACTTAAGCCCTTCTTATCTCTTGGTTTTACGCCTTTATTTTCAGGTGAATCCATCAGATAAACTGCCACGTTTTTGGTCGTGCTTGATTCGTTGATGTCATTCATAAGGATCATTGCAATGAACCAATTAACGAATCTCACCGCTTCAGATCGCGCTGCTCAACATGAACAAGATGCTAAAGATCTCACTCGTATTCTCCCCGCGTCAAAAAAAGTCTATATCCAAGGCTCACGTCCAGATATTCGTGTACCAATGCGTGAAATTAGCCTTACAGATACGCCTACAGGTCTGGGTGGAGAAAAAAATCTGCCGATCATGGTTTATGACACCTCTGGTGCTTATACAGACCCCAATATTCAAATTGACCTGAATCAAGGTCTACCTAATGTCCGTGAATCTTGGATCGAGTCACGTAATGATACGGAAATACTCGATACCTTGACTTCAAAATTTGGACAAGAGCGTCTTCGAGATATTCGTACTGCAGAGATTCGTTTTGCGCATATTTCAAAACCCCGTCGCGCTCGTCGTGGGCACAATGTCTCTCAAATGCACTATGCCAAACAAGGCATCATCACCCCTGAAATGGAATACATTGCGATTCGTGAAAATCAGCGTCAGCGTGAAGGTGTCGATATGCGCCAACATGCCGGTCAAAATTTTGGCGCACGTAATTTAACTGAAATCACCCCCGAATTTGTACGTCAAGAAGTGGCTGAAGGTCGTGCGATTATCCCTGCCAACATTAACCACCCTGAATGTGAACCGATGATTATTGGTCGTAACTTCTTGGTGAAAATCAATGCCAATATTGGTAACTCAGCACTTGGTTCAAGCATTGATGAAGAAGTGGCAAAAATGACGTGGGCAACTCGTTGGGGCGCTGACACCATTATGGATTTATCGACAGGTAAAAATATCCATGAAACCCGCGAATGGATTATTCGCAACTCCCCTGTACCGATTGGCACCGTGCCGATTTACCAAGCTTTAGAAAAAGTTGATGGTGTCGCAGAGGACTTAACCTGGGAAATTTTCAAAGACACACTGATTGAACAAGCCGAGCAAGGTGTCGATTACTTTACGATTCACGCAGGCGTGCTGCTTCGTTATGTTCCACTCACCGCCAAACGTTTAACTGGTATTGTGTCACGTGGCGGATCCATCATGGCGCAGTGGTGCTTAGCGCATCATGAAGAAAACTTTCTGTATACGCATTTTGATGAAATCTGCGAAATCATGAAAGCCTATGATGTGTCATTCAGTTTAGGTGATGGTTTACGTCCGGGGTGTATTCAAGATGCCAACGATGAAGCTCAATTTAGTGAATTACGCACCTTAGGTGAATTGACTCACCGTGCATGGGAACATGATGTACAAGTCATGATTGAAGGCCCAGGCCATGTCCCAATGCACATGATCAAAGAAAATATGGATCTACAACTCGAGGTTTGCAAAGAAGCACCCTTCTATACGCTTGGGCCGCTCACCACCGATATTGCCCCGGGCTATGACCACATTACCTCTGCGATTGGTGCGGCAATGATTGGTTGGTACGGCACCGCGATGCTGTGTTATGTGACCCCGAAAGAGCACCTTGGTCTACCAGATAAAAAAGACGTCAAAGATGGCATTATCACCTACAAAATTGCAGCCCATGCCGCAGACCTTGCCAAAGGTCATCCTGGTGCGCAGGCTCGTGATAATGCATTATCCAAAGCACGCTTTGAATTCCGCTGGGAAGACCAATTTAATCTGAGCTTAGACCCTGATACAGCACGCAGCATGCATGATGAAACTATGCCGAAAGAAGCACATAAATCGGCCCATTTTTGTTCCATGTGTGGACCTAAATTTTGCTCGATGAAAATCACACAAAATGTGAGAGATTATGCAAAAAATCAGCAAGATATGCAGCTTTCTTCAGAATCTAATCCTGAAATTGAGATAGGTTTACAAAGCATGAAAGCGGCCTATCATGAACATGGTCAAAAGTTGTACCACAAAGTGTAAAGCTTAAAAAAAATCTTTTGTATTCAACAAAATCTCGGTTAGGATGAAATGGAAGATTTCATCCTAATTAGCGCTTATGAATATTATTAAACAGGCCACATATAACAAAAAAGATTACAGCATTGAAGGGCGTGAACATCTTTATAAAGGCTTTATTCAAGTTGAAAAAGTTCAGCTTCGACACCGCTTATTCCATCAAGACAGCATGATTCCAACCATTCAGCGTGAATTGATTCATCGTCCTGAAGCAGCAGGTGTGCTGATTTATAGTCATCAACAACAAAAATTTGCCTTAATTGAACAATTCCGCATTGGGGCGATTGATGATGAAACTTCGCCATGGCAACTAGAGATTATTGCCGGCGTGCTCGATGGTGATGAATCTGCTGAAAGCTGCATCCGCCGTGAAAGTTTGGAAGAATCAGGCTGTGAATTAGATGCACTACAGCATTTATTTAGTTTTTATCCCTCTGCGGGTGCCTGCGCGGAATTATTCCACCTTTATAGTGCTGAAGCAGAACTGCCTGAACATGGAGGAGTCTTTGGCATGCCTGATGAAGGAGAGAATATTCAATTGCATATCTTAAACTATGCTGATATTCCTGAATTATTAACCAATGGTCGGCTAAAAAACGCACCTGTCATTATGGCCTTGCAATGGTTACAACAACAAATACATACTACAAGGAATGTCTAAGGGGAAGGACATGACTTTAAGGGATACACCACAATACGACTGGACACTGATCCAGATCTCGGACACACATTTAATGGATCAGGAAGATCTTGAATTTGTCCGCATGAATCCAGAGCAAAGTTTTCACGATGTGATTCAACAAATTCAGTTGAACCATCATCACATCGATACGCTTGTCCATACTGGCGATCTTGCACAAGTGCCGGTAGAGCGTACCTATGCGCGTTATCTCGAATATATGCAACAGCAGCCGTTTCCGTTTTATCAGATTCCGGGGAACCATGACGAAGCGTCTTGCTTCCCATTTCATCAACAGGAAGATCGTGCTCACTGCATCGCATTAGGCAATTGGTGTCTGATTTTACTGAACAGTGCGGTTAAAGGAAAAGTGGATGGTTGGGTATCACAACAGCAGTTGGAACAATTAGATCAGTTACTCACAGCACACCCACAGCAACATATCATTGTGGCATGCCACCACCACCCTTTTGCCATGCAATCGCATTGGATAGATCAGCATAAACTAAAGAACGCTGAACATCTCATAGATGTGCTTTCACGCCATGACAATGTCAAAATTGTACTATGCGGACACGTACATCAAGACTCGTCTAATCAATGGCGTAATATTCAGTTTTTATCGACGCCTTCGACCAGTGTTCAGTTCAAACCACATAGTGAAAATTTTGCCTTAGATGAGGCTTTACCAGGGTATCGTGCACTCTATCTGAATGATAATGGTGAATTTAAAACTGAAGTTGTTCGGGTCAAATTAAAGCAACCTCAAATTAATGTTGAAATTTCAGGTTATTAACTTTTCAATTTGATTTTTTTGCTTTACTTTATGGCTTCTAAAGGAAAAGTGATAGTTAGAATCCAAACATCAAAGACTATCAATAAGCAGAAAAAGTCTATATGATGACGACCCCCACAGAAGGAAACTCTGTGTTGGGTGGATAAAAAACTTGCATATCACCATATTTTTTGCGTATAGATATATGCATATGATGAGGAATGCCCTACATGGCGAATGACAACCAAAATCAAGTCTTAGACGAACAAACTGATGTAGTAGACGAAAAGTCTACCAAACGCGTGCGCAAATCAAAGCCAAAGGCGACTGAAGGTGGTTCTACTGCAAGCTTATTTGGTATTGAACCTTATCAGCCTAAAAAGAATGAAGAATACATGTCTGAAGGGCAACTTGAGCATTTCCATCACATCTTATTGGCGTGGAAAGCTGAGTTAATGTCTGAAGTAGACCGTACTTTGAATACCATGCAAGACGAAAATACTGCGCTTCCAGATGTGAACGACCGTGCAACGCAAGAAGAAGAATTTGCGATTGAACTTCGTACACGTGACCGTGAACGTAAACTGATCCGTAAAATTGAACAGTCAATTGAAGCGATCAAAAATGATGACTACGGCTTCTGTGAAACGTGTGGTATCGAAATTGGTTTACGTCGCTTAGAAGCGCGTCCAACAGCGACTTTATGTATCGACTGCAAAACACTTGCAGAGATCAAAGAGAAGCAAAATAACGGTTAATTCTGTGTTGAGTAATTCCTCTCTAGCCCTCCCTTTAGATAAGGGAGGGAAAGCTGCAGAGCATTACGTGGGTCGGTTTGCGCCATCGCCAACCGGCCCTTTGCATTTTGGCTCTTTAATTACAGCAGTCGCAAGCTACTGCGATGCCCGTGCCCATCAGGGGCAATGGGTGGTTCGTATCGAAGATACCGACATTCCACGTATATTTCCCGGCAGCGAAGAACATATCTTACGTTGTATTGATGCATTTCAATTCGAACCAGATGCCGAGATCATTTTCCAAAAAGACCGCTTAGAAATCTATGAGGAAGTCATTGCACATTTGTATTCCCAAGACTTGATCTATGCTTGTCAATGCACCCGAAAAATGCTTGGTTCGAATCATATCTATCAAGGCACATGTCGCAATCTCGGCCTTCCCCTTCAGGATCAGGCCATTCGAATCAAAGTCGATGCACAGAACATTTGTTTTACCGACCGCTTACAAGGGACGCATTGCTCCAATCTGCAACAGGATTTGGGTGACTTTGTCTTAAAACGCCGTGATGGCATTATCAATTATCAACTTGCTGTCGTGGTGGATGACTACCTACAAGGGATGACCCATGTCGTACGTGGAGCTGATCTTTTGGACAATACCGAACGTCAAATTTGGCTCGGACAGGTTTTGGGTTATCCACGCCTTGAATACATGCACTTGCCATTGGCAATGAATAATCAGGGACAAAAACTGTCAAAACAGAATATGGCTCAAGCTCTTGATTTAAAAAAAGCAGCATCTTTATTGCAACAAGCATTGCAGGCCCTACACCAACCGCCAGTCGACTTAGACACGCCGCGTATTATGCTGCAACAGGCGATTGCGCAGTGGGATATTCAACATATTCCCCATGGCACAGCATTGCCTCAAATCTATCAATAAACCCAAATATTGATCTAAGCCAATCACTCGATTTTCAATTGAATTATGCTTTAATAAAGTGATCAATCGACCATTGGAGAGCCTAATGTTTTTTATTTTTGGAGTTGGTCCGAAAACCAAAGTCATTGAAAAGAGCCAATTTACTTGCCCTGTCTGCCGAAGCAGAACTCAGTATGAGTTAAAACAGCAACGTAATTATTTTTCTTTATTTTTTATTCCATTGATTCCCCTTTCTAAAGCCAAGGCGAGCTTGGTCAAATGTCTCCATTGTGGAACGGAGATGCCAGCCAGTGTCCTCCACCATGCATCTCCCGATCCGCAACGAGATACCAATTTAGAAGCTTGATTCTTCTTTACTTGGGTTTACTTCTTTGGTCGTCGCATCGATCTTTAAGATCAGACTCACCATAACCGCACAGATAATCAAAGAAGACCCCCCATAACTAATAAACGGTAAGGTCAAACCTTTGGTAGGAAGCATGCCCATGTTCATGCCGGCATTCACCAAAATTTGCAGCAAGAAGATAATACTAATGCCATAAGCCAAGTAGCCTGCACGTAAGTATTGATGACGTAAAGCACGATGACCAATGCGAATACAGCAGACCAACATCACAAATGACAGCGTCAATACGGTCAAAATCCCAAAGAAGCCAAATTCTTCGCCCAAAACCGCCAACATGAAGTCGGTATGTGCCTCAGGTAAATACGACATTTTTTGAATACTATGACCCAAGCCGACACCAAACCATTCACCGCGACCAAAAGCCATTAATGCATTCGACAACTGATAGCCTGCGCCTAATGGATCATTCCATGGATTTGAGAAGGACATCAAACGTTCTAAACGATAAGGTTCAAATAAAATCAAGAACACAAAGGCCATGATGATCGCACCAAAGGCAATTGCGAACTGAATCAACGGTGCACCTGCGAGGAAGAATACCCCTAGCATAGTTAAGGCAATCACCACCGTCGCCCCTAAATCAGGCTCTGCCATGACTAAACCGACAGTTGCAGCCATAATCACTGCCAATCGTACCAAGCCCTTGATGTTATTGCGAACTTCTTCAGCACGTCGTACCACATAGTCCGCGGTAAATATCGCCATCATGACTTTGGCGACTTCCGAAGCCTGTAAGGTGAAACCAGCAATACGAATCCAACGTTTAGAACCATTGACCTCTGTCCCGACAGCCAATACAGCAGCCAGTAAGATAATCGTGATAATCCATAAAAAGAAGGTGTTGTTAAACCAAACATTCAACGGCACTTTATAGGCGATATAGGCGGCGGCGGCGGCAGCGGCAATCGAAATACCGTGTCGTGAAATGTAATGAAAGGCATTTTCATGCATGCGTTCTGCATAAGGCATCGATGCAGATGCCACCATGATCGAACCAATACACAACAATGCCAAAACACAGAACACCAGAACATTGCGCACGTTGACCTCGGCAGGTAACCGAGGAATCCAACGCTCTACAACTTCATTTATTCTATTTATGGTCGCCTGAGCTAACCCAGCCATACAACTTTCCTTATCATTCTTTTAAACGAGTGCATTCACACAATCAACAAATTGGTGTCCACGCTCACTGTAGCCTTTAAACATATCAAAACTTGCGCACGCTGGAGACAATAACACCACATCATTGGCTACCGCATTTTGTTGGCACAGCTCAACCGCTTGTTTCAAACTTTCAGCATGAATCAGCGTGGTTGTCCCTTCAACCGCTTTTTCAATAATTGGACGATCTTCACCAATCAATACCGCAACTTTGGCATATTTTGAAAGTGAATCACGCAGCGCAGTAAAGTCCTGCCCTTTGCCTTGACCACCTAAAATAATCGCAACTTTACCGCCTTTGGCTTCAATCGCAGCACCTAGACCATCAATCGCAGCTAAAGTCGCACCAATATTGGTGCCTTTAGAGTCATTATAATAACGAACACCATGCACTTCTTTGACAAATTCACAGCGGTGCTCTAAACCTTTAAATGTTTTCAAAGTTTCCAACATGCCTTCTAGGGGCAAACCAATCGCTTCACCCAAAGCTAAACATGCCAAGGCGTTTGCCACATTATGTGTCCCTTGGATATACATGTCTGCACTTTTCAGTAACCGCTCACGACCACGTGCCAACCAAATTGTGCCATCAGTATCACGTAAAATACCGAACTGATTCATATCTGGTGCATTTAGGCCAAAGCTTTGCATTGGAGTAATATCTGGAACCAATGGACGTGTTAATGAGTCATCACGGTTATACACCACTTTTTTCACCGCTTGGAAAATACGATGCTTCGCAGTGTGATAGCCCATCATATCGCCATGACGGTCCAAATGGTCTTCGCTCATGTTCAACACAACAGCAACCTCTGCTGCCAAGTTCGACGTGGTTTCTAATTGAAAACTTGAAAGCTCTAAAACATAAAGCTCAGGATCATCTTTGGTGAGATCCAAAGCCGGTCGACCCAGGTTGCCACCCACTGCCACTTTTTTGCCTGCATCTGCTGCCATAAGACCAAATAAAGTCGTTACGGTACTTTTCGCATTCGAACCTGTAATCGCGACAATTGGCTTATCCGTCGCACGACGTAAAATTTGAATTTCTGAAACCACAGGAATGTTGGCTGCAATGGCCGCCTGAATTTGCGGTAATTTTGGATCTAGCCCCGGGCTGATAATAATTTCTTCTGCTTGGAGTAATAAATCTTGATCCAACTGACCAAAACTGGTTTGTACATCACTTGGAATTTGATCATGACCCGGTGGGACTGCTCGTGAATCGGTGACTGCAACGCGGTAGCCATGGCTATGTAAGAAATTCACTGCGGAAACACCAGAAATCCCTAATCCGGCAACAACCTTCAATCCACCACGCTGTATTAACATTTTCGCCCCATTTTTTGGTCGGTTTTTAAATCTGACAAAATGTTAGCACTTTGCTGTTTTGAATGCTTTTTATGTTTTCACTTTCTCGCAGTTTTTTTGTGTCCGCTCGTAAAAAACCGCCCATCTCGGGCGGTTTCTTCACGCAACGGGCGGTGAGCTTATTTCCACTTCACCGCTTGTACTTCAGCTTTTTTTGCAGATGAATTATCCGAAGCTGAACATCCACAACCGCCTGCACAGCCTGCTGCCATTTTTGGCTTTAACCATTTGGCTAGACTGTTCCAACCACGGTTTGCACAGTGCTCAGATAAAGTTGTGAAGACTGAGTTCGATGTTTTTGGAAATACCTTCTTAAACACCACGACAGCACTCCAAATCACCAATACCGCAATAATTATTGATTCAAGCATGTCTCTCTCCTTTGTTCAGCTTTTGCCATTCACAATTCAGAATCCAAAATAGCGTGTTGCAAATTGATACGTGATGAATGCCATTAAATAAGCCAAACCAAATAAATAGATGGTCATGAAACTCACCGTTTTCAAGGAGCCAGTTTCACGTTTAACTGTCGCCAGTGTCGCCAAGCAATGTGGCGCATAAATAAACCACACCAATAATGATAAACCGGTTGCCAATGACCAACCCAATGACCCATCACTACTAATTAAATTTGCCAGGCCTTGAGACATGGCATCGTCATCTGTTGCAGACAAGGCATACACCGTACCCAATGCCGCCACAACGACTTCACGTGCCGCCATCGCTGGAATTAAGGCAATACAGATCTGCCAGTTAAAACCTAATGGTGCAAAAATCGGTTGTAATACATGCCCAAGCATACCTGCCAATGAATAATCAATATCCGGCAAGGTTGCGCCTTCTGGCGGTTGCGGGAAAGTACACAAGAACCATAACAAAATCGATAAAGCGAAAATGATGCCACCAACACGCTTCAAGAAGATCTTGGCACGGTCCAGTAAACCAATCCAAACACTCTTAATATCTGGGAAACGGTAGCTTGGAAGTTCCATCAATAAGGCATGCTGTGATTTATCTTTTTGGAAGAATTTCAGCACTGTTGCCACAATTAAGGCACTCACAATCCCTGCTGCATATAATGCAAATAACACCAAGCCTTGTAAGTTAAAGACGCCCCAGACCATTTGCTGTGGAATAAATGCTGAGATCAGCAAGGCATAAACCGGTAAACGTGCCGAACACGTCATCAACGGCGCAACTAAAATCGTGACCAGACGATCTCGGGGGTCTTGAATACTCCGGGTTGCCATAATGCCCGGTACAGCACAGGCAAAGCTCGACAGCAAAGGAATAAAAGCACGTCCACTCAAACCCGCTTTAAACATCAGCTTATCTAGCAAGAATGCTGCACGTGGTAAATAACCTGATTCTTCTAAAACCAAAATAAAGAAGAATAAAATTAAAATCTGCGGCAAGAACACCACTACACCGCCTGCACCAGCAATGATCCCATCAACGACCAAGCTGTTCAGTAGTGGATGTGAAATGTGTTCACCGACTAATTCACCGAACCAACCGAAGAAGGTTTCAATACCGTCCATAAACGGCGCAGCCCATGCAAACACCGCTTGGAAGATAATAAACATCATCACCGCTAAGGTAATTAAACCAAAGACTGGATGTAGAAAAATTTTATCAAGGAAGTCTGAGCGTTTATCTTCATGATCAACAAACATCACCACGTCTTTTAAAATTTGTTCAATTTTTTCGTGGTTAGTCCCAGAAAGATTGGTATCACTTAATGACGCATCTGGTTTTCTGAAACCTTCAGCATCCAAAGCACCCATTAAGTTTTCAATACCCGCATTACGTACAGCAACGGTTTCTACGACAGGCACACCCAAACGCTGAGACAGCTTTTGGGTATTGATTTGCATGCCACGACGACGTGCTTCATCCATCATGTTGAGGACAAGTAAAATTGGACGACCCAAATCGATCATTTCCATGACCAAACCGAGGTGCAATTTTAAGTTTGTCGCATCAACTACACATAAAAAGACATCTTGATGCCCTTCTTCTGCAATTTTACCTTGCACGACATCACGCGTAATGGCTTCATCAGGACTCGTCGCTTCTAAGCTATATGTCCCCGGCAAATCCAAAACTCGAACAGATTTACCCGATGGCAACGTAAATTGACCAACTTTACGCTCAACCGTTACCCCAGCATAGTTTGCAACTTTCTGACGTGTGCCCGTTAAATGATTGAATAATGAAGTTTTACCACAGTTTGGATTACCAACGAGGGCAATACGTAACGCATCACTCATGCTGATGCCCCTTCCATTGCTATTTCCACTTTTTCAGCTTCTACTTTTCGCAGTGCGAAACGAGTAAACCCAATTTGAATTAAAATCGGGTCACCACCAAAAATACCTTTGGTAATCACCTGTACTTTTGTTCCGGGAACAAAACCCAAAGTCTCTAAACGGCTAGCGACTAAATCAGCCGGAGCATTGTTGCCATTCTGGTTACGATGTACCTTATGAATGACTGCGCTTTGTTTCACTTTCAAATCAGATAATCGCACGCAACTAACCCTAAAAAATTTTGAACATTATACAAACAAATGAGAATAATTAACAAATCGGATTCGATTTCAATTCTCATTTAACAATCTAGCATCGACACGACTATTTTTTTAAATTACATTGCATTAAACCATTGTGATTTCTTGGTTTAATTTCGAAAATGAGCGGCACATGTTAAATAAAAAACCACGTATTCCTACCCCAGTCCAAATTCCAGAAACACTCAGTTTTTTACACGGATATCGTGATGATTTAATTGCTCAAACCGTCAGCCCACATACCCGAAATGCATATTTATCTGATTTAATTCAATGTAGTGAGTGTCATACGCATGTCATGACAGATTGGAGCAGTGACGACATTTCAGATGTCTTGCTCAGCCTGACTAAACAAGGAAAAAGTCCACGCTCGATCGCCCGCTCACTTTCTGCACTGCGTTCATTTTTCAAGTTCTTGCGCGAACAAAAAATACGCAATGACAATCCTGTGGCAATCCATAAAACACCCAAATTGGGTCGTGCCCTACCAAAGGACTTATCCGAAGCAGATGTCGAAGCCCTGATCAATGCCCCAGACCTCAGCACCGCTTTGGGTCTACGTGATCGTGCCATGCTCGAAGTGCTGTATGCCTGTGGTTTACGTGTCTCTGAGTTATTAAATTTAAGATTAGAACTGATCAATCTTAAACAAGGCTATTTACGAATTACCGGTAAAGGCAATAAAGAACGCTTAGTCCCTTTAGGACAAATGGCGGTGGAATGGATCGAGAAGTATTTAGCTGAAGCACGTCCCGTTTTATACAAAAGTGCAACCGATGCTTTATTTCTCACTCAACTTGGTGGAATGATGAGTCGCCAAAACTTTTGGTACGCGATTAAACGCTATGCGCTCATTGCAGGCATTCAAGCCGAATTATCACCACATACCTTACGCCACGCCTTTGCCACGCATTTGCTCAACCACGGTGCCGACTTACGTGTCGTGCAGATGCTGCTCGGCCACAGTGACTTATCCACCACACAAATTTATACCCATGTTGCGCAGGTTCGTATGCAAAAATTACATTCAGATTATCATCCGAGAGCTTAACGGCAGGAAATATCAGACCAAGAAGTTCTATTGTGCCCGATATTTTTTGCTATGCTTACTCACCTGTTTGATAAAGCTAAAAGAAAAGGGTTGTTTATGTTATTTACCCGTTCAAAAATTTTTCTCGCATCGACACTTGTTGCCAGTATGGCGTTAGTGGCTTGTTCTAATTCAAATAATGACGAAAAGAAAGATGCGACATTAACGGCAAGTACGCCTGCAACTGGTGAAGCTTCGAATTTATCTGAACGTAATGCTCAGCAGCGTTTAATTGATACTTTGCAATCCAATCTGCAAAAAGCCAATATCAATGCCAAAGTCACTGGGGTGAAAGCGACTGAAGTTCCTAATTTGTTTTGGGTAAGCTTTGAAGGCATGCCTGCGGTCTATGCTACAGCTGATGGTAAATACATTTTCCAAGGCGACGTGGTTCGTTTAGGTGAAAAACAACTCTTTAATGTAGGCGATACCCTACAAGCAGAGGCCAACAAAAAATTATTTGATCAATTAAAAACTGAAGACCTACTGATCTATAAAGCCAAAGGTAAAACCAAACACGTGGTTTATGTGTTTACCGATGTCAGCTGTCCTTATTGCCACAAATTACATGAACAAATGGATGATATTAATGCCCGTGGCATTGAAGTCCGTTATATCGCTTGGCCACGTGGTGAACAACACATGCCAATGATGGAAACTATCTGGTGTAGCAAAGACCGTCGTGCCGCATTTGATAAAGCCATTGCCGGTGAGCAAATCGAGCCTGCATCATGTCAAAACCCTGTGCGCAGCATGTATGAAATGGGTCTAAATATTGGTGTGAATGGTACGCCAGCGATCTATAACGCAGAAGGCAAACACATCGGTGCTTACATGTCGGCTTCCGAACTTGAAAGTGCGCTTAAATAACTAATTTTTATAGGCTAAATGAATGTTTTTTATGGGTAGGAATAAAGTGATTTCTACCCTAGAGTCCGAACGTTTTTTTAGCTATGATCTAAACTCACTTAAAGCAATGATGAAATAAATGGAGTGTGACGTGAAACCAGTTCGTCTGGCAATCCTCGGTCTTGGTACTGTGGGTGGTGGTGCCCTTAAACTACTAAAAGAAAATGCTGCTGAGATTAAACGTCGCACCGGTCGTGAAATTGAAATTACCCATGTGGGTACGCGTCGCCCTCGTCCTGATTTAGAACTGCCTGCTTCAGTGAAGCAAAGTGCTGATTTATTGGATATCGTCCGTCAACCCGATGTAGACGTTGTGGTTGAAGTTATGGGCGGCATTCACCCTGCGTATGAAGTGATTCGTGAAGCAATCGTTCATGGCAAACAAGTAGTCACGGCCAACAAAGCTTTATTAGCTGAACACGGGAATGAATTATTTAAATTGGCAGATGATCATCACGTTCAGATTGCTTATGAAGCAGCTGTCGCAGGTGGTATCCCAATTATTAAAGTCCTCCGTGAGGGTTTGGCAGCCAATAAAATTGACTGGCTTGCAGGTATCATTAACGGTACTGGTAACTTTATCCTGACTGAAATGCGTGAAAAAGGTCGTGCCTTTGCAGACGTTCTCAAAGAAGCGCAAGAACTCGGTTATGCCGAAGCAGATCCAACCTTCGACGTCGAAGGGATCGATGCGGCGCACAAGTTAACATTGCTGGCTTCTATTGCTTTTGGTATCCCACTCCAATTTGACAAAGTCTTCACTGAAGGCATCAGCAAAGTTACTGCGCAAGATGTCAAATATGCAGAAGACCTCGGTTTCCGTATTAAACATTTAGGTATTGCACGTCGTGCTGCAACGGGTATTGAACTTCGTGTGCATCCAACGCTGATCCCTGAAGACCAACTGATTGCCAATGTAAATGGCGTTAAAAATGCTGTGTTGGTTCAAGCCAATGCCGTTGGTCCAACGCTTTACTATGGCGCAGGCGCAGGTGCAGGCCCGACCGCATCAGCGGTGGTTGCTGATGTTGTCGATATTGTCCGTGACATCTCATATACCGAAGATGGTGCAGGTACAATTCCACAGCTTGCGTTTGAAGCCCTAACTGATTTACCAATTCTTCCACGTGAAGAAATGACCACTGGATACTACATCCGTATTAATGCCGAAGATCAAACTGGCGTTCTTGCTGATGTCACTACGATTTTAAGCCGTGCAGGAATTAGCATCGATGCGATCATGCAACAGCCGCGCTTAAAAGACCTTATTCCTATCGTGATTCTGACTGATCCAGTCAAAGAATCTAAAATGGATGAAGCACTTCAACAAATTCAAGCATTGCCTGTCATTCATGGCGAAATTGTACGAATTCGTTTAGAATCGCTTGATAATTAATCGGGTCGAGGGGAATATTTCAGTTCCTCTCGCCAAGCTCTACACACAATTGGAACATCATCATGTCTAATGCCAATCGTTATACTGGTTTAGTTGACCGCTATCGCGACCGTTTACCCGTATCTGCAACTACTCGCGCAATTTCTTTGGGCGAAGGTAATACGCCACTGATTAAGCTTGAGAATATTCCACGCATTATTGGCAAAAATGTTGAAATTTATGTGAAGTACGAGGGCTTAAACCCGACTGGTTCATTTAAAGACCGTGGTATGACCATGGCTGTAACAAAAGCAGTTGAAGAAGGCTCTAAAGCAATTATCTGTGCATCTACAGGTAATACATCTGCTGCAGCGGCTGCTTATGCTGCACGTGCAGGCATTAAAGCCTTTGTGCTCATCCCAGAAGGCAAAATTGCCATGGGTAAAATGGCACAAGCGATGATGTATGGCGCAGTAACAATGCAAATCCACGGTAACTTCGATGACGGTATGCGTCTTGTAAAAGAAGTTGCGGATCAAGCACCAGTTACGATTGTAAACTCAATCAACCCATACCGTCTGCAAGGTCAAAAAACCATTGCTTACGAAATCGTTGACGAATTAGGTCGTGCACCAGACTACCACTGCCTACCTGTAGGTAATGCGGGTAACATCACAGCACACTGGATGGGTTATACCGAAGCTGTGGCGAATCAGCCTAAAGAAGAATTTGTACAAGTGGTTTATGATCCTGAAACTGATCAATTCACAGGTCCAAAACCTGCGGGTCTACCAACAATGGTGGGTTACCAAGCTGCTGGCGCGGCACCATTCCTACGCGGTGCACCTGTAGAAAACCCTGAAACTGTAGCAACTGCGATCCGTATTGGTAACCCACAAAGCTGGAACCATGCTAAAGCAGTAGTCCGCGACTCAGAAGGCTGGTTCGATGAACTTCAAGATGCTGAAATCCTAGAAGCACAGCGTCTACTGTCTATGTACGAAGGTGTATTCGTAGAACCTGCTTCTGCAGCGTCTATCGGTGGTGCGATTCGTGACATTAAAGCAGGTAAAATTGCTGAAGGTTCTGTGATCGTATGTACTGTAACAGGTAACGGTTTAAAAGATCCTGACACTGCCATCAAGCAATGCCAAGACGCCGTGATGTTGTCGATTGATGCAACTATGGATCAAGTTCGCGATTCAATTCTGTCAAATATGTAATTCATATGCTGACTAAATAAAAAAGCCCTGCTCTTGCAGGGCTTTTTTATATCTTGCATTCACTTCAGCATTTAAACGTTGAGTAAATCCAAATACTGAAAGAATGAAAAATCTGAAATCTTATTAAATACGTTTTGGTAACTGGCTCGCCCAATTCATTAAACGTGTCGCATCATTGGTTCGTGCAACTGAAGAATCCGCACCCAATAACACCACTACCGCTGGACGGTTATTCAATGTGGTATGCATCACTACACAGCGCCCTGCTTCATTAATAAATCCAGTTTTTGAAATATTAATATTCCAACCACCATTACGCACTAAAGCATTAGTATTGTTTGATTTCAACACGCGGTAGCCCAAATTAAAGTCATAACTTGGTGTGGTTGAAAATTGGCGAATCAAACCATACTGCGAAGCGGTATTCACCAAAATCCCCAAGTCACGTGCCGAAGCAACATTGCCTGGGTGCAAGCCAGTCGATTCCATATAATGAGTCGAGTTCATCCCTAATGAGCGTGCTTTCGCATTCATCGCTGAAATAAATGCAGAACGACCACCTGGATAAGTACGTGCTAATGCCGAAGCCGCTGGGTTTTCAGATTTCATCAAAGCAAATAGCAAAGCTTCTGCGCGGTTCATACTGTCGCCAGCACGCAGCGTTGAACTTGAGCTTTTACAGCCTGAACATGAGAAATCAGACTGTTGTAAGGTAATCTTTTCAGACATGTTTAATCGGGTATCTGAAATCACTACTGCTGTCATGAGTTTGGTAATTGATGCAATCGGTAAAGCGGTATTGCTATTTTTGCTATATAGCACTTCACCAGTTTGACCATCCATAACCAGTGCTGCACGCGCATTTACAGAGGGCTGTCCTGCGTATTGATTGGTATCAATAATACGGACCGTTTTCGATGGTGCTGTCTGTACCACACCGCCTGTACTACGTACAGAAGTAGTCACTTTCGTTGACCCTTGAGGAGATGGCTCTTCAGCGCTATAAGACACGTCACCGTTGAGTAACTGGTTTGCATCTTCAGATGACCAGCTAATATTTGACTGCTGATTTGCAGCACTATTCATCACAATTTCAGCAGAACTGAAACTGCTCATACTGAATAAAATTGACATGCCCAAAACGTGCATGAAGGATTTATTTAATTTTTTCACCATTGCTCACTCAACTCAGGATACTAAACATTTGCGCAAGACCAGCAATATGCCGTACATTGGTCACAACTACGAACATTTTTTGCTCACACATTGTGTATGAAGTTTTTCATTTCATATAAGAATAGGATTGCTAATTTTGTCGTTTCATTGCAAGCTTATTTTGCTTTATGTAACAAAAAAAACAGGTTTTGATTTGAGGGAGAGTGTAGGTGATCACAGTTTTGGTGGTAGATGACCATGAATTAGTCCGTACTGGTATTTGCCGTATGCTCGAAGACCATGCAGATGTCCAAGTCATTGGACAAGCCGAATCGGGTGAAGATGCGATTACACTTGTTCGCCAACACCATCCAAATGTTGTTCTATTAGATGTCAATATGCCAGGGATCGGAGGTGTAGAAACCACACGTCGCCTACTTCAAACAGCGCCAGATACAAAAGTCCTTGCTGTCAGTGGTCTTGCTGAAGAACCCTACCCGTCTTTATTATTAAAAGCAGGTGCCAAAGGCTATATCACCAAAGGTGCACCAGTTACTGAAATGGTCCGTGCGATTAATAAAGTGATGCAAGGCGGCAAATATTTCAGTGCAGACATTGCAGAACAACTGGCCAGCTCATATTTGTCTGATACACAACAATCACCTTTTGACGCCCTGTCTGAGCGTGAAATGCAAGTTGCCATGATGGTGGTCAATTGTATTAGTGCACAAGAAATTTCTGATAAATTATTCGTTAGCGTTAAAACGGTGAATACCTACCGTTACCGCATTTTTGAAAAACTGAATATTGATAGTGATGTCAAACTAACTCACTTGGCGATTCGCTACGGGTTAATCAAACCTTAACACAACGTACATCCTGTTACTTATGACACAGCGTTCAATTCATAGTGAATTGAACCAGTATCATTTAGGCCTTTGGTACAGTGCTTATCGCTTTATCATCAGTGCCTGTCTGTTACTGGTCTTTTTACTGACCTACACTCAATTCACTTCAGATTATGAATACCCACGTTTATACCTATATGTATTGACGATTTATTTGCTGTTTACCAGCATTCAATTCATGTCGCTTGGACGCTTCAAAGTCCGTATTCCAAACCAGCTACTGCTGTTATTCATCGTAGATGTGATTTCGCTGAGCTTACTGACCTTAGCCATCGATGGACCCAATTTACATTTGAGTTTGCTGTTTGTGATTACGATTTTTGCAGCATCCCTGTTATTAGATGCCCAAAAAGCCTTGGTCATCACCCTCATCGCTGTGATCTGTGTGGTATATCAACTGTTTTTAGGTTCAATTCTTGAATTTACCTCACTTAAAAATTTAACCAACAGTGCGATTTTGGCTTTTTTATTTTGTGTAGTGTATGGCAGTGCGCAAATTGCCGTGAAACGTTTCCAGTTATTGGAAAATCTGAATTTTTCGCAATCCTTAGAGCTCCATCGGCTACAAAACATTAATCGCTATATTTTAGAGCAGATTGACACGGGCTATTTAGTATTGGATGAAAACTGTCATGTAGTGCTGAGTAATCCTGCTGCTTGCCATTTACTCGGCATGCCAAATTCTTATCATCATGACCAATATCCGCTATATACCACGCAGCCAGACTTATTTGAATTACTCAAATTTGAAGATTTAAAAAGCGGTGAAAAATTCCAATTTGAATCACAACAAAGCCAGTACCACATTCAGGTACTCGTACAAAAACTCGTTGTGCCGCATCAAATGCTGACCTTACTGATTTTACAAGATGCACAAAAACTCAATCAGCAAGTGCAACAACTAAAATTAGCCGCTTTAGGGCAACTTTCCGCCAGTATTGCCCACGAAATTCGCAATCCTTTAGCGGCAATTGTGCATGCCAATGATTTATATCCGCAAAGTGATACCGAACAACAGCACATGTTGAATCATATGATTTCACGTCAAGCGGTGCGGATTGACCGGATTATTCAAGACACCCTAAATATGGTGCGCAATAAGGAAACCCATCCGACTCGTCTGAATCTAGAAAAATTTTTACCGCTGTTCCTACAAGAAGATCTGGCAGACATTCAACAGAACATTCGACTCAATGTACAAGCCAAAACCTTTATCGATTTTGATGAGGCACAGTTCAGACAAATTTTAATCAACCTAATTCGTAATGCCATTCGCCATAACAATCCGGACATGTCGTATATCGAAGTGGTAGCGCGGACGGATCAGAAAAAAGTCCAGATCGATGTCCGAGATTTCGGTCATGGGGTTGCTTTACAAAACCGCGCACAGTTATTTCAACCATTTTTTAGTACCGAAATTACTGGAACTGGTTTAGGATTATATCTTGCTCATAGCTTCTGTGAAGCGAATCAAGCACAGCTTTCCTATGTAGAACAAAAACAGGGAGCTTGCTTTAGGATTGAGTGCTTACAAGCTGTTATTTAATTGTTTTTAGGGGAAAACTGTGGATTCACAACCACTGGTATTGTTAGTTGATGACGAAGAAGACTTATGTATGCTGATGCAAATGTCTTTATCAAGGATGGGGGTTAAAACGCATGTTACACATCGCCTCGACGAAGCTAAAAAAGCCTTGTCTACCTATAGCTACGATGCCTGCCTAACCGATCTCAACTTACCCGATGGTAATGGTCTACAGCTCTTAGATTGGATGAATGAACACTGTCCTGCCCTTCCAGTTGCTGTGCTAACAGCCTATGGCAACATGGACATTGCCATTGCCGCATTAAAGGCGGGAGCTTTCGACTTTGTCAGCAAACCGATCAATCCAAAACATCTTGAACAACTGCTACAGAAAGCCCTGAATAAGCCATTGGCCGAAGACATTACTTCGCAAGATGCTTTAGAACATAAAATGTTGATTGGTGAATCGCTTCCAATCCAGCAATTGCGTCGAACTCTAAAGAAAATTGCACGTTCACAAGCACCTGTTTTTATTACGGGTGAATCTGGTACGGGTAAAGAGGTCGTAGCCAATCTGGTTCACCGTTTAAGCAACCGTAATGAAGGGCCCTTTATTGCTATTAACTGTGGGGCAATTCCGACCGAGTTAATGGAAAGTGAACTTTTTGGCCATAAAAAAGGCAGCTTTAGTGGTGCCACCCAAGACAAACAAGGTTTGATTCAATCTGCACATGGCGGTAGCTTATTTCTGGACGAAATTGCCGAATTACCTTTAGCCATGCAAGTTAAACTGCTACGTGCGGTACAGGAAAAACGTATTCGTCCTGTAGGTTCAGACTGTGAAATTGATGTTGATTTCCGTGTGATCAGTGCCAGTCATCAGGACTTAGAAGCGCTCGTCCAACAAGGTCGATTCCGCCAAGATTTATTTTTCCGCATCCATGTGATGGATTTAGTGTTGCCTGCCTTACGTGAACGTGGCGACGATATCCTCTTATTGGCGCAACATTTTATTCAAAAAATTAGCCATGAATGGGAAATTGCCACTAAGCCTCTAACTGAACGTGCGAAGAGTTTCCTGCTCAGCCAATATTATCCGGGTAATGTGCGTGAACTCCGCAATATTATCGAACGTGCCATGACCCTCTGCGATGATGAGCAAATTGATCTTCAACATCTGCAAAGTGCGCCATTAAGACAACCGAGTGCTCAGTTCAATTCCGCTCCAACAACGAATGATTCTGCTCAGTTGGGTGCAAACAGCAACGAACAGAGTGTGGTCCCTCGCAAACTACCTGAAGAAGGCTTAGAGCTCTTTTTAGAAAATATCGAAAAAGAAGTGCTCATGAATGCGTTAAACATCACCCACTGGAACCGAACCCTTGCCGCAAAAAAATTAGGCATGTCATTCCGTTCATTGCGCTATCGTTTGAAAAAATTCGGCTTAGATACCGAAGACGAAGAGTAAAAGTTTTCCAGCGTATTGCTGTTTATTTTTGATTCAGCAATAACTCTGCAACATGATCGACATAGTGATCTTCACGTGCATCATGTTGCAGCGGATAGTTATAGTCTGGCTGCACTCCAATTCCTTCAATCATTTTGCCATTCGGTGTCAGATATTGCGACACAGTCATTTGTAAAGCCGCACCATTACTCAATGGAAATAGTTTTTGAACCACACCTTTACCATAACTTTTCTCACCCGCTACCCATGCACGTTTATGCTCTTTTAATGCTGCGGTAAAGACCTCTGCGGCAGAAGCAGAACGATTGTTGATTAAAATACCAACTTTCATATTTTGAAATTCAAAACTCGGTAAAGCCTGAAACTGTTGGTCACCCTCAGATCGACTTCGAGTCGACACAATAATGCCCTGATTCAAAAACAAATCGGCAGACTCCACTGCTGCGGACAATAACCCGCCGGGGTTATTTCTTAAATCAAACAATACGGCTTTGACACGTGAACCATGACTTTCAATTAAACGCTTAATTTCATTGGCTGTATCTTGTTGAAAAACTTTTACGTGTAAGACTAAAACCTGATTATTTAATAATTTAGATTCTATATCTGTTTCAACTTTAGTGTTTCTGACCAGATTGATCGGTTGACTTGCAGTTATCAATTGTAGATTCAGCGTCGAGCCGATACTGCCTGTGAGCAAGTGTCGCACTTGATCTTGATTGAGTTTTTTGAGTTCTTGATCATCAATTTTAAATACCGCCGCGCCATTTTTCAGACCTAGCTTTGCAGAATCTGCATCAGGCTTTAAATTGGTGATGACCCATTGCTGTAGACCTGCATCAAAGCGCAAATTGAAATCGACACTCGCAATATCCCCTTCGGTGTATTGCAAAAGCTGCTTATAGTCTTCAGGTGAAAGATATCGTGAATAGCGGTCTAAACCACTGACCATGCCTTTGATGGCTTGTTGGAATAATGCATCGTCATTTTTTTCAACGACATAATTTTCTTTGACAATGCCATAGATCTGAACAAATTGTTGGATCGATTCGACAGGTACTTCGGCATAACTTTGTTCATAGCTGCCATCAAATTCATCGAAAGCCGACTTTGCTTTGTCGGCTCCCCATGTCGAATGACTAGAACACAGCAGCAAGGCTGTAAGGCTTACAACTGACGTCCAGTGTGCTTTAGTCATTCATGCTTCCTTACATTTTAAGCTTCAAGAGTAATCAAGTTACGACCTTGCATTTCTGTTGGTACAGGAATGTGCATAAGCGTTAACATTGTCGGCGCTACGTCAGCCAAAACACCACCTTCTGCAATTGTTGCATTGGTCGGACCAACATAGATAAATGGCACAAGTTCAGTGGTATGTTGAGTATGCACCTGACCACTTTGGTAATCCTGCATTTGCTCTACGTTACCATGATCGGCAGTCACTAACATGTGACCTTTATTTGCCATCACAGCTTCATATACACGACCTAAGCACGTGTCTACGGCCTCAACTGCTTTGACTGCTGCATCAAACACACCAGTATGACCAACCATATCACCATTGGCATAGTTCACCACCAGTAAGTCGTACTCACCTGAATTAATTGCGGCAACCAACTCATCAGTGACTTCATAAGCACTCATTTCTGGTTTTAAATCATAAGTCGCAACGTTTGGTGATGGAATCAAAATACGTTTTTCACCCGGATATTCATCTTCACGACCACCACTGAAGAAGAAGGTCACGTGTGCATATTTTTCAGTTTCAGCAATACGAAGTTGTGTTTTACCCAAATTAGACAGGTATTCACCAATCGAGTTATGCAACGCTTCTGGCATATAAGCCACAGGTGCATCAATTGTTGCTTGGTAACGTGTCAACATGACAAATTTTGATAAAGCAGGAACCACTTTACGTTCAAAACCTGCAAAATCTTTTTCCACAAATGCTTTGGTAATTTCACGCGCACGGTCAGCACGGAAGTTCATAAAGACAACGCTATCACCATCTTGAATCGGTGCTAAATCACCAATACGCGTCGCTTTCACAAATTCATCTGATTCTTCAGCAGCGTAAGCCTGCTCTAGACCTTCAACAGCAGTCGCTGCAGTGCGCACTGCTTCACCTTCAGTTAATAGGCGATAGGCTTGCTCAACACGATCCCAACGGTTGTCACGATCCATCGCAAAGTAACGACCAATCATGGTAGCAATACGACCTTGACCCGGATACTGAGCAAACAGCGCATCTAATTTTTCAAGCGAAGGTTGTGCGCTTTTTGGTGGCGTATCACGACCATCAAGGAATGCATGAAGATACACTTTTGCACCGCGTTTTAATGCCAATTCAGCCATCGCCACAATGTGATCTTCATGTGAATGCACACCACCTTCAGACAACAAGCCCATGATATGTACAGCACGATCTGCAGCTTTGGCTTTTTCGACCGCATCGACTAATACGTCATGTTCAAAGAACGCACCGGTACGAATATCTTTGGTAATACGAGTAAAGTCTTGATACAGCACACGTCCTGCACCAAGGTTCATGTGGCCCACTTCAGAGTTACCCATTTGACCATCAGGTAAACCAACGTCTTCGCCAGAGCCTGAAATCAATCCATGCGGATGCTTTTCCTGCATTGCAGTCAAGTTTGGTCGTTTTGCTGCTAAAAAGGCATTGTCCTCGACCGCTTCGCGATGACCCACACCATCCATAATTACTAATACGTGTGGGATTTTGCCAGCAGTTGCATCCGTCATAATGAACACTCTTTCGTTTATAAATTAATCATACTATCTTACCGAATTTTCGGCGAAGACTCTATGTGACAACCATGGTTTATCTAGGTCATCAACATTGTTTTACTCAATCTTGCATGCACTTAACGTGCGCGGTGCAGCAGATAGCCACCCGCTACAAACATCAAAATAATCGGTATAAAGACGAACCATGCAGGCGATGGTGCATACACCAAACTTGCATAACCCAAGAAATCTTGTAAGTAGTAAAAGCCTAGTCCAGCAAATAAGGCAATCACCAAGCGAAAACCCATCGACTGTTGACGTAAAGGTCCAAAAATAAATGAACACGCAATCACCACCAAGGCAATTAAAGCAAAGGGCAAACCAAACTTTTGCCAAAACGCCAATTGGTAGGTCTTCGGGACTTGGCTATATTCATGCATATAGCTCATAAAGCTCACCAATTGACTGGGTGATAGGTCTTCAGGGTCAATGGTAACCATATGCACATATTTAGGTTGCAAGGCCAATGAAAGCGGCTGTTCAGCATTTTGCTTCGCTACAGCATCACCCGTCGCTAATAGATCCATTTGGGTTGAATTTTGTAGCGACCAAGAGCCATTTTTGACAAAATTCCCTTGCTCCGCATCCAAAGTGCCTCGCAAACGATATTTTTCATCAAAATCAATAACCTGAACATCTTTAATTTGACCTTGCGAATTGGCATAGTCAATATAAATAAAGCGCTGACCTTCACGCGACCAATAGCCTTTGACTTCACCCAACTCAGCCGCAGTGCGGTGACTTTTGACGCTTTTGGCTTGTTCATTGGTATAGGGAATGACCCATTCGCTTAATGCAAAGGATAAAACCACCAAAATGAGTGCCGAACGAATCACCCAGCCCACAATCCGCCAAAGGCTGATGCCGACCGAACGCATGACAATCAATTCACTGTTTGAAGCTAGAGTCCCTAAACCCAATACCGCGCCAATCAAGGCTGAAATCGGTAAAATTTCATATAAATAATTCGGTGAACTCCATAACACATACTGCAAAGCATTCCATGCGTTATAACCTTCTTTCAGCGAGCCCAATTCACCTAAATAAGTAAAAAGCACTTGTAAGCCAGCCAATACCGCGGTCGCACCAAGCATGGCTAAAGCAGTAGTTTTGGTCACATGTTTTGCAACTATACGACGTGCCAACATTTTAAGACCTCACTCGCTGAATTTGTTTCTTAATTTTGGGCGCTAATTTTTGTTTACGCGAGAACAATGCTGCTGCAATGCCGTAAATCACTAAGACCAGTGGATAAGCCCAGATACCCATTTCATCTTTACTGATCCGCGTTTTGATCGCCATTAAAGCCACGATTAAACTGGCAAAAATAAGTAAGGCGGGGAACAGTTTTAGGTAACGCCCTTGACGAGGACTGACCTCAGACAAAGCGGTGGCAAGCAATAACGCTACCAAAATAGCGAACGGCACAAAGATTCGCCAACCAAGTTCACTGGCAACCACAGGATCATGACGGTTATCCCATAACTTCGAGGTTGGTAAAGCTTCTACTTCAGTACTTTCAAATTTTGCTTCTTTATCATTTTCTAAACGTAAACGATAACTTTGGAATTCTGCTTGAGAATAACGCGGTTGCCCCGGATAAATTTCGTAACGGCGACCTTCAACTAGGTCAACCACATTGGCATTGTCATCGGGCACTTCAACACGCGTGGCTTCTTTCGCCAAAATAATGACATCAGGCTTACCCTCCTTTTCTGCACGCTGATAAAAGAAAATATCTTTTAAGTTTTTACGGTCTTCTGACAAGTCCCCTGCATAAATGGTATAGGGCCCAGAGGAAATAAACTCTTTTGGTCGAACCAAGTCAAAGCCTGTTCGTACCGCTTGCGAAGTCGTCAATGCTTCAAACTGACGGATGCCCCAAGGCGAAGCCCACAGCATCAAAAATGCTTGAACAGCCATAAAGACCACAGTCATCGGCACCAATAAACGTGACAATTGATTTCGACTGACACCACTACCATTGAGCACAGCCATTTCATGATCGACATACAGACGACCAAAGACCAACATCAGACCAATAAAGAAACCGAGCGGAAGAATTAAGGTTAAAAACTCAGGCAAACGGTAGCCAATGATGCTAAATAAAATACTTGCATCTAAACGACCCTGCGCCGCCACACCAAAGTACTTGATCAAACGACCACCCATCATGATCAAGGTCAATAAGGCAATCACAACCAGTGATGTCGACACCACTTGCTTGACCAGATAACGCCGAATAATCAAATTAATTCTTCCAAAAATAGGGCCAATAAAAACTAGCGTTAGTTTACCCGAATGTAGAAAATATAAAACCTATACCCTTGTTGCTCATTGAAACTCTATTCATATAAATGTTTCAATGGTTTAATGGTTTATAAATTTAAAAAGGCATAAATACCGCACATGAAACTTTCTATTAATACGTCATTCCAAGCGAATGCGTCCAGCCAATATTTGTTGATATTAGTAGATTCTGAGCACGTTACAAATGCAGCTACTTCATATCAAATCAATGATTTAGATAATTTAATTGAAGCAACTCAATTTAAAGCAGCACTCAATGAAAGCCTGCCTTTGGTGGCGAACATTGCCGCTTGTCGCAATAGCGCTCTTTTAGGCCTCGGCAAAGTTGCTGAATTACAAGTCAATAAATTTGCAAAAATTGCACAAACCATTATTAAAGCGTCACAAAAAAAATTCAAACAGATCAGTGTCGATATCTCTGCCCTACCACAAGAACAACATTATTTATTTGCACTTAGCCTGACGCAAGCGGCTTATGCATTTGATGAATACAAGTCTAAGAAAAATGAATTTGTTTTGGAGCAGATCCATTTAATCGCTGCTGAAAGTCCATTAACCACTGCACAGCTTGACTTAATTTCTGCAGTGCAATCAGGTCAAAGTTTTACTCGTGACCTAGGTAACCGTCCGGGCAATATCTGCTTCCCTGAATATTTAGCCGAACAAGCTCAAGCGCTTGCAGCTGAATTTCCGGATCAACTCAAAGTGACTGTACTCGATGAACAGCAAATGGCTGATCTCGGTATGGGTGCTTTCCTTGCTGTGAGCAAAGGTTCTGACCGTCCAGGCCGTATTATTACCATCGAATACCTTTCAAACCGTGAAGAAGCACCTGTGGTGCTTGTTGGTAAAGGCGTGACTTTTGATACTGGTGGTATCTCACTTAAACCGGGTGCTGGCATGGACGAAATGAAATTCGACATGTGCGGTTCTGCATCAGTTTTGGGTACAATCCGTGCGCTGTGTGAAGCGAAATTACCGATTCATGTTGTCGGCGCAATTGCTGCTGCAGAAAACATGCCGTCTGGTCATGCCACTCGCCCGGGTGACATCGTGACAACCATGAGCGGTCAAACCGTTGAAATTTTAAATACCGATGCCGAAGGTCGTTTGGTGCTGTGCGATACCTTGACCTATGTAAAACGATTTAACCCTGCACTGGTGATTGATATTGCAACCCTCACTGGTGCATGTGTCGTAGCACTGGGTTCAGTCCTCACCGGTATGTTCACTCCGGATGATGAACTTGCGGCTGAATTGACTGCTGCGGGTCAACACAGCTTTGACCGCGTATGGCGCATGCCAGTAATTGAAGATTATCAAGAACAACTTGATTCTCCATTTGCAGATATTGCCAACATTGGTGGTCCAAAAGCAGGGTCTGTGACCGCTGCATGTTTCCTTCAACGCTTTACGCGTGAATACCGTTGGGCGCATTTAGACATTGCGGGTACTGCATGGAACTCAGGTGCCAATAAAGGCGCAACAGGTCGTCCTGTACCATTATTAATGCAATTTTTAGCGAATCGTGCTCAAGCGAATGGCTAAAGTTAGCTTTTATTTATTTGAAAAAAGTCCTGAACGACAAGTCGAAAGCACTTGTCGTTTATGCCGTAAGATCCTGCGTCAGCCTGTACGTATTTGGCTACATTGTGCTGACCCAGACTTACAGCAACAACTTGATGAACGCCTGTGGAGTTTCGATCACACAGGTTTCATTCCCCATGGTATCGATCAAGCCGAGGCAACGGTCTGTATTTCTGCCCAATTGCCTGAGCAAGCCGACTGGATTGTGTTTAATTTTAACGATCAAGCACTTGAACAGTTCGCAAGTTTTAGTCACATTATCGAAATTATTGAAAATAACGAACCCGCTAAAATTATCGGGCGTGAAAAATATAAACAATATCGACGTTTGGGCGTTCAACCGCAGACCCATAAACTTTAACGTGATATTGGTTTTACCCTATTTGCAAGGAGGTGCACCATGGCATTGAATGTCGGTCCAGACTTTAAACAGCGCTGGTTAAAAGTACCTGAAGCTATTCGTCAGACCTTTATTGATGACCTTGGTCGCGTTTGCGATGTCCTCAATCCCAGTACAGACATTCAACAATGGCTGGTCAATGACCAACAGCAACAGCAAGTGTCTTTTGACAAAATTGAGTCTGCCTATGCAGATTTAAAAGCACAGTTGATAGAAGATGCTCGTATACGTAAACAACTGGCTTTAGAAAAAGCCTTAGAAGAAAAACGTGAAGCTGAACAAGCCTATGCAGAACAACTGAAACGTGACGAAGAGTTACGCTTTGCTGCACAAACGCAAGCGCTCACCATGATGCAGCATAATCTAGATCGCGAAGTACAACACTATGCCGCTCGCTATCATAAAAACCCTGAAACAGGTTTAGCGGGATTAAGCCAAAGCTTATCGGTCAGCGAAGGACAGATGTTGTCAGAACTTGAAAGTGTACGCGTGCGTTTGGAACTTGAGGCAGAAACGCAAATCGAGATGGCCGTCAGTGATTTCCGTGCAAAATTGAAAGCTGCTGCACAAGAAGAAATTGACTATATCTTAGAAAACTCCAATTTTTCGACAGAATCTACATCGTCCCAAGCATCTTAAGCTGTCGATCGAAATCTGGTCACTGTCATTAAACTGACATGTATTTGCAACATGATGTTCATATGGCTGAAGCATTGTCCCTCAAAACACAATGCTTCAGGCATCCTAAAAATATAATCATGCATCCAGATGGGAATTCAATATGGACATCATTCACCAGATTACCCAGAAAATATCCTCTCTATCTGCTGGAGAACAATGGGACATTCGTGCCAAAGATCTTTGGCTGAGTCATTCAGACTTTCACAGTATTTCGGTGTATCTCAGCCGAGAATCAGAAAAAGGGGGTTTTAGCATTCAGCAACCGCCCCACAGCTCGATTTTTCAAACCCTTGATGTGGTGACCGTTACAAAACACTAAGTTGTCATCGACTCCATAAAAAAAGCCCACAACTGTGGGCTTTTTTTATGTCTAAGTTTAGCTTAGACCAAATCTGCAACTGCAGAAACAGTATGTCCTAGGAAATAACCGATACCGAGTAGTAATCCAATCCAGATGAAACCACCTAGCACATTATAAAACATAAATGTACCGAGGCTCATGCGCGCAGACCCAGCGGCAAAAGGCGCAAAAGAACGTACAAAAGGTACAAAGCGTGCGACTAAAATCGTTTTACCGCCATGCTTCATAAAATATTTATTGGTTTTGACCATATATTCGGGCTTAAAGTAACGTGTGTGCTTATTAAAGTACTTAATGCCTAGCACGCTGCCCGTATAGTAATTGACGCAGTAGCCCAAGACCGATGCGACAAATAACATCAGCCCCATGGTGTGTAAATGCACCACTTCCGTCGTTGAACATAATGCGCCGATGGCAAGCAACAGGCTGTCTCCCGGCAGGAAGAACATAAATACTGAACCCGTTTCTGAAAATATCACCAGAAATAAAATGGCATAAATCCACACACCATAATTTTCCAATAACATGGGTAACCACTGTTCCAGATTCAGTAAGAAATCAATCATTATCACCTGTCTGATTATTCATCATATATGTCATTCCGCGACGCATTATCACCAAAAATAAAAAAACAGTCTAATTTTTCAATCAGACTGTTTGGTTTTCTTCGGTATCAACTTATTTCAAGAAGCCATTTTCAGCGAGAAAATCTAAGCTAATTTTAGATTGCGCTGTGGTCTCAGCGGCTTTATCTCCGAGCAATAAACGCTCAATATAACGTGCTAAAACATCCACTTCCAAGTTCACTTTAGCCCCAGCTTTCCACGTACCGATATTGGTTCGTTCAGCCGTGTGCGGAATTAAATTTAAGCTCAGCACATTGCCACGTAAATGGTTAATCGTCAGGCTAATACCATCCACGGTCACAGAGCCTTTTTCTGCTAAATAGCGTGCAATTTCTTTCGGTGCGGTCACTTCAAAATAAATTGAACGTGCATCTGAACGAACTTGAGTGATTTCACCCACTGCATCGACATGACCACTGACAATATGTCCACCAAAACGCGTGGTCGGCAACATGGCTTTTTCCACATTTACTGCCTGCCCTGCTTTCCAGTGTTCCAAAGTGGTCCGATTTAAACTTTCACGTGATACATCAGCTGCATACCAATTGCTACCAAAGTCAATCACGGTTAAGCAAATGCCATTGGTGGCAATAGAATCTCCCAAATGCACATCCGACATGTCTAAATCTGTCTGGATACGCAAGCGGACATCGCCACCCACGTTTTGAATGCTTTCAACTTTACCTAGACTTTCAATAATGCCTGTAAACATGTTCAATCCCTGAAAAATATGGGGCGATGATTTTTACCACAAATCAAGTTGCGTGCTCACGCCAGAGGTATCGACACCACCTAATTCTGCAAAATGGTGCAATTGACTCAACAACTGACGGATTGGTGGACCTGATTTGGCATGCGTATCCGTGATGACAATAAACTCTAGTACGCGTGCACGTTCAGACTGACGCTGCTTACTCACGCGGTAACGTGGTACATCTTGCGTCAATAAGCTTACTCTGCCACGTTTTAAATTGGCTTGTAACAAATCTGTGGCGCTGATATTACCATCGGTTGAATAGCTCGTCAGGATGTAACGTGCATTGATGGTTTCTAATAATTTTTCATAAGCTTCTTTCGCATGCTTCGAAGAATTATACGGACTTGGACGTTCTTTACGCCATGCACGGTCGATTCCGCTCTTAAAGCCTTTGGTGTCTGGTGTTGGTAAATCCACCTGATCCCATAACGTTAAGGCATTCAACACATGGTAGTTACTGCTATAAGCGTGCTGGTTATACGGTGGATCGAGATAAGCCACATCTACTTCAAAGCCACTCATTTGATTAGCCAAATGCTGTGCGTCGACACACCACATTTCAGCGGCGGGTTTTTTCGGATCACCAATTTCACAAAAACGACTTGGAGTCAGCCATAACAAAGAACCGATACGATCCAAGGCCGCTTGGGTTTTACCGCCCCAACCATGATGGAAGCTTTTAAATACACCGCTGGTATTACTGACAAAACTTGCTGAATACAATAACGGCGCTAATAAAGCACTCATTTCCACATCATCAATCGCGCCTTGAGCTTGCCAAGTTGCAATTTGCTGACGAATCGCATCGATACGCATACCGTTACGGCGTTTAAAGAATAAGCGGTCACGTGCAGGATCGTAGATTTCATCATTACGTGGACACAAGTTATGGGTCACCCAACCTTTCACTTCTGGCAAACGGTTCAGATAATCAATCGCTTTCTGATAGCCACCCAACTCTTTAAACGCTGGTGCTTCAACGCAAGAGAGAATCGCGCTGTTCAAGGCGTGGCTGTAGGGTTCCCAGTCATTGGCAATAACACGATAGCCGTTTTGACGTGCCAACCGTGACACTACACCCGAGCCTGCAAAAAAGTCAGCAAATATCGGCGCACGACCATCTTCGCGTTTTAAGGTTCCCGTTTGCTCAAGTGCTTCTAAAATCAGATGTAATAGACGGCGTTTGTTTCCCAAATAAGGAACCAACTGATGGAAAAGATATTCGTCTGTGGTACGAGCCGCATGACGACGTTTGTGATAAACCGTAGACTCTGAATTCATAGCGTCTCTTGAGAAGGGATTAACCTTAAGCGGATGTCATCACCCAATTGAGTGACATCTTTCAGCTTAAATCGAAGCTGCTCTGCCATGCGGTCAAATTCCGCATTAAACATCGCACGTGCTGACTGACCCAACAAGGTCGGTGCAACATAACTGATCATTTCATCGATCAAATGTTCTTGTAAGAAAGCGGTCGAAAGTGTCGCACCGGCTTCCACAAGTACATCATAAATTTGGAACTGTTGAACGCATGCTGCTAACAGATCGGCCAAAGGCTGAATTTCAAATTGTACCACGCCCAAGTCAGCAAGTTCCTGACGATATGGCCCCATGACCATCACGGTTTCAGGTTGCTGCAATATTTTTGCGCTTAATGGCAAGCGGCCTTGACGATCTAGCACGATACGTTTCGGCTGAACCACGTTACGCATGTCAACAGCGTCATCGAGCTGACGTACGTTGAGTAAGCAATCATCGGCTAATACTGTTTCAATCCCAGTAATCACAGCACCTGATATCGCACGCCAATGCTGTACATCTTGTCGCGCCATCGAACCGGTTATCCACTTAGACTCACCCGAGGCCATGGCAGTACGCCCATCCAGGCTTGATGCAACTTTGAGGCGGACATAAGGCATGCCCGTCGCCATGGCTTTTAAAAAGCCCAAGTTCAATTGATGCGCTTCTGCTTCACAAATACCCGTAATCACTTCAATACCAGCATCACGTAGGATTTGTACCCCCTTACCCGCAACCAATGGATTGGGATCGGGACAGGCCACAACGACTTGAGCAACACCTGCTTCTACCAAACCTTTGGCACAAGGTGGCGTACGTCCATAGTGCGCGCAAGGCTCTAAAGTCACATAAGCGGTTGCGCCACGTGCGGCCCCACCTGCATCACGCATTGCAAAGACTTCTGCATGCGGTTGACCCGCTTTGGGATGGAAGCCTTCACCAACCAATTGACCGTCTTTGACAATCACACAGCCCACATTGGGATTGGGACGAGTGCTGTATTGCCCCTGCTGTGCCAATGCAATTGCACGCCGCATCCACTGTTGATGCTGCTGCAAAGGCACTTGATCTAACTCAGACATGTAATCACTCATGATAAAAATGGAAGCAGATGTGCATTAGTGCTCACGCTGCTGCATTTGTTCAATTTGACGACGAAAAGCTTCTACATCTTGGAAGTCTTGATACACAGAAGCAAAACGTACATAAGCCACATGATCTAAAGCAAACAAAGACTGCATGACAATTTCACCAATGGTGCGTGATTTCACGTCACGTTCACCCAAACGGCGAATTTGCAATTGAATATCACTGAGTACCGTTTCAATTTGCTCTTGCGTTACTGGACGCTTTTGCAAGGCATGCATGAGCGAGCGGCGGAGCTTGGCTTCATCAAAAGGTTCACTCTTTGAATCAGACTTGATGACACGCGGCATCACCACTTCATAGCTTTCAAAAGTTGTAAAACGTTCACCGCAACTAATACATTCACGGCGGCGGCGTATCTGACAGCCTTCAGCAGCAAGACGTGAGTCAATCACTTTACTGTCTTCAGCGTTGCAAAATGGACAATGCATAGCGGTTAAATTGAACAAATCCGAATGGATTTAGAGTGTAGCAAAAATTTTGAAATTTGTAGAGCTTTACGCTAGATATGGAAAAAAAACAGCCCTTTCGGGCTGTTTTACACAATATATTGATTTACTGTGATCTTATTATTCTACACGTTCACCATGTTGACTTAAGTCTAGACCCATACGTTCGTCATCAGCTTCAACACGGATGCCAATCACTAGATCAATCACTTTCAAGATAATGAATGTCATCACTGCTGAGTAAGCGATGGTCGCTAGTACACCTTCGACTTGAACCCATAATTGATGCATTAAGTTACTCGGTGCATTGTCACCCATGATGAATTCGCTGGCAAAGAATGCTGTAAGGATCGCACCCACGATACCACCGACACCATGTAGACCAAACGCATCCAAAGAGTCATCCGCTTTCAACGCACGTTTCAGCGCAGTAATACCCCAGAAGCAAACCACACCACCGATCAGACCCATCGCTAAAGCACCACCAACTGTTACAAAACCAGCCGCAGGTGTAATCACCACAAGACCTGCTACCGCACCAGAAGCACCACCCAAGACAGACGCTTTACCACGAACCACTTTTTCAGTAATTAACCATGCCACTGCTGCTGCCGCTGCTGCAACTTGTGTTACCACCAATGCATAACCAGCGGAACCATTTGCACCCAGTGCAGAACCACCGTTGAAACCGAACCAACCTACCCATACAAGGCTTGCACCGATGACAGTTAGCGTTAGGTTATGTGGTGCCATAGATTCACGGCCAAGCCCCATACGTTTACCAAGCATGTACGCTGCAACGAGACCCGCAACACCTGAGTTGATGTGAACAACCGTACCACCCGCAAAATCAAGCGCACCGTCGTTACCTAACCAACCACCGCCCCATACCCAGTGGGTAATTGGTGCATAAACCACGACACTCCAAATTGCGATGAACGCAACGAAAGCACCGAATTTCATACGTTCTGCAATCGAACCGCTAATAATGGCAACGGTAATGATGGCAAATGTCATTTGGAAAATAACAAAAAGAATCTCTGGAATCGTACCGGACAAGGCTTCTGTGGTGATGCCCGACAACATAAATTTGTCTAAGCTACCGATAAAGGCATTGCCTTCACCAAATGCTAAGGTATAACCCACAATCACCCACGTTAAACTCACGACACCCGCAGCAACAAAACTGTGTGCCATGGTGCTGAGTACATTTTTCTTACGGACCATACCGCCGTAAAACAATGCTAAACCGGGAATTGTCATGAGTAAAACAAGTGCAGTGGATACTAAAATCCATGCTGTATCACCTGTATCGAGCTTAGGTTCTTCTTCTGTAGGTGCTGGTTCTGCAGGTGTTGGCGCTGCTTCAACTGGAACTGCAGCTTCTGTTGTATTTAGCGTTGTTGTATTTGCAGTATCAACTACTGTGACTTCTTCTGTAGGTGCTGTTGCGCTTTCTTCAGCCCACGCAACAGAACCACCTAAAAGTGCACTGGACAAGCCGAGTGCAATTAGCATCTTTTTCATTCGTATCCCCCGACCTGATTTTCTGAGTTATTAGCTACTCAGCAAACTTCATGCCAATTTTTTAAACGGCATCTGCACCTGTTTCACCAGTACGGATACGGATGACTTGTTCCAGATTGCTTACAAAAATTTTACCGTCGCCAATTTTTCCTGTGCTTGCAACACGAGTAATTGATTCAATTACGGTATCGACCATTTCATCACTGATTGCGATTTCGATTTTTACTTTTGGTAAGAAATCAACCACATATTCAGCACCACGATAAAGTTCAGTGTGACCTTTCTGGCGACCGAAGCCTTTAACTTCAGTGACAGTGATCCCTTGAACACCATTTTCAGAGAGTGCTTCACGCACGTCATCTAATTTAAAAGGTTTTACAATTGCAGTTACGAGCTTCATGTTTTGTTTTCCTTCGGCTTATTTCACCTGTAAGGTTTTATGTTCAATTTTCATGCCAATATGACTACAGTCGGGGGAAAATAGTCAGCCCAGCATGAGATTTCTTTATAACCTATTTTATACGGATAATCTTGCGTATGCTTATAAAAATAGACGTTTTTACTAGAAGAATTACGATTTTACTGATCGATTAAACGCATATTTAAATAAAAGCACTATGGTCATGAATGTGGCGATGTTAAACTGCTGCCACCAATTCACTGAGGATGGTCAAAACAATGATTGAAACCTTATTACAAGCGATATTAGAACAAATCGATCAGCCGAAAAAAGACGTCGAACATAACCTGCGTAGCTTACTCAATGAAGCTGTAAGCAAAATGGATCTCGTGTCGAAAGAAGAAATCGAACGCCAACGTACTGCACTGAATAATGCCAATTTACGTTTAAATGAATTACTAAAACACGTCGAAGAACTCGAACAAAAAATTCAGAACAAAAAATAAGCACCTTTTTAGTGCAACAAAAGACGCATAACGATTAAAAATAATGCACCATAACGGAACAATAATATGTCTTTTGCCAAAATCTATACTCGGGGTTTGCTCGGCTTAAATGCACCCCAAATTGAAGTTGAAGTTCATGTCAGCCAAGGCCTACCGTCATTGACCATTGTGGGCCTACCTGAGGCCGCCGTCCGTGAAAGTAAAGACCGTGTCCGCTCTGCGATTATTAATAGCGGCTTTCAGTTTCCGACCAAACGTCTGACCATTAATCTAGCACCCGCAGATTTACCCAAAGATGGTTCACGTTTAGATCTCGCCATTGCTTTAGGGATTCTGATCGCGTCGGGACAACTTCCTGAAAATGCAGCAGATGGTTTTGAATTTATTGGAGAATTGGCACTTGATGGTTATTTACGACCTGTCAGTGGCATCTTAAGTATAGCCATTGCCTGTCAACATATCGGGCATCATCTGATTCTACCGGCACTCAATGCCGATGAAGCGGCGCAACTGCCGGAGTTCCAAGTCTTTCCTGCGCAGCATCTTAAGGATGTATGTGAACATTTGAGTCGTTCAGCCTTAATCAGCAGCCACCCCTCGACATCGTCAGCCAATCAACACAGTTACCCTTTTGATTTATCTGATGTGAAAGGTCAACTGAGACCACGTCGTGCTTTAGAAATTGCGGCGGCTGGCGGTCATTCCCTGCTATTTCGTGGCCCTCCAGGCACAGGTAAAACTCTACTCGCCTCGCGTTTGGCCAGCATTCTTCCGCCCTTAGATATGCAAGAAAATTTGCAAGTCGCGAGTATTTATTCCATTGCAGGTGCAAATCATCATTTTGGGCAGCGTCCATTTCGTGCGCCGCACCATACTGCGTCTGCGATCGCCCTCGTCGGAGGCGGATCAAATCCTAAACCGGGCGAAATCACCTTGGCACATTTAGGAGTTTTATTTTTAGATGAGCTGCCTGAATTTGATCGAAAGGTGTTGGAGGTGTTACGGCAACCACTCGAATCCAAAGAAATTGTGATTTCACGGGCTTCTCGTCAAATCACCTTCCCTGCGAATTTTCAATTGATCGCAGCAATGAATCCTTGCCCATGTGGCTATGCCTTTAACCAAGACAGCCGTTGTCAATGTAGTGCTGAAAGTATTAAACGCTATCAAAACCGTATTTCAGGTCCATTATTAGATCGTATTGATTTACATATAGATGTCCCGCCACTGGCAGCGCATGAATTACAAAGTTCGCAAGAGGTTGAAAGTTCAAGTACAGTTAGGCATCGTGTCATTCAAGCTTATGAGTTACAAATAGAGCGTCAGCAAAAATCCAATATGGCGCTCACGCCGACGCAATTGGAGCAACAAGCGGTTTTGGATGCTACTGCGCAGAATATTTTACAGTTAGCACAGCAACGAATGAATTTATCTGCGCGTGCTTATCATCGCGTATTACGTGTTGCCAGAACCATTGCCGACTTAGCTCAAAGTGAACACATTCAAGCTCAGCACGTTTCTGAAGCACTGTCCTATCGAAGCCAGCTCAATACTTAAAAAAATGGCGACCCTAGGTCGCCATTTTTAATGCTTTTTAACATTAGAATTCGTATTTCAAACCAAATACGACTTTATTCTTTTGTTTTTCATCCGCACGGTCATAACCACCAACTGTGTAATTCATGCTTGCGGTAACACCTGTATCTGCTAAAGGCTTGCTTAGACCAATATCAAAGTGACGGAAACCAAAGCTTTCTGTTGTTCCTAAATTATCTTCAAAATCACCTGAATCTTGATATGCATATAAACCAAGCGCGGTATCTAGACTGAAGTCTTTAGGAAGTGCATAGCTATATGATGCTTTGATATAAGTATCACCTGCATTACCCCATGAAACATCTTCAAGCAAAGTTTGCGCTGTTAAGCCAAAATCTTTATAGCTTAGCCCAAGCATTGTTTCTAAACCGTTTGCATCACTTGTATCAATATCATAGTAATAGTAGTAAGTTAGACCTGCTGTGTAACCAAGATCATCATTAATTGAACCGTTATAGCCCGCATAAAAATCATTTTCAAAACCATTCGGTAGGTCATCACCATAGTTTAATGTTGAACCCCACCAACCTGCATAGAAGCCTGATGCATGGCTATAATCCAAACCACCTTGGATTGTCGCATCTTTATTTTCAGGCACATTGGTAATACCACGTAAATTATAGCTAGACAGTACGCCGATATTTCCAGATACAGAATGCTCTGAAGCAGGTGCTTCAGCAAATGTAAACGTCGATGCTGCTCCAAGTACAGCGATTGATAAAGCTTTAAGTGCAAATTTCATGGTTTGTTCCCCCACATCGTGCGACGACGTATTTTTTGGTTATTTCGTTGAACTCAATGAGGTATTAGCAAGCGCTGTGCCATGTTTAAAAATATACACATATTTTTTTTATAAAGGTCACGATTTTGGCTTTCATAAAACATATAAGATACTGTTTTTATTTGTTATTTTTTAATTACTCTATTTAACTATTTTTCTCTAAATTTTTTTTTAGAATGCAGATTGTCAACTATTCAGATTATTAAAATCCTTAGGTTGATAGTTGTAACAGGATTTTAAAAATGCGCTTTTTTGAGTATATTTTTTCAACACCGATCTCAAAAATGCATAAAAAAAGTGCACAATCACCATTGTGCACTTTCAAAAATATGACCGAATACGATCAACTCGTTAATGTTAGAAAGAATAGGTCAATCCAACCACAACGTTATCGTCTAATTCCTCGCCTTCACGATCTTTACCGCCCCATACATAGTCAGCAGCAATTTCAAATCCAG
This sequence comes from Acinetobacter sp. YH12052, assembly GCF_013419835.1. Lineage (NCBI taxonomy): Bacteria > Pseudomonadati > Pseudomonadota > Gammaproteobacteria > Moraxellales > Moraxellaceae > Acinetobacter > Acinetobacter sp. YH12052. The sequence goes on from NZ_VOZI01000006.1 coordinate 156,846, forward strand.
TATCCGCAATCGGTTTACTCAAGCCTAAACGTGCTTCAGTGAACACCACATCTTCTGTGGTTGTTAATAGGCTATCATCACGACTGTCATTAAAAACAGAAACACCAAGCGATGAATTTAATGAAACATCATAAGGTAATGCATAGCTATAAGCAGCATTCAGATATACATCTCCTGCGTTGCCATAATTAACATCAGACAACAATACAGCCATGCTTGCAGTTAAATCTTTATAACTTATGTCCTGAATAAATTCGACGCCCGTTGTGCGACGCTTTTCAGAGCGGTCATCGTTATACACTGAACCGCCACCTTGATAGACATAAGCCATCACTTGTGACTTATAGCTCCAATCTTCATTCAGTTCACGTCCATATCCAACATAGAAATCATGTTCAAAACCATGTGACTGACTGTCGTCCGTAGGGTCATAGTTGAGTGTAGACCCCCAATAGCCCGCGAACAGCCCACTGTTGTGTGCATATTCAAGTCCGGCTTGTAATGCAGCTTGATCATTTTCTTCACTCGCACGGTACACATATTTGTTTACCACGCCCAAACTTCCAGACCAATTCCCTTGTGCAGTTGTGGCTTGTTCAGTTTGTTCTGCAAATGCAGGGATTGTACCTAGGGTCACTAAAATACTTAAAATTGCTATTTTATAAAATTGAATCATGTTTAGTCCCCACATCGGATCGATCGTGGATTGGGTTGAGTAAAATTTAGCGACGATTTTAATCGATTTTACCGCACTGTATAGCCCCTTTTTTCTTATTTTGATAAATTAAATCATTTAAAAACAAAGGTAAGATTATATAAAATAGTAAAAAATAAGCTTTTGATTCATAAAATATCTTTTATCGTGTTCCAGTCTTTAACAATGATTTAATGTTTTAATTTATATGTATTTATCACGATTATTATCATCTTTTATTGAGCTAGATTTTAAGGAAAACATTTCTGACGACTTCGCTAAAAGTCATTCTCTATTTACAAAAAAACACGCCAACAGTGCTTACTTAGCCTGAACATTGATGCCATGCACCTCAGCAGTTTTTATACTTTTTGATCAAAATACCAATTTAAATTCAGCACAAATTGTCGCGAAGAGTAATGATAAATCAGCAAGTTAAATGAAAGTTTTTACTTTTTTTTATATTTTTTTATGATAAGCAATGAAGAAACTTCTCTTTAGCTTAATATATTCAATTTAAATAAACTATTTGTTAAACAACAATAACATACGAAACATTTGCTTATTACAGATTGACCGATGATCTGAATGTTTTCTAACTTTAGTGTAATAAGCGCATTAAAAATAGTGATTTTTTTAAGAAAAAATATACAATCGCACTACATATTAACCAAATTTGCATGAGGCTCTCTCCCAATGCTTAAAGCTCAACAACTAACACTTGCAGTATTAGTAAACGCTGCTCTTATTTCTACTGCTTTTGCTAGCGAACAAAGCGAATCTAAAGGCTTTGTGGAAGATGCCGAAGGCTCTGTATTATTCCGTACAGGTTACATCAACCGTGACAAAACCAATTACATTGACAATGATACTGGTGCAGTAAAACGAGTAACAGATACCAGCTCAGCTGCTCAGTCTGCGATTGTAAAACTTGAATCTGGTTTTACAAAAGGTATTATCGGTTTTGGTGCCAATGTTACTGGCGATGCTTCATTCAAATTAGGCAGCAATGATAATGCTGGCAATGGCATGATTCCGCTTCATAACGGCGGAGCTAAAGATGCAAATGGTGATGTAGACGCCTATAACCATTGGGCGCGTGGCGGAGCTAGCGTTAAAGCACGAGTATCAAATACAACTGTTGAATACGGTACCCAAGTTCTAGATCTTCCTGTACTTGCGTCTAATACAGCACGTATGGTTCCAGAATATTTCACTGGTGTTCTTGCGAAAAGCCGTGAAATTGAAAATCTAGAAGTTATTGCTGGTAAATTCACAGAGAATCAATATTCAGATCAAATCAATACTGATGGCCGTCATCTAGATAATGCAATCGTTTGGGGTGCAAAGTACAAATTTAACGATCAGCTTAATGCATCTTACTATGGCTTAGACAGTGAAGATGCGCTTGAACGTCACTACATCAATGCAAACTACACATTGCCTTTAGCTGAAAAACGCTCTTTAAATGTAGACTTCAATGGCTACCATACTGAATGGGACGAGCAAGCTGGAACTTATTCTTCAACAATTGGTAATAAAAATGTTGACGGCCGCAGCAATAGCATCTGGTCTCTTGCAGGTACATTAAACCAAGGCGCTCACTCAGTCATGCTGGCTTACCAACAAAATACAGGCAACACTGGTTATGACTATGGCGAAAATGCTGATGGCGCACAGTCAATCTATGTAGCTAACTCATACTTATCTGACTTTGTGGGGAACCATGAAAAATCGGCACAAGTTCAATATAACTTAAACTTTACTGATTATGGTGTGCCAGGCTTGAACTGGACTTCTGCATTCGTTTATGGCTGGGATATTAAAGTCAACAATTCAGCAAAAGAAGGTCAAGAGCGCGAATTCTTTAACCAAGTGAAATATACTGTTCAATCTGGTTTTGCTAAGGAAGCAAGCTTACGTGTACGTCATTCTTACTACCGCGCAAGTGATAACTACCAAGCTGGTAACTATATCGGTGATACAAACGAATGGCGTTTATTCTTAGACATCCCTGTGAAATTATTTTAATTTCGCAGCTACTCTAAGATAGCGAAAAAAAACCTGCACACTGTGCAGGTTTTTTTTATGAGCATCGTTTTCATATAAAAGCGATGCTCAGCTTAAAACAATATTATTTGTTCGCAGCTTGGTAAGCTTCAATTGAGCTCAGTACTTCTTGTTTCGCAACATCAGCACCTTCCCAACCACTTAACTTAACCCATTTACCAGGCTCTAAGTCTTTGTAGTGTTGGAAGAAATGTTCAATTTGATTGATCAATAATGCAGGAAGATCGGTATATTCTTGAACATCTTTATAAAGCGGAGTCAATTTGTCGTGTGGAACGGCAACCAGTTTTGCGTCAACACCACCGTCATCTTCCATGTTCAATTTACCAACAGGACGGCAACGAATTACAGAACCTGGCTCTACTGGATGTGGAGTAACCACAAGTACGTCTAGTGGGTCACCATCCAAAGATAATGTATTTGGAACATAACCATAGTTCGCTGGGTAGAACATTGCAGTACCCATGAAACGGTCTACAAATAACGCATCAGAATCTTTATCGATTTCGTATTTGATTGGTGCTGCATTTGCAGGAATTTCAATAATGACATAGATGTCGTTTGGTGCATCTTTACCCGCTGGGATATTGCTGTAGCTCATAGCATCACTCTTTAAACAAGTTAAATCTTTTAATCCGGCACAATTATAACGGTTTTATCGCTTTTTTTGTGATTTTAGCGATCATGCTGATAATTTAATCATCAAGCTGAACATTTAGCTTAATTTAATGACCAATAACATCAGGCAAATTGGGCATAACATCGACAAGGTCCAAATGATTGAACGTAAAGTTGCCCAATTCGCTAAATAACATAGCCCATAAATAACGCGTAAAACGAGATAGGCAATCCCAAAGGTCATGATGTATTGTTGATGAATCACCATGTATTCAGCCATTAGAATAGCCGCAATAAATAAAGGTAAACTTTCAAAACTATTTTGCTGCACTGCATGTGCGCGGCTCGCCAATCCTGTAGAGCGCGCTAAAACTTCACGTGGATTTTGATTATCACTCGACTTAAAGCCTGCAGCTCGTTTCGCAATAAATGTAAATACATATGGCAATAAACAAGCGGCCAAAATGAGATAGATGATCCCACTGATGCTGTGCATGTGTTTTTTCTCAGGAAGATTTTTATGGCTGCTATAATACCATGGCATTTCGTGAATAATTTTTGTTAAATATAGTGTTTTTATAATCGGCAGATGAAAGGATCCTCTATGAGCACTTCTGATCGAGATCAATTATTTGAAGTTCTTGAAGAGCAAAAACGCCATCAGCTTCGCGTCGATCGTGTCTTAAAAATCGTCATTCCTGTGACTGCATTTTTACTAGCTGTGATCTGCGCCAACTTAAATGTCTGGTCGACTGTTTTCAGCTTTGTCATCATGTGGATTGCATTCTATGCAGTTTCCATCAAGCAACTTCCCCTTTGGCATTGGGTCATTGTCATTGCACTATATTGTTTAGTCGACAATATTTTAACCTATGGCAGCTATAACCAATCTGGCTTTAGTCGTCAGTTCGGCGCGATGTTTATTTTCTTAGGTGTTTTTGGTGTAGGACGTCGCTACTTTGATCGCTGGTCGATGAATAAAGGCAAGCTTTAATGAACTAAATTTAAAGCGATAAAAAAAGCGCCCGAAGGCGCTTTTTTATGCATCGTATTATGCTGTTTTACGCAAATCTTTACGTAGAATTTTACCGACGTTCGATTTTGGTAATTCATCCATAAATTCAACATAACGTGGACGCTTATAGCCAGTTAAGTTTTCTTTTGCGAATGCCAAAACTTCTTCAGTTGTTAAAGATGGATCTTTTTTCACAACGAATAATTTAGGTACTTCACCTGATTTTTCATCAGGAACACCAATCGCAGCAACTTCTAGTACTTTTGGATGTTTTGCAACAACTTCTTCAATTTCAGAAGGATAAACGTTGAAGCCAGACACCAAAATCATGTCTTTTTTACGGTCTACAATCTTCACATAACCGCGTGGATCCATGACACCAATGTCACCTGTACGGAAGAAACCGTCCGCCGTCATTACTTTGGCAGTTTCATCTGGACGGTTCCAATAGCCTTTCATGACTTGAGGACCACGAATCGAAATTTCACCTTGCTCACCTTGAGCAACTTCATTGCCATCATCATCTAAAATAGCAACTTCAGTCAGTGGCAATGGAATACCAATCGTACCGCTGAATTCCATTGATGCTGGAGGGTTTGCGGTTGCAACAGGTGAGGTTTCTGATAAACCATAACCTTCGATAATATTGGTACCTGTAACTTTCTTCCACGCTTCTGCAGTCGAAGGAAGCACTGCCATACCACCACCCATCGCCATTTTTAGCTTACTGTGGTCAAGTTGCTTGAACTCTTCATTGTTCACCAAAGCATTGAACAATGTGTTCACTGCTGGGAAGAATGAAGGTTGGTATTTACGTAATTCTTTCATTACCGCAGGTAGGTCACGCGGGTTGGGAATCAATACGTTTGCCTGACCTTTGTACATACCGTAAAGTGCACACACCATAAATGCAAAGATGTGATACAGCGGTAATGCACAGAAGATACGATCATCTGGCTGACCATCTTGCTGACCAAATTTACTTTGGAAAATACCATCACACTGCAACATGTTTGACACAAGGTTACGATGGGTCAATTCTGCGCCTTTAGATACGCCAGTTGTACCACCGGTATACTGAAGTACAGCAGTATCACTTAAAGTTAAGTTTGGACGTTTGTAATTGTTTGCACTCACTTTAGACATTGCTGCATTAAAGCGAATATGACCTGGAATGTTCCAAGCTGGAATTTGTTTACGTACTGAACGTAATACAAAGTTAACCAATGTACCTTTCAGCGTACCAAGCATGTCACCCACAGATGCCACGATCACGTGTTTTACTGGGGTTTTACCAATAATCGCTTGGTAAACAGATGCAAAGTTTTCAATAATAACAAGAGCTTCTGTTCCAGAGTCATTCAATTGATGCTCAAGTTCACGAGAGGTATACAGTGGATTCACGTTGACCAATACCAGGCCAGCACGGAATACACCCAATGCGACAACAGGATATTGAAGAACGTTCGGCATCATGACTGCAACGCGTGAACCTTTGGCCAAACCTAAACTTTGCAAATAAGTTGCAAATTTACGGCTAGCTTCATCAAGTTCTTTAAAAGTTAAGACTTTATCCATAAAGATAAAGGCATCTCTTGAGCCAAACTTCTGGAAATTACGCTCAAAAATATCGACCAATGAGGTATTTTCTGCGGGTAATTCTACAGTTTCTGGAATCCCTGTCTTTTGGTATTCAGCGAACCAAATCTTTTCCATAACGCCCAATTCTCCTGTCGTAATCCTTAGTAATCCAACTGTTTTTTTTCAATATTAAGCGGTCATTATTTAACTTGTTTGTGCTTAATATTGCATCCATTTCACGAATAACAGCATATATAACGTATTTCGTTCCATGGATGCTAGTATTATCTTTGAATGAACAGTTTATTTGCTTTTTGATATCCACGTGGTAACAACACGCCTTTCGATGCACGTTTACCCACATATTTTTGCAGATCGTCGCCTTTAAGCTTTAATTGTTGATTTCCTGCAAGCACTTGAATTATTTCATCTAAATTCAAAGTTGTCATGGATACAATTTGATCTTTTGCCTCAAGTTGTATCAATTTATTACCTTTACCCTTATTCAATACTGGTAATTCATCAAGTTCAACCAACAGCAAACGACCCGCAGAACTGAGGAGTGCAAGATGTGTTGCATTCTCAATCGCTGTTAAATTCATGACCGCCGCGCCTTCAGATAAACTAAGGAAGGCTTTACCCGCTTTTGCATTGGTATCGAGGTTTTTGGCTTGGGTTTTAAAGCCATAGCCTTTACTACTCATCGCCAAGACTTCTGTTTCATCTTCAGCAATAAACACTTGTTTAAAGCCGACACCACTTGCAGGTGCAAGTTTAGAACTCAGAGGCTCACCTAAACCACGTGCGGATGGCAAGGTATTGATGCCCAAAGCATAGCTTCGACCGGCATCATCTAATACATACACACGTTGATTCGATTTACCTTGCGCATGGCTGAGATATTGGTCACCTGCACGGAAATTTAAGTTCTCAGCATCGACTTCATGACCTTTCGCCGAGCGAATCCAACCCGCTTCAGACAACACCACAGTCACAGGATCTGCAGGAAGCATATCTTGTTCATTAATCGCATGGGCTTCTGCACGTTTCACAATTGGAGAACGGCGGTCATCACCAAATTTCTTCGCATCTTCTTTCAGTTCATTAATGATCAAGGCTTTTAATGATTCAGGATTCGCCAATTGTTCACGAATAATGGCAGCTTTGGCTTCCAATTCTTCTTGTTCACGGCGCATTTCCATTTCTTCAAGTTTTGCCAAATGACGTAACTTGAGTTCTAAAATGGCTTCGGCTTGAATTTCATCGATATTAAAATGCGTCATTAACACAGGTTTAGGCTGATCTTCTTCTCGAATAATTCGAATCACTTCATCAATATTCAGATAGGCAATGATCAAGCCTGCAAGTATATGTAACCGTTTTTCAATTTTATTCAGATGATAAGTCAAACGACGTGTTACGGTATTTTTACGGATTTCAATCCATTCCAACAAAATACGGCGGATCGATTTCACTTGCGGACGACCATCGGCGCCAATCATGTTCATATTGACACGATAGCTCGACTCTAGATCGGTGGTTGCAAATAGATGACTCATCACCGATTCAGCATCAATACGGTTTGAGCGCAGGACAATCACTAAACGTGTTGGGTTTTTATGATCTGACTCATCACGTAAGTCCGTGACCAATGGCAACTTCTTCGCCTGCATTTGATCTGCAATCTGCGTGATCACTTTCGAACCTGAAACCTGATACGGCAGCTCCGTAATCACGATTTCATTTTTCTCAATACTGTACACCGCACGAGTTCGATAACTACCGCGACCCGTGGTTTGAATTTTGAGTAATTCTTCTGGAGAAGTAATAATTTCCGCACGTGTCGGCAAATCAGGTGCAGGAATATATTCTGCGACTTTTTCATCGGTTAAATTAGGATTGCGAATTAAGGCGATGGTACCCTTCACCACTTCACGTAAGTTGTGCGGTGGAATATCGGTTGCCATACCCACTGCAATACCCGTTGTGCCGTTGAGTAAAATATTTGGAACACGTGCCGGTAAATTCACGGGCTCTTTCATCGAACCATCAAAGTTATCCTGCCAATCACAGGTTCCTTGTCCTAACTCAGACAATAATAAATCACTATACGCAGACAGTTTTGCTTCGGTATATCGCATCGCTGCGAAGGATTTCGGATCATCTGGTGAGCCCCAGTTTCCCTGACCTTCAATAAATGGATAGCGATAACTAAACGGCTGCGCCATGAGGACCATGGCTTCATAACAAGCTAAGTCACCGTGAGGATGGTATTTACCCAGTACATCACCAACCGTACGTGCAGATTTTTTTGGCTTACCCGTTGGCTTTAGCCCGAGTTCGCTCATCGCATAGACGATACGACGCTGAACGGGTTTTAAACCATCACTGATATGTGGCAATGCACGATCCATAATCACGTACATGGCGTAGTTGAGATATGCTTGTTCGGTAAATTCTGCTACGGAACGGTTTTCTGTCGCATGATGCGCAAGGCTTGTCATAACAACCTGTAATCCTAAATTGTTCGTTCTTTATTGGGTTCTTATGCTATGTCGCAGGTGTCCCCTATACAAGGGGATGATCTAACACTCTGCGACAAATTGTGTCTTATGGCGTAAAAATATCCATTTTATTCACCATGATCAACTAAAAATTTAACAGTCTTTATAGACCGATGGATTCTAAAGTTTTGCCCTTAGTTTCTTCACCTAAAACCAAAATCACCACGGCAACTGCAATTAAGACTGCTGTAAACATCATAAAGACATAGCTAAAACCATGATCCATATCCATCATATGTGTCACGGCAAAAGGTGCTGCAATGCCCCCAATCCGACCAATGGCACCCGCCCAGCCCGAACCAAAGGCACGAATATTGGCCGGATATTGTTCTGGTGTATAGGTATAAAGTACGCCCCAAGCACCGAGATTAAAGAAAGACATTAAACAGCCCCAAATCACAATCTCTGTCACACTGCCAGACTGACCGAAGAAATATGCCGAAATGGCACACATCCCAATGAAGCCCGCCAAAGTAGCTTTACGACCCAATTTTTCGACCAACCATGCCGCTGCAATATAACCCGGCAATTGTGCCAAAATCATGACCAAGACATATTCAAAGGATTGAACAATGGTGTAGCCTTCTTTGACCAATAAACTTGGTAACCACGTAAAAATACCGTAGTAAGAAAAGACGATACCGAACCAAATGAGCCAAAGCATTAAAGTACGACGTGCAAAAATGCCTGACCAAAGCTGTGAAAAACTGATGTTGTGCTTTTCTGCAACCGGTTTGACCTCAAAAATTTCAACAACTTGCACACCACATTTGGCTTCAATCTTTTTCACCAATGCGTGTGCTTCATCAAAACGTCCACGGTTAATCAAATAAGGCACCGATTCGGGCACCATTTTCCAAATCACGATCGCATATAACGCAGGAATACCGCCAATCAAGAACGCTGCATGCCAGCCAAAATCAGGAATAATAAAGCGTGAGACCAATGCAGCAACCAACCAGCCCAGTCCCCAAAAACTTTCTAGTAAGACAATAAAACGGCCACGCACATGCGCTGGAATATATTCACTGACCAAAGTCACCGCGACTGGGAGTTGTCCACCTAAACCTAAGCCGACAATAAAACGAAATACCAACAACCAAGTTAGATTAGGTGCAAACGCACATGCAGCGGTGGCTAAGCTATAAATCACCAATGTCCATGCAAAGACTGTTTTTCGGCCGAAGCGATCTGCCAGTCCTCCAGAAAACACCGCGCCGATCGCCATCCCAACAAAACCAATCGAAACCACCCAACTTTTATCATTTGGCGTCATGGCCCAATCTTCAGCCATTTTCGCTAAGATAAAGGAAATGAGTCCCGTATCCATGGCATCAAACATCCAGCCAAGGCCAATAACCCAAAGTAAAGTGTAGTGAAACTTACCGATGGGTAAGCGTTGTATACGTGAGACTAAGTCCATAACAAGATCTCTGAACTGGTGGAAGGATGAACACTGCTTTCCCAACAGGATGTATGATTTTGCGTTTTTTAGTATAGATCCATGCAAAAGACCGACCATTGATCCGTCTTTTTAGCATTTTAATGTGATGTTATAGCAACGCGGCTACGACAAATCTTTTGAAGATACTGACTGATCATCATCATCTTTATAAATAAATTTAGGCATTTCTAAGCCAAAGTAAATGGCGATCAGACGTAAGGTGAAACCGAAAATGAGCGTCGCAATGACGGTCAATTCTAGCGATAAGCCAATCTCAATACAGAGCCAATAACAAATCACGGACACAAAAGAAATACTGGCATAAAGTTCACGACGGAACACCAGCGGGACATCGTTACATAGAATGTCTCGTAAAATACCGCCAGAGACGCCCGTTAGTACCCCTGCTACCGCAGAAACGACAAAACCATGTCCCATTTCTAAAGCGATTTGACAGCCAATAATGGTAAAACCAATGAGACCCAAGGCATCGAGAACCAAGAAGATATTACGCAGATGACGCATCCACTTTGCAATCAGGATGGTGACAAATGCAGCAAAGCAGGTCAGCATGAGATATTCAGGATGCTTAACCCACGTCAGTGGATAGTGCCCAAGTAGCACATCACGAACCGAACCGCCCCCCAGTGCCGTGACACAGGCAATCAATGTTACCCCAAACCAGTCCATACTCCGCCGACCCGCAGACAATGCACCTGTCATTGCTTCTGCCGTGATTGCGATAATATAAATAACGGTAAGTAACATCGCCCTTCTTCCACTGAGGGTTGAGATGCGCGCTATTCTAAGCTAAATCTGCTCAAATGTTATAAAAATTGCGCACAACATTGTTTAAATTTTCGTCCAGAACCACAAATACAGGGTTGCTTCATGGTGATTTTCATCTCTGTGGTCGGATCAAGGAAATACCAGCGCTGCTCGAACTTCACAAAGTGTGAAATTTCATGATGTACCTGCGCTTGCTGCCCATCGTGATAATGGGCTTTAAATTCAACTTGAGCATGATTTTTATCGAGCTTTTCTTGAGCCTGTACCACCTCAAGTTTTAACCATTGATTGACCTGACTCCACGCTGCAATGGCACTGACATCTAAGGCTTGCTGCTGTCCAAGCGCAGTTGTTTGTACAATATAATCAATCTCATGCTGTGCAAAAGCACTATAACGTGAACGCATCAACTGCTCTGCGCTCTGTGCATTTTCACGCCCCGCATGTAAGGGCTGACAACAGTTGGCATACTCACCTTTGCCACATGGACATTGGACTTGTGACATGTTTGTTTCCATAAAAAAATAGCCTGACAATGCAGGCTATTTTAACGGATCTTTCCACACAATTTTCATCAGTAGATCCGTATCGATTCAAATAAAAGAATGATACACGGTAAGGTCATCCGCAAGTGTTTGAGACAGGACCACTTCTAATCAAAAATGTTTTTGCAATGCTTTGAATAATTTGACGGTAGTGAACGAGTTTTGCGGATGACAATGGTTTTGGGTACTTTTGCCGAAACAAAAGTACCTCCAGCCGAAGGCTAATCCCTTTATTTAAACCCTAGATGTAAGACTCCGTCGAATAGACTTAAAAATCATTTTAAAAATGCGTAATTACTTTTACGTGCGTAACATCAGTGATCTATATAGATTACCCCCGATACGCAACTTAATCTTCAGTTGGCATGGGAATGACATGCACTTTTTCGATCTTATGACCATCCATTGTGACCACTTCAAAGATGTGTTCATCCGCTTTGAATTTTTCACCATTGGCTGGTAAACGGCCCAAATGAAATAAGATATATCCGGACAATGTCGAATACTGTTCAGCATCATCCACCAAGTCACGACCCAACAATAAAGACACATGACGAATGTCGGTTGAGCCATCGAGTAACAATGAACCATCATCGAGACTTTCTGCTGCCGTCTCTGGTTCATCTTCATCAGGGAACTCACCAGCAATCGCTTCTAAGACATCAATCGGTGTTGCAATCCCTTCAATTGAACCGTATTCGTTCAACACCAAAGCCATTTGTAACGGCGCTTGACGCAATTGTTCCATCACCATCAAAACTTGAGCATTTTCATGCACCACCACTGGCTCACGGAGATGTTTTTCGAAATCGAGTACGCCCGTTTCAATATAGTCATTCATGACTTTATGAGTCAGTACCGCACCCGCAATATTGTCAAGCTCACCATGTGCCACAATTAAACGTGAATGCGTGGTACTGAGTAATTGAGCACGAATCGCCTCAGGTTCTTCATCTAAATCAATCCATTCCAGTTCAGGACGAGGTGTCATCACGGACTTTACTGGACGCTCAGATAAACCCAGTACCCCTTGTACCATGACACTGTGGTAAACCCCGTTGTCTTCATCAAAGACTTCATCAGCAAAAGCACGTGTTGCAAGCACATCTTCATTTTCATTTTGATTGTCTGCAACATTTTTCCCACCGAGCATACGCATCACCGCTGAGGCTGTGCGATAACGTAAGTCTGTGGTTGTCACCATTTTTTCCTGATTATGACGCATGGTTTGGTTCAAGAACTCAATCATGACAGAGAAACCAATGGCCGCGTATAAGTAACCTTTTGGAATATGGAAACCAAAGCCTTCGACTAAGAGCGAGAAACCGATCATCATTAAGAAGCACAGGCACAGAATCACCACCGTTGGGTGACGGTTCACGAAGTTCATCAGTGGTTTAGATGCCCACAGCATGATGCCGACAGCAATAATGACCGCAATCATCATGACTGACAGGTGTTTCACCATCCCGACAGCGGTAATCACGCTGTCGAGCGAGAACACAGCATCGAGCACCACAATCTGCACAATCACCATCCAAAACGTCGCATGCACAGGATTTTCTTCCTTTAGCATAGGCTTGTTTTCAAGACGTTCACGCAGTTCCATGGTGCCTTTAAATAGCAAGAACACCCCACCAAACAGTAAAATTAGATCTCGACCGGAAAATGGATGGTCGAAAATATGGAACAGTGGGTTGGTTAGAGTCACCACCCATGCAATCGAGGCCAGTAAGATCAATCGCATACACAGTGCAAGCAATAAGCCGACAATCCGTGCAGTATTACGCTGTTCTGGCGGTAATTTTTCCGCAAGAATCGCAATAAATACCAGGTTATCGATACCTAAAACAATCTCAAGCACCACCAGTGTCAATAAACCCACCCATGCAGATGGGTCGGACATCCATTCAAAGATCATAATTGTATCTCCTGAATGTTATTCACACGTGGATCATGCTGAATTGAAGATGATATGCATTGGACATGCGCAAACGCTTTTAATGGCGTTCTTTCTAATATTTTGATGTGTGCTGAGTGACAACAACCACTACCCATGACGGTTCTTTAGCTTAAAATGAAGTTTTAAGTATAGCAAGTTAAGGTAAAAATTCACCCTTTTTTACCAAAGTACAATCTCAGTATGGAAGAATTTAAACCCAATGATGACATTAAATTGTCATATTTAGCTGCCAATGTAGTGTCATAAAAAATAACATGCTAAGGTAAAATTAAAACGTAATGAATAGCGGATTAAAAATGACAGAAAAACGTGGTAATCCTTCTCCTGCTACAACACAACCTTTAATCGCACTGTATTGCGGCTCCCGCTCTGGTAACAATCCAATTTATCAAGAAAAAGCCATCGCATTAGCGCAAGGCTTGGCTGAACATGGTTTTGGTCTGGTCTATGGTGGCGCCAGTATTGGCCTGATGGGTCAAGTCGCTGACGCTGTGGTCGAACATGGCGGCGAAGCCGTTGGTGTGATTCCTGAGTTTATGTTGGATTATGAAATTGCACATAATCATTTGACTGAATTACACGTCGTGCGCAGTATGCATGAGCGTAAAGCCATGATGGCAGAACGTGCAAGTGCCTTTGTTGCCCTGCCCGGTGGTCTCGGTACATTCGAAGAAATTCTAGAAATCGCCACTTGGGGACAGTTGAATCAACACCAAAAACCGATGATGCTTTATAACGTCAATGGCTTCTATGATGCACTAATTGCACAATTAGACCATGCGGTCGCTGAAGGTTTCTTGCCGCCGCAGCATCGTGCCAAACTGATCGTATGTAATTCTTCGAAGCAGATCTTTAGCGCACTGAAAAATTTAGATTGCCCGAAAAATTTCGTGGTCTAACTGTATTTTAGATGTCAAAAAGGGGAATAAAGTATTCCCCTTTTTTTATTGCTCGATGTTACTTCAAATCAAGATCGTGTCGACTTAACCTGACACCACACGATAGAACCATGGCAAGGTTGTCGCTAAGAAAATACTCATCAACAAACCAAGCATCAATTTCATCGCATCTTTGCTGACATTTCGTGAAGTTCGATATTTATTCACTTCATGTAAATGCATGGACATGGCAAATTCACGTCCTGCGAGTAAGCCCAAGAACACCCAAGTGGTACTCATTGGAATATTACTCCACTCTTTGAACACCAATAAAATCAAGGCATACATAAAGTCGATAATGGTTGCCGAGCGGATATCAGCCACACCTGTTTTGGTGTCGATAATGCCCTGAATCGCCCCACCACGTTGGTACAAAATGATCCCAAGCAGTACGATAAACACCACAATTGCAAAAATCAGGAACTCCAGCGGCACCTGACGAGGGACGTAGACAAAAATATTGGCCAAATCCTGAATCAGCCACTGACTCCATAAAAATGCCGTCGAAACCCACTGTAGTCCCACCCAAATATTCGAGGGGGTTTCATCACGTGTTTTACTGAAATAAACCGAGATGCCTTTAATTACAAAACGATAAACAATAATTGCGACAACAAAAGCTACCGCATAACCCATCATGGACTTGGTTAACATCGAGCCAAGACTACTCGGAGAGAAAATCGTTAACACTAAGAATGTGGTGCTGACCGGGATTCCGTAGCGAGTCAAAATGATCAGTAAGATCGGTGGCACAATATAGAGCCACGTGACCCCTTCTGCGGGAAATGGAATCGTTTCTAAACGACCATAAGATGCATCCCCCACGCCAGAACTGTACCAACCATAAACCAATACAATGGCTAGAATACTGCTGACATAGATCCACAACAGCCACCAAGGGCGATGCGCATTGGATGAAATAAAGGTTCCCAATGTCTGTGGCACATCATTACCGACAATAGAATAGGCCGCGAGACAGAAGCCTATGACCATCAGAATTTCGATTGTCATGAAAACAAAACACCTTTGCCATAAAGAAAAAGCCCTCCAATAAATGAAGGACTTGAACGCATTATGACAGTTTATCTGGCGTTCATACAATTTCGTGCCATGCTTTTCTCGACACTAAAATAAAAACCTCAAATAAAACAAATGCTTTAAACTTTAATTATTTCAATTTAATCTGATAAACCGCCGTGCTACCGCTCACTTCATTTCCAACCACCAACAAAGGTTGAGCATTGGGCGAATCTTTGGCGGCAATAAAAATCAGATCTTCAGGTCCCACATCGCCTTGTTTAATCACATCAGTGCCGAAACTTGTAGTTTCATGTTTTCATTCGTCTTTTATTTAAATATGACCAAGTTATAAACATTAGTTTGCATAGAGATTAAACTTTCATTGCATTTTTCTTGCAATTTTTTGGCTCAATTATGCAAAGCTTTTACTACATCCAAATGGCAATATTCATTTAAACTGTTTAAAAATCTCAGCTTTATTGACTTATGAATAGCACGCCAACGCATCAGGCTTTACAACCCGAATTTAGACTTCTAGTGCTTTTGGTCTCTATTGGCTTTTTTATGCAAGGCCTGGATACGACCATCGTCAATACAGCAATCCCAGCGATGGCAAGAAGTTTGGGCGAAGACCCGCTACAAATGCATAGTGTGGTCGTGGCCTATGTCTTGTCCGTTGCGGCGTGTATTCCCTTAAGTGGTTGGTTGGCCGATCGCTTTGGTGTACGAAATACGTATTTCACAGCCATTATTATTTTTACGTTAGCATCGCTAGGCTGCGGCATGGCCAATAGCCTGAATGAGCTGCTGGTTTATCGGGTAATTCAAGGCATAGGTGGCGCATTACTGCTACCTGTTGGGCGTTTGGCAATGCTCAAAGTGATTCCTCGGACACAGTTTTTATCGGCTATGAGTCTGATGAGCCTTGCCGGTTTGATGGGCCCCTTAATTGGCCCTACCCTTGGCGGTTGGATGGTGGAAGTCGCAACATGGCATTGGATCTTTTTAATAAACATTCCAATGGGGCTGTTAGGGGTTCTTATTACCTTTAAAGCCATGCCCAATGTGACCGAACCGAGCGTACAACGCTTCGACTTTATGGGTTTTTTCTTATTGGTCGTCGCCATGGTGGGTTTATCGTTAGGCATTGAAAACTTTGCCAGCCCGCATCTTCCGCTATGGTGGAGCCTGCTTTTGGTCGCTGCGGGGATCATCGCTAGTTTGATCTATGCCGTTCATGCACATACCCACGCCAATGCACTGTTTCGCAGTAAATTATTTCAAAATCGGATCTATGCCATCGGTGTTATCGGCAACTTCTTTGCCCGCCTTGGCGGCAATGCCATGCCTTTTTTGATTCCCTTAATGCTACAAGTGGCTTTTGGCTTTGAGCCCTTTATCACAGGTTTATTAATGATACCGACGGTACTCGGTTCATTGGCATCAAAACCGATTATTCGTCAAATTATTCAACGTTTTGGCTATCGTAAAGTGTTATTGGTAAATACTTTCTTGGTCGGCGCCTGTATTTGCAGTTTTGCACTCTCTACGGCTGAAACCCCAACTTGGTTACGTGCCTTACACTTTTTTATTTTTGGTATTTTAAATTCGCTGCAATTCGTTTCGATGAATACCTTAACCCTCAAAGATTTACCTCAACAAGATGCCAGCAGTGGTAACAGTTTCTTGTCGATGATTATGATGGTATCCATGAGTATTGGTGTGGCTTTGGCAGGGACTTTAGTCAACGTATTTACGGCCTATTATGGTCCTGCACAAATCGAAACGGCATTCCATAGCACCTTGATTTTACTCGGCTGCATTAACCTGATTACCGCAGCGATTTTTTGGCAGATTCCTAAACATGTGGATGTCTAAACCTGTGTCATCGGGCAAATCTATGACAGATCAGCCCTTAAAGGGTTATGATAAAATGGATACTTGGATACATTTTCATGCCTAAAAAAGCCAAATCACGTACCTCTAAAAGTTCACTCAAAAAATACAGCCCGATTATTGCACTCAGCGCTATCAGCGGCGTCATGGCGGTGGCTGGATTAGGTTATTTAGCCGTGATGCCGCATCGCCCTGCGTCTGCAGAAGAATATCCCGTAAAAGGCTTTGATGTTTCCCATCATCAAAAAGATATTCAATGGTCAAAAATTTCACCTAAAAAATACCAATTCGTTTATCTTAAAGCCACAGAGGGTGGTGATTTTAAAGATCGGAAATTTCAAGATAACTGGTTACAAGCACGGGAAAACGGCTTTTTAGTTGGGGCCTATCATTTTTACCGTCTGTGCCGTGATGGCAAAATTCAGGCAGAAAATTTTATTGCTTCCGTGCCGAAAAAAGCCGATGCCCTTCCCCCAGTGATTGATTTGGAATATGACACCAACTGCATTAACACCTACAGCAAAGAGCAGTTACTCAAAGAAATCACTTATATGCATGATCGCTTGCACCACCATTATGGCAAACAACCGATTTTTTATACCTCGAAGTCTTTTTATAATATTGTCTTAGCTGGCGAGTTTAAACAGACGCCGCTGTGGGTCCGTGAGTATAAAGGCCCACCCGATCTAAAAAACAATCCGAAATGGCTGATTTGGCAACATACCAATCAAGGACAAATTCAAGGTATCTCGACCACTGTCGATTTAAATGTATTTTCAGGTGATGCCAAGGCATGGACTGATTTTTTAGACAAAAATGGCGTTTCCCCGATCAAACCCCGTTGATTTATTCACCGACTCAGGACAACATCGAACAAAATAATCCATGAAAACTGAGTCGCAGGATGCGTATTTTAAAAACTTTTCTTATTATATTTTCAGTCTTTATGATCCTCTCCATCGGGATATTGGCTTATTTGATCCAACCTTCAGGGACCTTGGCAGCGTTTAAAACATGGCATTATCAACATCCCACACAAATCACTACAGATACTCACTCAGCGGCGCCCTATCACGTAAAGTTCTTTGGCGTTTCGACCTTACTGTTTGACGATGGTCAAGAGCAAATCCTCATCGATGGCTTCTTTAGTCGACCATCGCTCAGTCGGACCATATTCACTCAGATTCAAAGTGATCGACCTTTATTACACAGCTATATCGACCAATACGACTTAAAACGCACACGTGCTATTTTCGTAACTCATTCACATTATGATCATGCGCTTGATATTCCAATGTTGGCCCACCAGCTCCCCAAGGCCATGATTGTCGGCTCTAAAAGCACCTTAAATATTGCACGGGCGATGCCAATCGCTGAATCACAATTGCACGAAGTTCAAGCTTGGCAACCGATGCAAATCGGTAAATTCACCATTACTGCGATCCCCTCGCAACATACTCCGCCAACGGCCGTTAATGATGATTTGGGGGAAGAAATTTCGCAGCCATTGCAACTCCCTGCACATTTTAATCAGTTTAAAGAAGGTGGATCTTATGACTATCTCATCCAACATGGACCGCATTACAGTTTAGTCAAAGCCAGTACAGGTGCTGTGCCCAAACAGTTGCAAAAACTAAAAGTCAATACTTTATTTTTAGGCATCGCTCAGCTTTCCAAGCAAACGGCAGCATTTCAACAGCAATATTTCAAAGAAACCTTAGCGACTCTTCAACCCAGCACCGTGATTCCAATTCACTGGGATAATTTTTTCAAACCACTGAATCCAGAGCTCGAATTTTTACCTCGCTTTGCCGATGACACTCCTCAAAGCCTAAATCTATTGATACAGTCGGCAGCAGCTCAAAACACCAAGGTTGTTTTACTCAGTCAACCTGTGTCGTTCGAGTTAAAAAATTGAGGAAAGCGCTGGATTGACTGTGCGATACTGAAATTCAATTTTTAGGCACTGATTTATCTAGGCATGAGGAAAATCATACATATCGACATGGATGCATTCTTTGCATCAGTAGAGCTGCGGGAACGCCCCGAACTCAAACAGCTTCCTGTTGTTGTGTCTTCACATCACCCTCGTGCGGTCATCTGTGCCGCGTCCTATCCTGCACGTGAATTTGGTTTACGTTCTGCGATGTCGATGGCACAGGCCCGTAAACTCTGCCCACAAGTCGTGGTGATCGAACCTAATTTTGAAAAATATCGTGCCGTTTCGGCGCAAATTCATGCCATTTTTCAACGCTATACCTCGCTGATTGAACCACTATCTTTAGACGAAGCTTATTTGGATGTCACAGAAAATTTACAACACATTCCGAGTGCCACTGAAGTCGCTATGCGAATTCAGGCAGAGATTTTACAAAGCACTGGTTTAACTGCCTCTGCAGGTGTCGCGCCCAATAAATTTTTGGCTAAAGTCGCTTCTGATTGGAACAAACCCAATGGCATTTGTATTATCAAACCGTCTCAAGTTCTGCATTTCATCCATGACTTGGCACTGAAAAAAATTCCCGGTGTGGGAAAAGTGACTCAAGAAAAATTAAAAGCCATGCAACTCAATACATTGGGTGATTTACAACAAATTGATGAAGCCGTTCTGATTCATCATTTCGGTAAATATGGCCGACAACTCTATCTGTATGCACAAGGGATTGATGAACGACCAGTCCAATCTAGCCGCGAGCGTCAGCAGATTTCCAAAGAAACCACTTTTGATGATGATCTCACCCTGAGCCAATGTCAGCCCTATTGGCCCAAACTGATTGACCAAGTTTGGTCTAGTTTAGAAAAAAAGCAGTTAAGCGCGCGCGGTGTATCGGCCAAATTAAAACTGAAGAATTTCCAAATGCTACAGCACAGTAAAAGTTTTAAAACGTCACTGAATCATCGTGAAGACCTTGCGCAGGTATTGCAGCAATTACTGCATGAAATGCATATTTCTGAGGACGATCGATTTCGTCTGATTGGCGTAGGGGTCTATCAATTAAGTGCGCAAAACCAAGAAACACAACTTTCGCTGCTCTAAAAACTTCAAGAAGATCGTATTTGCTTAAGATTTAGGCAGAAGAACAAAATTAAAGCAATTTGCTATTCACAAAGCCTAAAATTAGAGTACTCTATCAGCGCACTACATTATCCGTGTATGCGCTGAGATGCTGAAAATCACCTTTACTTTCAGCATGCTGTCCTGTGATTGGCGTGACGATCAAATCCGAATATTACAGGGCAACTCTGTTGTCAATCATGGAATACCCCGCTGTATGCCTTCTGCAAAATCTGCTCCAAATCCTCAAAATATTTCACAAAATCAAGAACAACGTGCGCGTAAAGCCGCATTAAGTAGCTTCATTGGTGCCGTAGTCGATTGGTACGATTTTTTACTTTATGGCATTGTTGCCGCACTCATTTTCAAAGATCAGTTTTTCCCCAGTATTGGCAACAATATGGGAACCTTGGCAGCCTTGGCGACCTTTGGCGTCGGCTTCCTGTTCCGCCCCTTAGGCGGCATTGTATTTGGACACTTTGGTGACAAACTGGGTCGGAAAAAAATGTTGGTGCTCACCGTCATCCTGATGGGCATTTCGACGGTCGGCATTGGTTTACTGCCCAATTTTGCGGCCATCGGTTGGTGGGCCCCGATCCTACTCGTAACACTTCGGGCAATACAGGGTTTTGCTGTCGGTGGTGAATGGGGCGGCGCTGCCCTGATGGCTGTAGAAAATGCCCCGAAAGGCAAAAAAGCCTTTTACAGTAGTGGTGTACAAATTGGCTATGGCGTCGGACTCGTTCTGGCAACAGGCGCTGTGTCGTTAATTATTGCCACTTTGGGTGAAGATGCTTTTGCTGATTGGGCATGGCGAATTCCCTTTATTGCCAGTATTATCTTGCTGGCTATCGCGATGTGGATTCGACGTGATCAAGACGAATCACAAGAATTTGTCGACCATGTGGTCAAAGCTCAACAAACGCTACAAAAATTACCGATTCTGCAAGCGATTAGCCAACACCCAAAAGCCTTTTTCTACATTATTGCGCTGCGCCTGACCGAGTTACTCACCATGTATTTGGTGACGAACTTTGCACTGAATTATTCCACCGCTCAATTGGGCATGGACAAACAGTTCTTCCTCAATATCACCTTAATGGTTGGTGCCATTAGCTGCTTCAGCATTCCCCTCTTTGCGTGGCTAGCAGATCGATTTGATCATCGTAAAATGTGTGTTCTGGGTGGATTGATTGGTGCGCTTTCTGCCTTTCCATTCTTCATGGCCCTTGATGCTCAAAATACTTGGCTGATTATTGTCGGTGCAATTTTCCTTGCCAATATTGCCCATGATATGGTGGTGAGTGTACACCAGCCGATTTTCACCTCCCTGTTTGGTACCACCTATCGCTACAGTGGCGCAGGTGTCGGCTATCAAGTGGCCAGTATTATCGGTGGTGGCTTTACCCCAATGATTGCAGCAGCTTTGGTGATTTGGGGTGATGGTTCATGGCATTATGTAGCAATCTACCTTGCTGTTGGCTGTTTATTGACGGCCTTGGTTGCAGCTACAATGCCTAAAACTCAAGATTAAGTGACCTTTTTGCTTTCAGGATATTCCGCATGACCATCCAACGCCTGCATGTTTCAAAACGCTTTTCCGAAATCGCTATTTCAGGTCAATTGGTCCATTTAGCAGGTCAATTGGCAACAGACCTTGATTTAGACATCAAAGGACAAACACAGCAAACATTTGAGATCATTGATCAATTTCTTGCAGATGCCGGTACAGATAAAAGCCAGATTATGTCAGTGACCATTTATCTGAAAGATATTGAACAGGATTATGCAGCATTTAATGAAGTATGGGATGCGTGGGTGTCAGACATTGAAGCATTACCCAGAACTTGTGTTGAAGCCAAATTATACGACCCGCGTGTACTGGTAGAATTAACCGTCGTAGCCGTTAAGCCTGAATAATCATTAAGCCTAAATAACCATTAAAAAAAAGCATGTCTAAAGACACGCTTTTTTTTGCAAAAGGCTTTGCTCTTTGAATCCCTAAGATCCAATAATTTTGATCTTTTTACGTTCCAAATCTGAATATAAATGATATTTTTTCAAATCATTAACCGGTACAAATGGCGCTTGTACACGCTGCTCATTTAAGAAATCTTCGCGTAATTGAACGTACTCAGGCACATCATCATAACGAATGACCCGATAGCCTGCCAAAGCGAGCAAAGCATCTTGATATTGCGACTGCTGCATCCGTTTGAGCACCATTGGATCATCTAAAGCGACGATCGCTAAGATTTGGTGCTGTTCATCGAGGACGACAAAGTCCGCCACCATATTTCGATACTTGTTCCGCGTCCGATAATATTTCGTGGTCAACAGTGCATCAAAAGACACATGCGCAAGGATTGTATGCTTAGGCAAAATTTCTTTTAAACGCGTGTAGGTTAATTGCTCATTAATGTTGAAAATAGCACGTTGTTTCAATGCGCTATCTTGTTGCTTAGAATCACCTTCTAAACTTTTCCAAGCCATTATGAGCACACAGAAGAGTAAAATACTCCCTATTACTATGTATATAGTCATCTCATAATCCTTTATATTTCTTATATTTTTGGTTTTTGACATACTTCTTATGAATACGAAGTATACAACCAGTATTATTTTTTTAATTTCCTATTAAAAAAAATAACTCTAACTTTCACACAATACGTATTTAAACTGACAAAAAGTTGCAAACTTAAAGCGTCAAACATCACATGCCACTTCGTTCAGAGTAATAGCATCCATTGCTATATATTGATACTTTAGATCATTCGCTAAAACGACAGCAAGTGCATTTCCTCTCACTGTCTGACAATTCCGATAAGCTGTCAAATTTTGCTCGTATTTCATTGAGATAACCGACGCACAGACAGCATTGAGCTTGTAACAACATATAAAAATGCAAACTGTCTGATGCTGCCGAGCATATCAGCCATAAAAAAAGACACCGAAGTGTCTTTTTTTATTTCATCATTTTAAGCGCGTGATTTAGGCTTCGATTTTCCTTTGGGTTTCGAACCGCCAAAAGGTTTTTTCGCTTCACCCGTTTCACGCGGCGGCAGACCAGTATGCTGCGTCAAAATTTGACCACGCTCAGGACGCTTCTTGGTATTTGAAGGACGCGATTGAGCAGCCTTCGTCCGATTACCTTGTTCACCTGTACGTTTTTGTGAATCACCCGCAATACTTGAGTTCTTTTTACGCGCAGACTGGTATTGACCCTCAGCACTACCCGCAGGCTGATACGTCGGAATCAAATGCTGTTTTGAGTTCCCGATCAGATCCTGACGCCCCATTTCTTTGAGCGCTTCACGTAGCAATGGCCAGTTGTTTGGATCATGGTAACGCAAGAAGGCTTTATGCAAACGACGGCGTTTTTCACCTTTCACGATATCGACATTTTCGGTATAACGCGCCACTTTAGCCAACGGGTTTTTACCTGTGTAGTACATGGTCGTTGCAGTCGCCATTGGTGATGGATAGAAGGTTTGCACCTGATCGGCACGGAAACCATTCTTCTTCAGCCAAATCGCCAAGTTCATCATGTCATAGCCCGTCGTACCCGGATGCGCTGCAATAAAGTAAGGAATGAGATACTGTTCTTTCCCTGCTTCCTTACTAAAACGATCAAACATTTGTTTGAAACGGTCATAGGTCCCGATCCCCGGTTTCATCATCTTCGATAATGGACCTTTTTCGGTATGTTCAGGCGCAATCTTCAAGTAACCGCCGACGTGATGTGTCACCAATTCTTTGACATATTCTGGGTTTAACACCGCAAGGTCATAGCGTAAACCAGAACCAATTAGAATCTTTTTAATCCCCGGCAATGAACGCGCTTTACGGTATAACTGGGTTAAAGGCGCATGATCGGTGTGCAAGTTTTGACATACACCTGGGAATACACACGACGGCTTACGGCAGTTCTTTTCAATCTCAGGATCTTTACATGCCAAACGGTACATATTGGCCGTTGGGCCGCCTAAGTCAGAAATGATCCCAGTAAAGCCTGGTGCAGTATCACGAATTTTTTCAACTTCACGTAAAATCGATTCTTCAGAACGGTTTTGAATGATACGCCCTTCATGCTCTGTAATTGAGCAGAAGGTACAGCCGCCAAAACAACCACGCATAATGTTCACAGAGAACTTAATCATGTCAAAGGCAGGAAAACGCGCTTCACCATACGCAGGATGTGGCAGACGTGCATATGGCAAGTCAAACACATAATCCATTTCTTCTGTAGTCAAAGGAATCGGCGGCGCATTCAGCCAAACATCACGCTCACCATGCTTTTGCACCATCGCGCGCGCATTGCCCGGATTGGTTTCCAAATGCAAAATACGGTTGGCGTGTGCATACAGCACAGGATCATTCGCCACATCTTCATAGGCAGGCAAACGAATCACCGCCAATTCACGCGGCGGCAATTTATGCTTAATGGCTTTTGATGCAGGCTGCAGCTGCACGATTTGCGTATCGGCGTCTAAGTTATCGCCTTCACGAACAATCGGATTTGCTACCGCTTCTTTTTGGAAGCCTTGATATTGCGTAACGCTGTCTTTGCCTTTTTCGATTTCACAGCCTTCAAGGTCTTCGGTCATCACATACGGGTTAATGATCGGATCGACACGGCCAATCGCATCGACATCATTCGATGCGATTTCAACAAACTTCGCTTTTGAAGCTCGGTTATTTTTATTCACAATAAATGCAGTACCGCGGACATCCGTAATTTCTTGGATTTTTTCACCGCGGGCCAATCGATGCATGATTTCCGTGATTGAACGTTCACCATTACCATACATCAACAGGTCGGCTTTCGAGTCCATCAATACTGAACGGCGGACTTTATCTGACCAATAATCATAATGCGCAATACGGCGCAACGAGGCTTCAATACCGCCCAATAATACAGGCACATCTGGATATGCTTCACGCACACGCTGGCAATATACCGTTGCTGCACGGTCTGGACGTTTATTCGGTTGATTATCCGGAGAATAGGCATCATCCGAACGGATTTTACGGTCTGCCGTATAGCGGTTGATCATCGAATCCATATTGCCGGCTGTTATGCCCCAAGCAATATTCGGTTTACCCAATACACGGAACGCTTCTACATTGGTCCAGTCTGGCTGAGCAATAATCCCGACACGGAAACCCTGCGCTTCAAGGGTTCGACCGATGATGCCTGAACAGAATGACGGATGATCGATATACGCATCACCGCAAACCAAAATAAAGTCGCAGCTGTCCCAACCGAGTTGATCCATTTCTTCGCGTGACATCGGCAAAAATGGCGCAGGGTCAAAACAAGACGCCCAATATTTGTCGTAATCAAACAACGCTTTTGGCGCAGTCTGCATAGTATAAGCAGTAGACATGGCTAGCAATTCTCGGCTGGCAGATGGAATGATCTGAAAAAAGATCAAAGAAGATGAAAGCCGATCATTTTACCATGAATTCCATTCATCATGCTTGATTATAATTTATACAACAGCTACAGAATCATTGAATTGTTTTATATAGACTTCAGATGTAATAGTGCTGTAGCACGACTATAAAACAAGATTTAAATAAATCATTTGTAACTTTGCTTTAGTTTAAATCAACCTAGAATGTGCCATGAGTTATCGCATTTTTATTCAACATTACAGCCTG
This sequence comes from Acinetobacter sp. YH12052, assembly GCF_013419835.1. Lineage (NCBI taxonomy): Bacteria > Pseudomonadati > Pseudomonadota > Gammaproteobacteria > Moraxellales > Moraxellaceae > Acinetobacter > Acinetobacter sp. YH12052. The sequence goes on from NZ_VOZI01000006.1 coordinate 182,705, forward strand.
TGCCTGTTGAAATTGAATGTGCATTTCAGGTAAATATTTTTCAATATAAATCTTACGCTTATCTATACTGTCTTGAGTCATCAATGGTTTTACATCAAGCATTTGACGGCGTGTCGTTTCCTGCTGATATTTTTGCCAAAAACTCAATGCTGCATTTGGATCAAAGCCCGCTTTCGACATCAGATCAAGTGCAAGGACATCAGCTTCCAGTTCAAATTTTGAAACTTTAGGCAGAAAAACAGCTTGCCCTGTCACACTACTGGCCGCAGTAGCAAGCGCGCCGATACCCGCAGTTGAAGAAATCATCGCCACCTGACTTGCAAACAACAAGGAAATCTTCTCACGATGATGATCACGTAATGCATGTGCCATTTCATGCGCCATCACAAATGCCAATTCATCTTCAGTCAGCTTTAAACTCCAATACAAACCCGTGTTAATGACAATTTTCCCACTAGGGAAACCATGTGCATTTAAATCTTTATTGAGATTCCCACTGACTTGCCAATCCCATTGACTCGAACCATGGCGGTAAAACTCCGCATTTTGCTTAAGTTTATTTAAAATTTGATCCAATTTCGGATCGATGATCAAAAGTTGCTTGTCTTTCGCTTGATGAATAAATTGTTGATAGGTTCTATCCGCCTGTTTAGTTAATAACTTTTGAGGAACGATAAAAAACTGTTTTCGCTCTGCGCCTGCTGTCCCTAAATTCGTGGTACTTGTACAAGCTGAGATTAAGATAAAAACCAAAGCCATCATTAAAATAGTTATATTTTTCATAATCGCCTTAATTTTAATACCAATATTGATCTATATATAATTCTATCTAAAAACAAATGCAAAAATATTCAAAAAAACAAATAATTCATATTTATCATATATTTATTATTTTTCAAACTTTTAAAAATGATAACCAAAAATAATTTATTTATAATATTGTGATGTATTTCATTATTATGAGGCACCTTTTAAAAGGCATATTAGACCAAAGTTGTATAATCATAAAAATAGTAAACTTAGCCATTTTTATAGCGTTATTTATATTAAAAATAGATGTAAAACGAATATTTAGGGTCTGTTGACATTTGTTGATTAAAAAAATAGCGAGATAGTAAAATTAAATCGCCAAACCCAATTTTACACTCGCTATGCCTCGAACAATGCTAAATGATCAACACTGGTCCAAGTTACTTGCT
>NZ_VOZI01000007.1:0-180777 GCF_013419835.1 Acinetobacter sp. YH12052
GCAAGTAACTTGGACCAGTGTTGATCATTTAGCATTGTTCGAGGCATAGCGAGTGTAAAATTGGGTTTGGCGATTTAATTTTACTATCTCGCTATTTTTTTAATCAACAAATGTCAACAGACCCTAATACACAGCGCATTTTTATAGACCAAGAATAAAATCCAATCCTCTATTTACACTGGCCTGACACATGTCAGGCTTTTTTAATTCATCAATTCTGATATTAGCATTTAGTGAATAGCCGTTTATTTGATAAGATTAGGCACAAATTCATTCTTAATTTGATTGAGCAAGGAGCGAAAGCATGCTGATCATCCCTGCAATTGACCTGAAAGATGGCAAATGTGTCCGTTTAAAACAAGGTCGTATGGAAGACGATACCGTATTTTCTGACGATCCAGTGGCAACTGCACAGCATTGGGTAAATGAAGGCGCGCGTCGCTTACATTTGGTAGATTTAAACGGTGCTTTCGCTGGTACACCGATTCATAAGCCTGTGGTTGAAGCGATTGCTAAAGCACAGCCTGAATTGCCAATTCAAATTGGTGGTGGTATCCGCTCTCTTGAAACCATTGAACACTACCTTGATGCAGGCGTCTCGTTTGTCATCATTGGTACAAAAGCGGTAAAAGAGCCTGAATTTGTTGAAGAAGCGTGCAAAAAATTTGCAGGCCATATCATTGTCGGTATCGATGCCATGAACGGCATGGTAGCAACAGATGGTTGGGCAAATGTCACTGACGTGAAAGCGACTGATTTGGCAAAACGCTTTGCAGATGCTGGCGTATCAAGCATTGTCTACACCGACATCGCACGTGATGGCATGATGCAAGGTGTGAACGTTGAACAAACAGTTAACCTTGCAACGTATTCAGGCTTACCTGTTATTGCATCGGGTGGCGTGACTAACCTTGACGACGTACGTAACTTAAAAGGCCAACCGGGCATTTTAGGTGCGATTACTGGTCGTGCAATTTATGAAGGGACATTGAACCTTCGTGAAGCTCAATTACTGCTTGATCAACAAAGCTTATAATTTGCCCGAGCAGAAAAGAGGTCTTCGGGCCTCTTTTTTTATTTCTCATTTTTATTTCCCCTCTTCGAACAATCAAATACACATGCCAACCGTACAATCTGCTTGGAAAGCCAAGTTTCCGCAGCTCGCACTCATCCTGATTACCATGATTTGGGGCGCCAGTTTTATCACCGTGCAATACGGTTTAAATTTTAGCAGTCCCGTTCTGTTTGTCGGTCTACGTTTTGCCGCAGCCACATTGGCTGTGAGTCTTTTATCACTCAAATATCTTAGACACTTTTCTCAATATGATGTCATTGCGGGCGCAAGTATCGGCGCGGTGATTGCGATCGGCTATGCGACGCAAACAATCGGCCTGCAAAGCATCAGCAGCAGTGAATCGGCTTTTTTAACTGCATTGTATGTGCCACTGGTTCCGATTTTTATGTGGCTGTGTTTTAGGCATAAACCGCATGTGATGACATGGCTAGGTGTGTGTTTGGCTTTTGTTGGTTTGGTCTTTTTAACTGGTAATGGTTTTGGCGCCATTCAGCTCAACTTTGGACAAATCATTACGCTGCTCGGGTCGATTGCCATTGCCTTTGAAATTATCTTGATCAGTTATTTTGCACCCCACGTCAATCTACGCAGAGTGACGGTTCTACAACTGGCATTTGCCTCACTGTTCTGTTTTTGCTTTGCTCCACTGGTAGGTGAAACCACATTGCCCAAATTTGAATGGCCATTAATCGCTGTACTGTGCGGATTGGGTCTGGCCAGCGCCGTGATTCAACTGGTGATGAACTGGGCGCAGCGTATGGTTGATCCTGCACAGGCGGCAATCATCTATGCAGGTGAACCGGTTTGGGCCGCAATCATTGGGCGACTTGCGGGTGAACGCTTAACACCGCTCGCTCTCATTGGCGGACTGTGTGTAGTGCTTGGTGTGATTGTGAGTGAATGGCGGCCGAAATGGTTAAAAAAACGCTAATTTCTGCATCCTCTATTATATCAAAAAAGCGACTCATACGGTCGCTTTTTTGATGCTAAGATTTTTATTCCAAAAAGTTCTGAACTCGTATTACTCATACATCGGTCTGTTGTCATTGACACGGATTAAACCTTTAATCGCGCGGTACACAATCCATAACCAAGACAGTCCGATTACCGTGACGCAGAAGGTACTCGCTCCCAGTGCTACACCTGCAAAAGCATTGGCATTATTGCCGGTAAAGAACAGAAAAATAAAAGGCACGAAAGCAATGATGTTCCAAATGAGATACCACCAAAACGTGCGAATCTGCCAAGTAAAATGGCTTTCAAAAATCGTGCCGCGCACATCACTGTATTTGACGTAATTGATAATCAACGCGAGGACCGCAAGCAAGCCGGCAGAAAAAATCGCCACAATATAAAGAATATACAAAATAATCGTGAGCAGGCGGTTTGGATCTTTATCAATGGAATAATTCATTTCGCTCTCCGTCATGATGATTTTGCGGATCATTCCACCCTAGATATGCAGGATATTAAATGGTGAAATCAGCCATAAAATCAGTAATATGTTAAAGGCTATAGTACAGAAATATATTTTTCGAAATGGTTGTTTTTGTGTTTTATGCCGCAAACGTTGCTGAGCCAGCCATGCCGCCGGCCACCCACCTAAAAAAGACAAAAGATGCAGTGTATTTTCTGGCACGCGTCGGTTCCCCATTTGCGCAGCTTCTTTATCTTGAGCGTAGAACCAATAGGTCAGGACATTGATAATACTTACAAAAAGCAGCACCATGCCACTGAGTAAACCCGCCACAGACAAACCCGCCAAGGCGAGGATATAAATGATGCACAAGATTTGCATCGGCTCTGCCTGACGCGGCATCTGCACCACATTTTTTTTATTGGGGCGTTGTGTAGCTTTGGTTTGTGAGGCTTTTAAATAATGCACTTGCTGTGCACGAAAGCGTCCGCGTTCGTCTAAGATCACAGCATAATCCAACGCGCAGCCCACGATTGGTCGTGGGCCGGGACGGGAAAAGTCTTTAATGTGCAAAAATACGCGATCTTTGGTGCTATCGTTCGGTTGAATGAAGCCGTAGCCCTTATCATCAAACCATTCTACTAAGCGTCCTTGATCACGCATGCTTTTCCCTCTCGTTGTTTTTAAAATTTATGCTGTGACGAATTTTAATCGTTCAATCAGCATATTACGCATTTCAGCAGGGTTTTTCTGCAAAATATCATCCCCTGTACGGCCTTCTGCAGCATTTTTCTGTGCCACCTGTAAACGCATCATCCAGAAACGACCCGCCGCCATTGCCAAATATAACTCTAGACATGATTTTTCATCTGCGGTTAATGGGCGCACGCTTTCATATGCATTTAAAAAGGCAATGGCTTTGTCTTCATTCAAATGCACATCCGGATATTCAGTACAGAAGTCATTTAAAGTAATAGCAATATCAAACAAGAGTTCGTCTTTATTTAACTCATAAAAGTCTAAAATACCGTTGAGTTGATCGCCTTCAAATAGAGTATTGTCACGGAACAGATCAGAATGAATAAAACCGGCAGGACGGTCTGGATACATCGCCGTTAAGATGTCATATAAGCCCAACAGATTGTTGAGCAACGTGGTATCTGCTTCATTTAATGTTGGACGAATATCGCGTGAAACTTGTAACCAATAAGCATGATCACGATATTCTGCACGTTCCAAAGGGAAGTCTTGTAGAGCCACATGCATTTTCGCTTGGGCAACAGCAATCACTTCTGCTTGCGCTAAGCTCGCAGGCATCGGATGTTGACCTTGCATGCGTGGCGCAATCTGTGCAGGTTTATCCTTTAAGCTATGAATCGCTTTACCCGAATGATTCAGCGGTACAGGCACAGCTAGACCAGCCTGCCCCAAATGTTCAAGTACAGGGACCAGTTCCCCTGCACCTTGCTCGTCCATCTCTTCAAAAACAGTTAATACATACTGCGTGCCATTTTCGCAAACAATAAAATAGTTGGTATTTTGAATACCGCCTTGAATCGGAATCAGGTCAATCACCTCCAGTCCATAAGGTGCTGCAAAATCCTGAACTTCCTTTAAAGTCAAAGTGGTATAAACCGACATAGAAAACCTGCGAAAAAACTTACATATTTTTGATAGAATAACCGCTCCGACTACTAAGGTGTAGCATCTAAGTCGCGAAGTTTCATAATCGGCTGTTATTTTTGGAAAAAATTATGCTTGCTAAACGTATTATTCCTTGCCTCGACGTGGACAACGGTCGTGTAGTGAAAGGTGTTCAATTTCTTGATATTCGTGATGCAGGCGATCCAGTTGAAGTTGCACGCCGTTATAACGAACAAGGTGCGGACGAAATTACCTTCTTAGACATTACCGCAACCTCAAATGGTCGTGATACCACTTACCGTACGGTAGAGCGTATGGCTGAGTCTGTATTTGTGCCATTAACAGTCGGTGGTGGCGTGCGTAAAGTAGAAGATATCCGCCTGTTATTAAATGCGGGTGCGGACAAAGTTTCGATTAACTCTGCGGCTATTTATAACCCTGAATTTGTACAAGAAGCCTCTCAGCGTTTTGGCGCACAGTGTATTGTGGTTGCGATTGATGCAAAAAAAACTGGCGACAATAAATGGGAAATTTTCACCCACGGTGGTCGTAAAGAAACCGGTATCGATGCCATCGAATGGGCAGTAAAAATGGCGGACTTCGGTGCAGGTGAATTACTCATCACCTCGATGGATGCTGACGGAACCAAAGCCGGTTATGACCTTGAACTGATGCGTAACATCAATGACCGTGTGACCATTCCAACCATTGCTTCTGGTGGTGTCGGTAATCTCCAACATTTGGCCGATGGCATTTTAAAAGGTGGCGCAGATGCGGTGCTTGCAGCCTCTATTTTCCACTTTGGTCAGCACACCATTCCTGAAGCGAAAAAATATCTTGCAGAACAAGGCATTGAAATGCGTCTTTAATTGATTCGTTTTCAATGAGGATTGAAAAAGAGCGATGATTCGCTCTTTTTTTGCTTTGGTGTTTTTGATGCAACGCCATGGAGTTGTAGCAGCGAATCGTCGATTTAATTCATCCACTATAGACATAAAAAAAGGAGCCTTGTCGGCTCCTATAAACCAAGAAAAACTACAGCACTTGGTCTGATACTTAAAACAAATGAAAAAATATACATAGCAACTTCATCAATCAACTCGTCGTGTACAAGCCTTTTGATGATTTAAATATAGGGCATTTACACCGTATTTGATTGACAGTAGATTCATAATTTATTGACAAATTGCGACAGCTCAATTGGGTAGCAAAGCTTGTTGTCAAAACGCACAGTGCATTCATATTAGACCGATTCAAGAAGTGCAACTGGCTTTTCGCGCTCAGCCACCCACTTTGCAGGAAATACCCGATTGACCCAGTGCGACAACGGCTTGGCAATCGCTGTCGGCAGTAGCACACCCAATGGGTTTTGTTCCTGTAATTTCGCCGAGGAAATCACCCGAGTCCCTAAAATATAATCAAACCACGGCTTGGTCACACACCAATTGGCATCCTGATTTGAGTTCATATGGTGGTCATAGTGCCATGGAATCTTTTTCATCGCCCACTCTGGCTCAAGATGTGCGCGACGATGGATATAATAATAATTCCCTGCACAGTACAGCACAGACAAACTCATTCCTTTGGAAATGGGATAAAAAAGCGGGACAAATACGGCTGAAACTGCCACCAGTGACAATATTTCATTTTTCGTGCGCCAGTTCTGTACACCTTCAACATAACCATGATCATGAAAATCTGTTTTTCGAACTTCACGATGATGTTCCCAATGTGATTTCATGCTTTTCGGTACTGGACTAAAACGTGGCTTGCCTGACCGATGCGTCCCATGCAAAACATATTTATGTGCGAACCATTCAAAGGCATTGGCGACGACCAACCCTGCAATAAAACCTTTTAACATGACCAATATCTCCTTTTCTTAGCTCCACTATAGGTAATGAAAAGGGCTAGATATTGACCGTTTTTTTTAATATTATTGACAAAACACGACAAAATTTAGAATTAAAAAAATATGCAACAACTCAAGGACTATACAGGATCGGTCTATGGAGGACTGGGCCATTTGCTCTATGCTTATCACCAAGCCCAAGGCATTGCTATTCCTGAAAAATTGAATAAAGTTCAAAACTTAGAGCGTTTTGATTATGCCATTTGGCGTGATTTATTGATGGATTTAGATCAAAAGATCCAAAAGCCGGCGCTGGGTTTAGAAATTGCAGAACATGTGCAACCCAAACATATTGGCATTATTGCGTATATTGCTCTGTCCTGTGAAAACTTGGGCGAAGCGCTGCTCCGCTACCATGATTTTCATCGCTTAATCTTCGATGGCAGCCCATTGCTGATTGATATTCAAAATGATTTTTTCTCGATCGGTTGGAATGATTTACCCATGAATATGGCCAATCAATTGACCGATGAAATTGCGATTGCCTTAATGCTGCAGTTTCTAAAATTATTCATGCGTTTTGAAGATATCAATTTACACGAAGTGCATTTTCATAATCCTGCACCGAAAAATGTCGCACAATATGAACAATATTTTCGCTGTAAAGTTCGATTTTCCCAAGAAAAGTCAAAGGTTATTGTTCCCATTCAAGAACTGTCTCGCCCCTTTTCCCAAGGCGATCAGACCTTACAAAAACTGTTAATGCAGCAGGCACAGTCTTTATTGGAAAAGCTGCCGAATACCACGCAAATCGACCAACGCTTACAACAAGCCATCTTAATGGGTTTGCAAAAAAATCAGTTCCAAATTGAACATGTCGCTACGCAACTGAATCTGTCCGTCCGACAATTACAACGCCATTTACAACAACAAGGCAGCACCTATCAGCAACGTATGCAGGAGGTCCGCTGCATGATGGCAGAAGAATTTTTAAGAGACCCGCATTTAAGTTTGCAGGAAATTGCTCTACTGCTGGGTTATTCAGAACAGAGTGCGTTTCAACGCGCTTTTAAACAATGGCGAAACTTGACCCCACAGCAATGGCGCTTATCGCAAATTGAAGCAGTAAGTTAAAAATGTGACACAGCTATCATTTTATATATTGTGATTTTCAGCAAAATCCATTAAATCTATGCATATTCGATAAATGAATAAATATTTAGCAGAACTGATCGGTACATTTTGGCTGGTCTTTGGTGGTTGTGGTAGTGCGGTCTTGGCTGCGGCCTTTCCTGAACTTGGCATTGGCTTCGCTGGCGTGGCACTGGCCTTCGGTTTAACCGTATTAACGGCTGCTTATGCGCTGGGTCATATCTCAGGGGGACATTTTAACCCTGCCGTGAGTATCGGCTTGTGGGCCGGTGGTCGTTTTGAAGCGAAAGAACTAGCACCCTATATTATTTCTCAATTGCTGGGTGCAACCCTCGCCGCATTTATTCTATTCATCATTGTACAAGGTCAGGCCGGATTTACCGGTGTCGGCGGTTTTGCCACCAATGGCTATGGTGAGTTATCTCCGGGCAAATACTCTATGCTCTCAGCGTTAGTTATTGAAATTGTGCTGACGGCTGACTTTCTGATTGTGATCATGGGAGCAACAGATAAACGTGCACCTGCCGGATTTGCCCCAATTGCAATCGGTCTTGCGCTTACATTGATCCATCTCATCAGCATTCCCGTCACCAATACTTCGGTCAACCCAGCGCGTAGTATGGGTGTGGCATTCTTTGCTGAAACTGCTGCGCTTTCACAAGTTTGGCTATTTTGGGTAGCCCCTATCATTGGCGCGGTGATTGGTGCTGTCATCTATAAACTGATGGCAAAAGACGCATAAATAGAAGAAGACACCATAAAAAAAGCTCACAATCTGTGAGCTTTTTTTTCATTCATCCCGAATTGAGCATTGCTTCCTTCGACGGTCGATGACACAGCATTAAAGAAATGGATTTTCCACTTCGTTGTCTTCACCGCCCTGCACTATTTTTTCAGCTAAGTTGGTTTCTGCCTCAAGTGTGGTCACCACATCATTGAAAAATGCCTGTAAAGCTTTCGCTGCAGCTAATCCAGCTTGGTCTTTCGTCACCTGTAGGTTGCCATAAATATTAATTCGATCTTGGCCATTTTCTAGTGTTAAGTCATGAATTGCATGCGACGCTGTGTCATTTTCAAATGCTTTGAACATGATAGATATCCTTCTTTTTTGTTGTAGTGATGCAGCAATAGAAATACGTGAAAAAGATTTCAACTGCAAGCAATGATCTTCTTCATCACTCACAGTTCAGCGCTATTATCTGCTCGATTATTTCAAAATCTGTAGCAGATATTGCAGAATTTCTTCAATCAATTGTTTGACCAAGGCATCTTGATTGTTGTCATTTCCACTGCTTGCCGTAGTTGTCTCACCCACAGAACCACCACTCGATTTAAAGTCTTTTTGCAAACTTAAAATCTTGTCTTCTGCGACATCTGCAGCACACTGGCTTTCAGCATCCCAATGCAAATAAGCAATGTCTTGATTTGCTTTGACTTGGGTGGCTTTGAGTGGCAAACGGTAGGTATTGCGCTTTTGGTCTTCGGTTAATTCTGGAAAAAAATTAATTCCAGTCAGTTCTTCTAGCGCACAAATACTCATCACTTTGACTGTCGGTGCGGTATCACGCAAGGTATTGTCTGCATAGTACACGCCTGCAACGCCTTTTTTCGGCAAATAGATCGCCTTATAAGTGGCGGTCGGCACAATGACCCCTTGCCCAATGGTTTTTAATTTTTTCGCACTGTAAACCGGCCCCGTCACCACATAGACATCTTGCTTTTGTTTGGTCACTATCGCCCGTGTGGCTTCTTCTAACTCGCGCCACACTTGCTGATTATTTTTTGGGGCTTGCGGCACCATATTGGCCAAAGAAAAACTGTCTAACTGTGCAGCTTTATTGGGCATATCGGCATTGGGCGCCATGTGTCCACGGTCATAGCCTGAAGATTTATAGTCTGACAGCAATGCCCGATATTCAGACGGCACGCGAGTCTCTTCATGAAAGTTATCTTCACGCGGAATTTTTTGACTCAGCCGTGCGGGGGTTAAGGCTTCTGCAACCCAAAGCGGTGTCTTGGATATTCCTGAATACATGACATTAAAGCCATTAAAACACAGGGGGAAACTATTTTTGTGTAGGCTTTCACGAACCAAATAAGGCGGTACTTCACGGTAAAACTGGTCCAAACAGGCGCTATTTGAACTGCTACTCATGGAAACAAGTTGTTGAATTTTTTCTTGCCCGAAAGCAATTGCAAAGCTCCCTGTTGCCACCAGACCTAACAGCACTTTTATGCCATTTTGCCCAAATAACTGTGAAAGCGGATTTGCTGAATTGCGTTTCTTTTTGACCATGACTTACAACAATGACTTCTAAAAAGGACTATTTTTCCGCAGCTTAGCAAGGGTGAAAATTTTAGTACACTTTTCTTTTTTAATTTGCTTAACAATCACACAAATATTGTTTAACAAAGCAGCAGTTGATGTAACTTTATGTCGCAGTTGTGCAGGTCTTTATAGGAAGTCATGAAGCAGTTGCGTATGTTTCATTGAATTCGCCTCAAGAATTATGACAAGGTAAAAATACGAAAAATTGCGATAAAAATATACGGAGTGACTATGCATTCTAAAATTTTAGGTTTAGGTTTAATTTCAGGTTTAATGAGCGCAGCAGCATTTGCAGAGCCGCCGATTCAACCCGGTGACACTTTAGAAAGCTTGTCTAAAGTCAAAATTGTGACCACTGTGAATGGTCAACCCGGTTCTATTCAGGACTTGGTATCAAGTGGTCAAGTTCAATTGCTTGAAGCACCTGCCGGACAAGTCAATGCCGCTGCAACAGAACAGCCCTTAAACCCTGAACAGGCTCAGGCAAACCAAATCGATCCGAATGCCCCTGCAGTCCCTGCAAATGCTGAACAAGCGGCGACTGAAGCGGAAAATGCACTCGCAAATGAACAGCAAAGTGTAGCAGCTGTACCTACAGAGCAGTCTGTGCCAACTGAACAAACGGCAGTGGCCAATCCACCCGAAGCCACGGTAACTGAAGCACCTGTGGAAACAGCACAGCAAGCACCTGAAGCCGTAGCAACGGATGCCAATGCTGCACCCGTCATTGCCTCTTCTGCAGAAGCGCCAGTCAATGCCGATAGTGCATCAGCGGCATTGCCTGAAGCACCTCAAGCACAGCAGGATGCTTTTATGGCAGCACCTGAAACTCAAAGTGCAAATCCTGCAGACGCATCAATTCAAGCCAACCCAGAAGCACCTGTTGCTGACGAAGCCATCCAAGCTGCGCCTGAAGCCTCTGCAGATGTAGACGCGACAATCAACTAATCAGCGTATTTTCAAGGATGAAATAACGCAACATCTTCATTCTGTTGCTTTGCTCGCATACTCCTCCCAAGAAAAAGCAACAGAATGATCTCTATGTCTTTGGACTAAAAAAGTTCAATTATCACAGATAAAAAAAAGCCAGAATTGATCTGGCTTTTTCGTGTTTAACTATTAAATCTATGCCTAAAAGTTCAATCTAGGACTTAAATTTCAATCTGACTTCCCAACTCCACCACACGGTTAGTTGGAATTTGATAAAAGTCGCTGACTGGACTGGTATTTCGCTGCATAGAGATAAACAGCTTTTCTCGCCAAGGTGCCATGCCTTCACCCAAGGTATGAATAATACGGTCTCTGGAAATAAAGAAACTGATTTGCATTAGATCAAATTCAAAGCCCAATTCACGATACGCATGCTCCAAAGCGGCAGGAATATTCGGCTGATCTTTAAACCCATAAAACATTGTGATTCGATAGAATCGATCATCTAGTTTTTCCGTGATCACCCGCTCATTTTCGGGTACAAATGGCACATCTCGGGTGTTGACCGTAACCATAATATTGCGTTCATGCAGAACTTTGTTGTGCTTAATATTATGCAACATGGCATGAGGCACGATCTCAGGCGTTCCTGTCAAGAATACGGCATCACCTGGAACAAACTTGGTTTCACTACCCATGCTGACACTGCGAATAAACAGGTCAATAGGCAAAGCATCTTTACCGAGCCGATTGAGCACCAATGCCCGTCCATCTTTCCACGTCATTAAAATCGTAAACAATACCGCACCAATCAGGATTGGAACCCAACCGCCCGCTGCGATTTTTAATGATGTCGATGCAACAAAGATCAAATCAATCAATAAAAATGGCACTGCAAAAATCGCCACTTTCCAAACCGGCCAACGCCATAAACCATAAGCTAAAACTGAGATCAAAATCGTACCGCAGAGCATGGTCATGGTCACAGCTACGCCGTACGCACTGGCCAAATTCGCACTGTTTTCAAACAGCAAGATCAAGATCAGCACCGAGATAAACAATGCCCAGTTAATAAATGGCAAATAAATCTGACCACGTTCAACTTCGGAGGTATGTTTCACTGTCAAACGCGGCAAATAGCGCAATTGAATCGCCTGATTGACCATAGAGAATACCCCTGTGATCACCGCTTGAGAGGCAATCACCGCGGCTGCTGTCGCCAATGCAATCATTGGGTACAGTGCCCATTCAGGAATCAGCATATAAAATGGATTGGCTAGAGCTTCTGGATTACGCAGTAGCAAGGCACCTTGGCCTGCATAGTTCAACAGCAAGCACGGCATGACCACAATAAACCATGCCAAGCGGATTGGGAGTCGGCCAAAATGCCCCATATCGGCATAGATTGCCTCACCACCTGTCATCGTCAAGATGACCGCACCCATGGTCAAGAATGCAACATAGGGCTGCTGTACCACAAAATTGAAAGCCCAATGCGGACTGATCATGGTCAACACAAATGGTGTTTGCGAAATACTCCATAGTCCAAAACCACCAATGGATAAAAACCACATAAGCGTCAAGGGACCAAAGAATTTACCCATCGTGCCTGTGCCATGGCGTTGCACTAAAAATAGCCCCGCCAAAATACCGATCGATAAGGGTTGCAGCCATTGGTTAAACATCGGCGTCGCAATACTTAAGCCTTCAATCGCAGATAACACAGAGATTGCGGGGGTAATGATCCCATCACCAAAGAACAAAGATGCCCCAATAAAGCCAAGGGCAATCAGGTAAATTTTTTTGTTTTCGGCAATTCGTGTGGTTCGTAGATTCAAGGCCAACAGCGACATAATACCGCCCTCGCCATTGTTATCTGCACGCATGATGATGCTGACGTATTTAAAACTAATCGTCAGCATGATGCACCAGAAAATCAGGGACAGAATACCCAGCACAGACGCTTCGCTAATCGCCAAGTGTGCTGTGAGGAAACATTGGCGCAGCGCATATAATGGGCTCGTCCCAATGTCTCCGAATACTACGCCCAAAGCTGCCAAGGTGATGGCAGGCAATGCGGCTTTTTGTGCAGTACTTTGCATATAATTGTCTTCAATTTAGACAGGATTTTTGCGAATCATAGCACCGCTCAAGATGTTTTTGTCTAATTCAATTGTTTCTCTTGGCAGAATATATTTTTTTCGCTATTATCCACCGCGCAAAAGGTGAAGTGTCCGAGTGGCTGAAGGAGCACGCCTGGAAAGTGTGTAAACGTTTATAGCGTTTCGAGGGTTCGAATCCCTCTTTCACCGCCAGAATAAACTGCTATACCAAGCAGAATGAAGGTCTAAATTGATAAAATTTAGGCCTTTTTTAATTTTATTGTTCTCAATATTAAATATTCCCCTAATTGATCTTCTATTTGTTTAGCTCAATAACTTCACAGTATTTGAGTCCTGATTGATGGATTTAAATCACACGTTTTTTCCTAATGCACGACTTATGGATTTTTTATTGGCAGTAAGAAAGACACGTTTATTTACAAATACAAATTTTATATTCTAAAGACAATTACTTAAGCCTATGCTAAAAATAAATCATCCTCTCAATATAGGTGCTATTCAAAAAATTATTCATTAATTTAAACATCATAGAACTGAAACGCGATTGCGGTACTTTTAACTTGATCAACGAAAAACTTAAAAAACACCTTTCATATATCACTGCTATTCGGGAGAGAACATGAATAACAGCCAGAATTATGTTAAGCAGATCAAGAATGCCAAACGTGGTGGCTATACCCCAACCCTTGCCAAAGACATCAATAAACATAAAATTCAAAAAGCACAGCGTCTGATTGACGAATGGCGAAAGCTCGCCAATGAACTCCGCCCCCAAATGCAACTGGAGATGGCATATACACTTGAGGAATGCGCACAGGATCTAGACCAAATTTTAAGAATGAAATAGCACTCAACGTTCATCCATCCTATTTTTTCGCCCACATCTTGTGGGCGAAACATTGCCTAATTTTATTTTTCTGGTTTTTAGAGCCAAACATCGGTTGAATGCTGAATAAATCAAACGTATAAATTACATTCGATTTGCTGTTTTTTTAACTTGCACCACTTCAAAAAATCTGTAGAATGCATTCCACAACGCCGGCATAGCTCAGTTGGTAGAGCAACTGACTTGTAATCAGTAGGTCCACAGTTCGAATCCGTGTGCCGGCACCATTTCTTAGCCTCACTTTTTAGTGAGGCTTTGATGTTTTTAGAGCCACTCTTTTATGGCTTCCTCGCGCTAATCTGCACATAACGAATCAGCCCGTCTCGATACAACTTTTCGCACAATTTTGCCGTCATCTTGATTTTGAATTGATCCACATGACTCAGGCTCGTCTGACGTTGTTGTTCTTGAATATAATCGGCAAAACCCTGAAATACGAATTCGCTGATATCTTCGATCTGGATATTTTCGAAACCTGCCTGTTGCACTTGGTGTTGTAAATTTTGCTTTGAATTTAAATTTTTCAAATTCACATCTGCTGCTTTCAACAGACTTTGATATTTCAGTCGCTGCAATGAATTTAAATTCAAAAACGCATCGGCCAACATCAAATAGTGAAAAGCAAAACGTCCTTTTGAATTCAAAACATCAACGACTGATAAAAGCAATGAATTCAACTCACTATGATACGCAGCATCAATACACAGTACGGCATCCATAGCGTTTTGTGGATAAATATTTTTTAAATTCAAAAATGAATCTTGCTGGATTTTAATCTTTGAATTTAAATTTTTTTGGATTTTTTCCACACATGCGGTTTGCAATTCGACTGCGGATAAGTTTTGAATTTGAAAATGTTCCATCCAAAAAACCAAGCTCGCACCCTGCCCACAACCGAGGTCTAAAACACGATCTGTAGATTTTAATTGAATGGATTCGGCAAGATATAAAGCGAGTTTTTGACAGGCCGCAGGATAGGATGATTTTGCATCATCCCAATAGCCCAAATTGCTCCAAGCAAGTTCCGCATCATCTCCGAGTAGTCGACTGTTAATCGCATATTTATGGCTAGGGATGTGCTGACGAATTGCTTGAAGCCATTTCATGTTAGTAACCGAGTTGAGGGGCTACCTCCACTTTAGGTTTTAAACCCACAAACGGCAATGGTGCACCAAAAATTTCTGCAATATGCATAGCAGACGTTACCGCAGACTCTAAAATCGGCAGACCGTCACAAGACCATGAACCACAGAAGAAGACTTTACGTTCAGGGGATAAATGTCGTTGCTGTAACTCTTTATTCAGCGCCACGGTATGTGAATCCACCACTGCACGTGTCAAACTGACCGAAGAGATCACTTTTTTAGGATCAATCGGTGTCACTGGCTGCCAGGTTTGGAACACAGGGGTTTTACCCACCAAGCTCGGCTCAATGGAGTTGAGCCATACGGTAAATTGCTGACGGGTAAATTTACGATCCATCATATAACTTAGTACAGACCAATCTTTACGCTTCGGCGGCATCACTGTTTGATCGGTGTGAATCACCAATTGACCTTGCTCAAATTTAAATTTCTTTAAGAGCTCAATATCGTCAGCAAACTGGGTTGAATCTAAAAATTCTTCCGTTTTGGTGGTTGGTGTCGCGACTACCACACGATCGAATAGATGATGTGCTCCGGCCTCAGTTTCCACCAAGACTTTATCGTCTTGCTCGTGCACTTTGGTAATTACCGTACCACTTTGAATATTTAAACCTTCAATCAGTTTATCAACCAACGCAGGTGTACCACCTTGGATACGCAGCAAGGCATCGCCATTGGTCAATTGACGCAAGAAAATCAACAACGGTTTCGCAGGCCATTCCCCAATCGTTTTCGGGTTACAGGTGCAAATGGTATACAACACAGGCATGACCGCACCATGCCAAAATACTTCTTCAATTTCATTTTTATTAATGAACTCGGCAAGCGTGATGTCCTGATTTTTTGATTTAAAAAATCGAGTGATCGCTGCTTTGAGTTGCAACATCCCTTTGACTAAACGCCAGCCATATTGTTGTAAGCCTTTACGGTTATTAATAATTGGGAAATTACCAATACGGCTACGACTGGTGGTCAACCACGTTTCTGTACGATCTTCAAATAGCCAACTGCATGCCATATAGGTACGGACTGGGAAAGTTTTAATCCCTAAATGGGTCGCCAAACTTAAGGTATTTTTCCAGAGGTGTGGATTCATCACACGCAAAGGGGCATCGATCAAGCCGCCTTCAAACTCAGTGCTGTGGCTATCCATACCACGACCAGGCAGAGCTTCGAAAATTGTAATGTTATGCCCTGCGTCTTTAAGAATTCTTGCGGTAGCCAGCCCAGCCATGCCACTACCGATGACTGCAATTTCCAATTTTCTTTTCCATCTATAAAACACAGTTTAAAAGTATGACTGATCAGAAGTTAAAAATAGCTATTAAAAAATACCAGATTCGCACTTTTTGTATGGATTTCAGTACAACCGTTTTTAAGTTAAATTTACAAATATTTACAGTCAAAAAGCACACAATTTAAGCTTTGTTTTTTAAACATATTTTTCTTTAAAATTTTAATTACTCTATAAAACCAAACAATTAAATTAACCATTTTTATAACTTTCGGTTTACTTTAAAGCCAAGTCTCGCTAAGATGCGCCACATAAGAAAGTGATAAATTCATCACAATTTATAAAAAGTAAAATGATATTTAAATCATGACGACTATAAATACTACAGCGCTCAATAAAAAAGCCTCTGACTGTTCAGAGGCTTTTTTTTCGGCTATTTCAACGGCATGAATTTCACTTAAGCCTCATGCGCTAGCGCAATTTCACCAAATTTTCCGTTATTGAAATCATCAAAGGCTTGAATGATTTCAGCTTTGCTATTCATCACAAATGGGCCATAACCTTGAATCGGCTCATTTAGTGGCTCACCGCTAAGTAACAGAAATTGTGTGTCCTGCAACGCTTGTAGCTGAATGGCGATATCATCTTTGGCAAACATGACCATCGAACTGTCTTGAACTTTATGGCTTTCATTCACCACAACCTCACCCTTCAAGACCACCAAAATGGTGTTATGCCCTTCAGGTACATGTAAGGTGGTTTCATATTGAGCTTTCAATTCACCATCCCAGACATTCACTGGACTAAAGGTTTGTGCAGGCCCAAGGTGACCACCCATTTCACCAGCAATCACCCGAATATGCCCTGCACCTTCATCCATGTCTATGCGAGGAATATCTTGGCGTGTGATCGCTTGATAACGAGGCTGGGTCATTTTGTCTTTTGCCGGTAAATTCACCCACAATTGAACCATTTCAAAAAGACCACCTGCTTGAGCAAATTCAGGCGAATGAAATTCTTCATGCACCAGACCCGACCCTGCGGTCATCCATTGCACATCGCCTGTTTGAATTGTGCCGCCACCACCACTTGAGTCCTTATGAGTCACTTCACCGCTGTAGGCGATAGTCACCGTTTCAAAACCACGATGTGGATGTGAACCTACACCATGCCGTGCAGTGGTGGGATCGAACTGATAAGGTGCCGCATAATCCAAAAGCAAAAATGGGCTAATCGCCTGACCTAGACGATCATAGGAAAATAAGCTTTTGACTGGAAAACCATCGCCCACCCAGTGCATTTGCTGATTACGATAAACACCAATTACTTTTTTCATTTCTTAGCTCCTATATTCATACGATAGGATGAACATAGCGCTTATTTTAAGCTTTGAAATACTTGATGGCCATCATCCAGATAGCATTCTATATCTCAAATTTAGAACAATACTCAGACATACAATCTGCACCTCACTCAAAACCAAGCATTAATTCAGAAATTCTAAGCTTTAAGTCATATATAACGATGAATTATCCCAATTTTATGATTGAGCTTCTCATTTAAACCCATTTCATTGTCTCATTTTTACAACTATTCTAAATCTAGTTAACACGCAGATTTCATCTGATCCTGCGTACTTGCAAACAGGAAAGAGGACAATAAAATGGGCAAACCTTACGTTCGTTTAGACAAAGATAATGCCGCGGTACTTTTAGTTGACCATCAAACAGGTCTACTTTCATTGGTTCGCGACATTGATCCAGATAAATTTAAAAATAATGTGCTCGCACTGGCTGCAGCCGCAAAATATTTTAATCTTCCAACGATTCTCACCACCAGTTTTGAACAAGGTCCAAACGGTCCATTGGTTCCAGAACTAAAAGAGATGTTCCCTGACGCACCTTATATTGCACGCCCAGGTCAAATTAATGCTTGGGACAATGAAGACTTTGTGAAAGCCGTCAAAGCAACAGGCAAAAAGCAATTGATTATTGCCGGTGTAGTGACTGAGGTTTGTGTTGCATTTCCAACCTTGTCTGCTTTAGAAGAAGACTTTGACGTCTTTGTGGTGACCGATGCTTCAGGTACATTCAACCATTTAACCCGTGACTCAGCTTGGCAACGTATGACGCAAGCGGGTGCGCAGCTTATGACGTGGTTTGGTACCGCGTGTGAATTACACCGCGACTGGCGTAATGATATTGAAGGTTTAGGTGCGCTTTTCGGCAACCATATACCGGACTACCGCAACCTAATCAACAGCTATACGCAAAATACTGAAAAGAAATAATCCTTCAGTAGTAAAAAGCGGCTTCGAGCCGCTTTTTTGATACCTGATGTATAAATTGACGTATGATGATTTGAATTGAAATAATTTTCACTGCATAAGGTGATCCATGCATTCATTTGATGATTATTACTACTTTTACTTGGTGGTGAAACATGGCGGTTTTAGCGCTGCAAGTGAAGCATCGAATATTACAAAATCAAAATTAAGCCGACGCATTTTAGATCTTGAAGCCAAATATAATGTCACCCTTATTCAGCGTTCTACCCGACACTTTAAGGTCACGACATTAGGCCAAGAATTGTATGAAGAATGCATAAAAGTAATCGAACAAGTTGAATGTGCGCATCAGGTGCTCCTGAAGCAAAAAAGTGAACTTGAAGGCTTGGTTAAAATTAGTTGTCCACCGGTCATGATGGAACATCAAATTCGCCCCTTGTTAAATCAATTTTTAAAAGATCATCCCAAAGTTCAGGTCGAACTTGAGCTGTCTAGCCGCCGTGTAGATGTCTTGCATGACGACATTGATTTAGCGATTCGTACCAATTTTAGTAAAAATGAAGACTCGAGCATTATTGTACGTGACGTGATTAAAACCGTGCATTGCTTAGTGATTAGTCCTGAACTTTTACAAGGACGCGAGTTAAAGCATATTTTCGAATTGACAGAATTTCCGAGTATCGTTTTGGGTACACAGAAAAACCGCTATCAATGGCATTTGCATCATACGGGACAGCAAGAGCAGATTGAAATTGCCTTACAACCTCGGATTAAAAGCAATGACTTAGCCGGTGCTTATTATGCGGTACTCGATGGTTTAGGCATCGCAGACTTACCGTATTTAACGGTACAAGCAGATATTGAGGCAGGTCGTTTAATTCACCTCTTCCCCGAATGGTGCTCAAATGTCGGTACGGTACAATTGGTATATGCTTCGCGAAAAGGTCAGCGCCTAGTCATGGAAAGATTAATTGACTATTTAGTCGCTGGAATTCGTGACTATGCTCCGGAGCATGATGGCTATTTAGTTTAATGTTCTAGACCACAAAAAAAAGCCAGAACTGAGTTCTGGCTTTTTTAAATCTACGGTTGGATCACTAAATTAGATTTTACCCACTAGGTCGATCGATGGTGCAAGCGTCGCTTCACCTTCTTTCCATTTTGCAGGACATACTTCACCTGGGTGTGCATGTACATATTGAGCAGCTTTTACTTTACGCATCAATTCAGAAGCATCACGGCCGATACCACCTGCGTTGATTTCAACGATTTGGATTTTACCTTCAGGGTCGATCACGAAAGTACCACGGTCAGCAAGACCATCCGCTTCAATTAAAACATCAAAGTTTTTCGCAAGTGTCCAAGTTGGATCGCCAACCATTGGGTATTCGATTTTCTTAATTTCTTCAGAAGAATCGTGCCAAGCTTTATGCGTGAAGTGTGTATCAGTAGATACTGAATAAATTTC
Organism: Acinetobacter sp. YH12052; assembly: GCF_013419835.1. NCBI lineage: Bacteria > Pseudomonadati > Pseudomonadota > Gammaproteobacteria > Moraxellales > Moraxellaceae > Acinetobacter > Acinetobacter sp. YH12052. The sequence goes on from NZ_VOZI01000007.1 coordinate 19,543, forward strand.
TACACCCATTTTTTTGAATTCAGCATAGTGATCAGCAAGATCGCCTAATTCTGTTGGACATACAAACGTAAAGTCAGCAGGATAGAAGAACACCACAGACCATTTACCGTAGAAGTCTTTTTCTGAAACTTCAATAAATTGACCGTCTTGGTAAGCGGTAGCGTTAAATGGTTTTACTTCAGTATTAATTAAACTCATTTGATATTCCTCTAACTCATTTCAGGGATTGCTTATCTGTTGAAGCTAGAATACGAAATATCAAACCATAGGTAAAACCGAACTTTTTTATAAAAACTATCGGATTTTTAGATTCACTATTTAAATCAATCTTTGCCTTTCCATCGAGCAAACCAATCAATTTCAATGAGAGCAAGGCTTTATATCCATACAGAGGGCCTGCCAAGCAGCCTGTATAAACTGTTGTTTATAGTGTGATGGTGGCGTTTTGACTTTATGTGATAACCATGCCCGACAATAATTTTCCGTTGCCCCTAAGACCAAAGACATCATTAATTCTTTGGGTAAATGCTCGATCAAATGCCAATCGGATTGTGCGGTCAACCAATCCAGCAGCGCGCTATTGCGTTGTAGATTATGTTGTTTTAACTCGGCTTGTAGCGTTTCCTTACGCATACTAAACCCTGCCGCATACAAGAATCCTGCAAAATCAGGATACGCTTCGACCCAGTCGATATACGAGCACAAAATAGCTTGAATGCCTTCCTGCAGCGATTGGGCCTGTGTCAAGGCGTCTGCCCTTTTCGCAAATTGATCTTGCAATGCCGCAAAATACAATGCTGCTACTAAACCATCTTTATTTTTAAAATGATGGTAAATCGCGCCAACACTGGTCTCTGCACGGTCTCGTACATGTTCAATGGTCGCCGTTTCAATCCCTTGCTCTAAAAAACACGCGAGGGCTTCTCCTAAGATCTGCCGTTTAAGTTCCGCTCGGCGACCGTTGTAAATTCGTTGCAATAATGCTTGATTTGACGACATCGATACCTTCCCTTTGTCGGGTCATTTTAAAACAATGTTGGCTTTTTTTAATAGCTGTGACGTCATTTACGCCATTAACAGAATATTATTCTGTATTAGAATTATATTCTGAATAATGAAGGATAATTAAGCATGAGCCAAGCATTAAAATTATGGAAGACCTTCCAAAACAAACCCGCAGGGAAATGGACTTTTTCTAAATTGCTGTGTTTGAAAGCACCGTATTTCAGTAGCATTTCGCCTGTTTTTGATGAATTAAAGCCCCAATACTGTGAACTACATATAAAAAAACAGCGCAGCGTGCTGAATCATATTGGCACTGTCCACGCGATTGCCATGTGTAATATGGCTGAATTGGCTGGCGGAACCATGACCGATGTGACCGTTCCGAGCAGCCATCGTTGGATTCCCAAAGGCATGACTGTGGAATATTTGAAAAAAGCCGATACAGATTTAACGGCCATTGCCACGCCTGTCGATGCCAATTTTACGTGGAATGCAGGGAGTGATTATTTGGTGAATGTCGTGGTGAACAACACACGTAATGAAGCGGTTTTTAAAGCCGTGATTACCATGTGGGTTTCTGCAAAAACATAAGTCGTCGACTCAATTGCAAAATGAAACTGATCTTTCAAAATGAGACCTGCGAAAAAAAGCCCTCAAGATTGAGGGCTTTTTTTGATGATGATCTACCGTTTTAAACGCTGTGTTTAAGGTTTATTAGAACGGTAAGTCGTCATCTAAATCTGCTGCAGCAGGAGCCGGTGTCGGTGCAGGCTGTTGTTTTGGCGCAAAACCACCTGGGTTGTTGTTGCCATAACTGTTGCCTTGAGCCGGTTGGTTATTGCCATAACCGCCTTGGTTTGAGTTATTACCGTAGCCACCTTGGTTTTGGTTATTGTTATAACCACCTTGTTGGTTATTAAAACGAGGCTGACCAAAATCGCCGCCTTGACCTTGTTCGCCTTGTTGGCGGTTATTGTCAAGCATTTGCATTTGTTCACCACGAATTTCAGTCGTGTAACGCTCTTGACCACCTTGATCTGTCCACTGACGAGTACGTAATGAACCTTCAATATACACTTTAGAACCTTTGCGCAAATATTGCTGTGCAATTTCACCTAAACGGTTATGCAACACAATACGGTGCCATTCTGTTTGCTCTTTACGCTCACCTGTATTTTTATCAGTCCATGAATCACTCGTTGCAATTGAGAACTGAGTGAGAGAACCACCATTTGGGAAAGTTTTTGTTTCAGGGTCACGACCCAAAGTACCAACTAAAATGACTTTGCTCACTAATATTTACTATAATTATTTTTTAATTGTTTTATATCAATTCATTAAATTAGTATTTTATATTTTAACTCTATTTTTATTTTCCTAACAATAACAGACTACTTTTTGAACACGTAATTCATTTTTTGCTAAATTATTTTGTTAAAAAAGATGTTGGAGGCTGCGTAAATTCAATAGACCTTGCGAAAGTATGCTTTTACCTAATTTTTGAATTAGCTAAAATCTTATAAAAATATAGCTTATACCTATTTAATTTTTGACTAACGCAAGAAGTCTATTATAGAAATTAATCCTATATTCACATTTTATTTTGTTATTTTTAAGATAACTAAACAACTCTAGCCAAAAAATACAGTTAGCTTGGTTTTTAAACCAATCCTCATGACTTTTGCTTTCAATGGATAAAAGATACGTATGTTGAGTAAGGCTCAAATAGTCTTTCATAACGCGATTAATCATTGACTTTTTCAGTCTCTCTTTTGCAATTTTTTGCTCACCACCCCCAACAACAGTAAGTTTTACTGTTTGGTCGATTATGTTGGAATATTTTCTTAGCGAACGTTCAATTAAGTTGACTTGTTTCAAACGAGATAGCTTAAAACTCTTCTTTGATTTAGCTTGTTTTTTGGACATTATTAGCTCCAAATTCATTATTCTAAAAATTTCATAAGGGCTTTTTTTGAGCATGAGAAAGCCTAGAGCCTAAATTGTGATGAAATTTAAGCTAATGATATTTTTAAAAAAATAGGTATAAAAATTTTCTGGATGAGCTAGCTTTTCTTGTTAATTTTTTTAAAGCTTGCTCAAGTATGCTAGGTTCAGTTTCTGAAGACTTTTTATTCCAAATCGAGAAGTAATAATGCACAGTGCTTTTAGGTGGGAAGTCTCGAGGAAGCATACTCCATTGGCATCCACTTTTTAGAATATAGAGCAATGCGCAAAATACTTCATAGACATCAACGACTCTTGGACGTGTTTGTTTTTTTCCGCTCAATAGTAACGGTTCAATTTTTTTAAAAGGTTCTCGACTAATGTCGCTGGGATATGGTTTTCTCATGGGGGAAATTTAACAAATTATTTTTTCAATTGCTAAAAAAGAATGAAATTAATACTGGATAGGCTCTAAGCTTAGTGGAACAGTGGCAATATCAAACCTTAGATGATTATGGCTATGCCTTTAGTTTTTTCTGGATGGCTGCGCCATATTTTCTGGGCATGGATGCCAGCCACATGCATCCTAAATACATAGATGCAATCCGCTATATTTTGCACAGTCAATCCAAACCTTAGACTCAAACAGGCCGAATGAATTTAGGCTCAAGCTCCTGCTCATTTCCAAGATTGTAAACATCACAGGAAACTGCCTCAGCCTGATAAATACCGAGGCTACAGCGGTTCAGCCGCTATTTAAAATAGACTTCATAATTAATGACAGAGGTGAATTTTCCAGCATTTACAGGCTTTTTCAGAAACAATACGCCCGCTTCAAAGTTTTTACTCAGCTGCGTTCCTGTACTGTAGCCAAAATCAACCGTGTCATTTAAGCTCAAAGGCGCGCTGTTTCCTGATTCAAACAGGCGGATTCCCACCACATCTTTCATGCCTGTTTCTATGGCAGTGACCGTTTGATCATCCACTTTATACGCCGAACTAAACACGCCAACAAAAGGATATTTTGCGCAGTCTTTGCCATTGATGGTGACATTAATGGTAAATGGCGTTTTTCTTAGAACGGTATTTAAATCCTGATAAGCATAGTATTTGCCCAAATCCACACTCTGCGTGCTCAGCACAGGGACACATTCCACATAATTGATTTGAACCCCGCTGACTTTTTCCTGAAAATTGCCGTTGCCGTTACGCCCGCCAGTACCGTCCAGCTGGAAAACATCATAGTTTTTCACCGTTGCAGGAAAGTTGCTGCCTGAACCGCGCGCCTTAATATATAAAGAATAGGTTAAGGTAATGGTTTGAGGATCACTGCAGCGCCGTCCCGACGCATATTTTCCAATCAGCCGGCAATTATTTGCGGCCGTTGACGTAGACCTGTAATTATCAGATTGATAGCTGAGCGCGCGCTTGCCGGTCGCGATTTTATCGGTGGTTTTTGTAATGGGATACTCTTGGCCATTAAAACGGATGCCCATAATTAAATTAGAGTTGCCAAAATCTGTCGCTAATTGTTTCGCAGCGTCATCGACATATAAATAAGCATCTTCACTGGAGTTGGTCGTTGCATCATCATAACAGGTAAACGTCGACGAATAAGTTTGGGATTCCCAAAGCAGGGTATTGGCATCGTCATTAAAGCTGGTGACCGTAATGGTGCCGACGTTTGTGGTATTGGTGGTGTTTTTTGCTGTGTCAATATTAAAATTGCTGGTCGCCTTGCCGCCGGACAGGCAGCGCATAGCCGATGCGCTTTGCGCAGCGGTTAAACTGATGGCGATTAAAAATGCATTCAAAAACAGCTGAAGCCATTTGCTCTTCATTTAGATTCTCCAGCTTCACATGTTAATGCCAGTTCATCGTAACCAATATCACGGCTGCTGAGCTGCGGTAAAGTAAAATGACACTGCTGGTTTTCAGCACTGCCCCATTTCGCGGTCAAAACCTGCCCTGACTCAACATTGGTCAGGTAAGCCTGGCCGTTCAGTCCCACCAGGCCATAACGGTTAAGGCCTTTCACATCGCTGATTTCCGTGCCGGCCGCTAATTCACGGTCTTTATAATTCAAATTGACCAGCACGCTGTAACCTGTCTTGACATCAAATTTTACTTTCACAATCGCGTATTTAGTAGGAACAATATCATTCTTCACCAATTCATCAATAAAGATATTTTGCCCTAAATCCTCCGCCTGCAGCGCTACACGGTTTTTTGCATAAGGGTTGCTGCTGCTGATAATAGCATAGCCATGCTTATCCAATTTTAAACCGGTTTGATTTTCAATACGGATATCGCTGGCGCCTTTGGCTTCAATCAAAATCGGCGAATTATACATTTGCTGCCCGAAGACTGCCCCTTGAGAATGCACAAGCAGGCCGCCGCTCACCCCTGCATACAGCTGCTGGTATTGATCTGCATAAGCATATCCGACATTGGCATTGCCTTTGATTCCCCGATATGCTGCATTCACATTAAAATGATCGCCGCTTTTTTCAGAATGCCCCGCCAGCAACTGCGCCTGCAGGTTTTTATCCTTCAAAAAGCTTGCAGACAGCGCGCTTTGCAGGGTTGCGCCCGAGCTTTCAGAATAGAGCGCGCTGTTATTGACAATAACATCATGCTGCTTAAAGGATTTCGGCGTATCAATCGGCAGGCTCAAATTCAGCCCAACAGAATACTCAGAACCGCTGAAGAGGCTCCTGCTGTTTTGATAATACAGGCCATAAGACATACGCTGAATATTGTTATTATAGCCAATCTGCCAATTGTGCTGATTGTATTCCTTTTGCCAAAACTGAGTATCGGACACATTGGCATACAGCTGCCCCCATTTGCCAAGACGCTGATTCAGTGAAATTTGATACTGAGTTTTTCTATTGAAAAACACAGGCGAATAATAGGACTGTGTTTGAATATCAGCAGAATTTGCGGGGTCATTGACTGCCGATGAGTTTTGGTACTGATACTTATACGCGCCATTCTGCCACTGCGCTTTTTCTTGTACAGCATCTGCAAAGCTGAAATACTGCTCACTGTAATGAGACCCGGTCAGGTGAATATCAGTTCCCAGTGTATTGATGGATTTTGCATAGTTCACACGCACAGCTAAGCCGTCTTCTTGACGGCCGCTGAATAAGGTATTGCGGGCATAGCTCAGGTCGGCAGAAACGGCGCCCCAATTTCCCAATGACCACGCGGTGCCACCTGCAACGGAGTGATAATCCTCTGCAACCAGCACGCCTACATACGGCGTCAGAAAATTGTTGAAGCCCAGCGTATAGGTCAGCTGGCCAAAATACGGCAGCTCCGCGCCTGAACCGCTGCGGTATTGCCCTGCAGTGATCTGATATTTATGCTGCCCAGCGCGCACCATATTCGGTATAGATGCATACGGCTGCATATAAGTACGGACGGAGCCGTCACTTTCAATAATTTTGATTTCCAAATCGCCGCTGTCGTTCACGCCAGATAAATCGGCGATTTCAAAATTGCCCGGCGCAACATTCATGCTGTACACCAAGTAATTATTTTGACGGATTTCGACCAGCGCATTACTGCGCGCTGTGCCACGGATCACAGGCGCATAGTTTTGCAAGCCGATTGGCAATTGCGCCTCATCACTGCTGAATTGCAGGCCGCGGAAATTAATGCTTTCAAAAATATCGCTGCGGGTATTGGCATCGCCCAGTTCCAGACGCGCCTTTAATGGAATAATGTCACGTTCAAGCTTATTGATGACATTGTCCCAAGATACAGACTGCCCGGTGCTTTTTAAAAAGCTGCTCTGATTGCGGTAACGCCACGCGCCCCAGTTAAAGCCGCTGTTCAATAATAGGCTGCTATTGCTCGTATCAGGACCTGACTGGCTTTTATAGGTATTCGTATTGGCGCTGTAATTTATGATCAGCGCATTAATCCCCTGATCATACAGCTTTGGTGAAATATAGCCGCGCGCATTCTGCTGTAAAAAAACCTGTGGAATGGATAAATTCAAGGTTTGCAGGCCAGCATCAAAATTCAGTTTTGCGCCGGACAATGCCGTCAGGTCATAACAGGCCGTAGATGGCTGCGCATCCGTTTGAGTGTCTAAAAGTATTTGATAGTCTTCAATAAAACTGGCATCAACACAAGGAACAACATTCTGATCTTTTTGATAGAATTTTACTTTTCTTTTTTCTATGCGCTGATTATTCAGATAAATGCTGAAATCATAATCACCCGGCAAAATGCTATAGCCTTTGGTGACAGCATCAAAAACCACTTGGTCGGTAACATCTTTAAGAAATGCTGTATTGAACGCTGAATCTTCTGCCTGTGTATTTAATGCAGCAAGGCTCAGACTAAGCAAAGACAGTTTTAAATAATGCAAGTTCAAATCCAACTGCAGTTCAAATCATTATTTCAAAATAACTTCGGGCATCTCAATATTGCTGCCATAGTCATTGATATAGGTAAATTTAAGGCTTTTTACATTTTCCGGCACGTTGCGCAGCACATCAATGCTTTGGAATGGCGGCGCCATATCCTGATTCATATGGGTGATCGGCTGGCCATTTTTGCCTAAAGCTAAATCACCGATCGTGATAAATAACGGGCTATTATTTTTCAGCTTCAATGTGCCATGTTCAACAGACCACTGAAGTTTTTTCACCGCTGCCGGAAAATCATCTTCAATTTGCTGCGGACGGTAGAATAATTTGAGTTTTGAACGCACTGCCAGCTGTAAAGTGTTTTCTTCTTCCGGCTTTGGCGGTATTTCCTGCACATTAATCCAAACTTGGCTTTCGCGGTCTGTCGGCAAGCCTGAACCCGAATAAATGAATCGTAAAACAGATTCTTTTTGCGGTTCAATTTTGATTAATGGCGGCGTCACAATAAAAGGCACTTTAGCTGAAGCTGTTTTATCTTCACCAGCTTCCAGCCAAGTTTGCACAATATAAGGTTTAGACGCGTTATTTTTCAGATTTAGCGTGGCAGCTTTGCTGTCACTGTGATAAATCACGCGGCTAGCCATGGCCTGAATCGCAGCATTGCTTGGCGATGCAAACGCAAGGCCGGACAAAACAATGGCGAATAAAGATGGATTCAGGCGCATGACTGTTCCTCAGGGTGCTAAATTATTTTTGCTGCAATGTAATGCTTACAGTTGCGTCTGCTTCACCTGCAGTCACAGTACTGCTAGTCGCTTGATAGAACGCCTGCAATGGCAAAGTTCCTGCAGCACTTCCGTCAGTGCCAGACGCAGTTAAAGCAGCGTTAGAATCAGCACCGACTACTGTATTTAAATTCACTAAATTTGATGTACTGTTTGCGTTTGCAATTGCAATGCCGACACCTGTTGCAACTGATGCTTTCAGCAGTTTAGTGTTCGTTGCATCTGCAGTACCTGCAAAGTTAACTTGATAGTTGCCGGCAACACAGTTGGCTACATCAATCGTAAAATTTGCTGGAGTTGATTTATCGCCAGCTGCTTTAAACATAGACGTTGGCCATTTGCCTAAAACAACTTCATTGCTGCTGCTGTTGTTGATTTTAATATCACATGCGGCATTCACAATTTCGCCAGTAAAGTTAATTTGACCCGCAGCAAATGCTGAAGTTGTGAAAGCCAATGCTGAAACTGCTGCGAATGCCAAAGAAATTTGTGTTTTCATTTGCTTAACCTAAAGATAATCAATAATTTTTTCCGCTTATTGCGGGACTTGCTAAAATACGATCACAAATACAAAGAAAATACAAAATGTGACATATCTTACATTTTTTGAATCATAGCAGAAAAAAAATATTTGAAAACTCCTTTGATACATTTTTTGTAAACAAGACAGGGAAATATCAACGAAACAGCTCAAAATCGCTTTACTAAATTTTTGATATATTAGACCTCTTGCTTTAGTCAAAATTTAATCCGTGATAAACGTTGATTTTTAAATAAATATCAAAATCTAAAATAGTCAAAAATGATATTTTCGCAAGAGATCTAATCTTTACCCGTGTTTCTAATAAAGTGAATTAAATTATCGTTTGATAATTTTTTATTACTTTCCTCAATTTCTTGTTCTGCTAGAAAATCTCTTAGATCTTGATCTCTTACTTGATCAGAGAAAATAGCATGTACATTTAATCTAATTTTAGGTGCACAAATTCTTAACTCTATCCCTGGAAAAACTTTTTTATTTAGCTTTGGAGCATCTTCATCATTTAAACGATTTTTAAGCTTAAACCACCCTTCAAAAGTAAAGTAATCCATTAAAGCAAAGACTTCAGGTTCGGCTTCATTTAGATGTTTTATCATTTCATCGATAAGTTTATCGTCATGCTCTTTATTGTTGTTAAACTTTGTACCTTTCCATTCATAAGATGCCGGTGTATGGACGTGTAAATCCCATATTCTCCATTCAGAACCCTTTTTAAACATATCTATCTCCCCCCTCTAAAATAAAACTTTAAGCCACCGCTTCATTAAATGCTTCAACAACCCCAAATATGTTATCAGCATCAGCTTCACCAAAAACACCATCAATTCCCTCATAGTGGATTTGGTTAAATGGTGGCTCATATAACTGCGTTGCTTCTAATACTCCATTTTGTGTCAAATGCTCAATCAGCATTTCCACAAAACGGATCTGTTTCTCGTTATACGTTGAACCTTGTAGGTATTTTGAGAACGCTTGTTGAACAGCCTGACGATCTAGACCTACTAAAGAGCGAATGAAAAGAGGTAGTGTTTTTTCTGTACCAAAACATTGTTCAAATTTATCTCGGCTTTCTACCTCCTGAGCTTCAAAAACAAAGCGCTCTAGCTCGCTTAAGTCAGTCGGTGTAAGGGCTAAACCACGCTTTAACTTAGCGATAGTAATATGATTTTCATTGGCTTTAATGAAGCTCTCTACACGCTTACGATACTGCGCAAGGTTTACACCACTTGAAACAATCGGAATACCCATTATTACAGCATCACCAATCTCATCATCAAGCATGGAATAGACAATGGTGGAGGTCGATTTTTCGATGAGTTTAATCAAGCCACGAATACGTTTACGCATCGCTTCAAGCATCGGTAAGGTAATGTCTTTCCAATAGTCTAAGGTTTGGATTTCTTGGATTAATGCAATCTGTTCAGCAACAACAGGAATATTTGCTTTGCTTTCCAATTTAGAAGCGATTTCAATGACTTTATTGGCATAGTTTTGAATCGCTGTATTATTTTTTTCCAACACAGCAAGTTCTAAGTTGTAGCACAGCATATCGAACAATTTGGCTTCTAGGGCTTCAGGCTCAAGCTGATTCGGTAGTTTAGAGATGTGTTCTCGTAATGTACCGATCGCAAGGTCATCTAAGTTGTTCCAAGCATCATCATTCTTAAAATGTTCTACATGCTCAAGTTCAGATAACACAATGAAGTTCTCATTGTTCATCGACTTCACTTCAGTCTGTAAACTCTGACGCATATCTTGCTGCACAGTTTTCAGTTCTTCGGTGTCATAGTCCTTTGCATTCAGCAAATTGAGGATATTTAAACGCGCTTTAAACAAACGTTGTCCAAGAGGTTCTGTCGTTGATACAGGTGCGCCTTCAGGATGATCGTTGAAATACTCAAAGTTAGAGCAGTAATCGAAAATATAAAATTCTTTCTTATCTTCTTCAGGACTAAACAACTCTTTGCAAAGGCGTGTACCGCGCCCAATCATCTGCATAAACTTCACTTTAGAACGTACTGCTTTAAAGAACACAAGATTAACCACTTCAGGTACATCAATCCCTGTATCGAGCATATCGACTGAAATCGCAATTTGAGGTTCAGGCAAGTCTTTCTTACTAAAGTCATCAATCAGGCTTTGTGGATATTTGGTGGCATGGGTAATCACACGTGCAAACTTACCATCATATTTCGGATAGTTTTCATTGAAGCGGTCTGCAATAAATTGAGCATGTTTTTGATTGACGGCAAAGATAATCGTTTTGCCTAGACGATCCCCACCTTCAGTTTTAATGCCATTTACCATCAAATGTTTGAGCATTAAATCAATCGTGCCTGTATTAAACAACTCTTTATTGATTTTAGAGGCTGAGACTTCTTCTGGTGCATTTTGATTGCCCCAATTAAGACTATCCCAGTGCTGTTTTTCTTCTTCTGAGAGCTCATCATATTTCACGCCTTCACGCATAAATTTAAGCGGTACATCATATGCTTTCGGTGGTACGAGATAACCATCTGCAATGGCTTGGTCAAGATCGTAGTAATCGGTTGGGACACCGCTTTCCAAGCCAAACAACCCATAGGTATCACGATCAACTTCATCTCGTGGTGTTGCGGTTAAACCGACAAGCAAACTATCGAAGTATTTAAAAATTTCACCAAACTTTTGGTAAACGCTACGGTGTGCTTCATCAATAATAATCAGGTCAAACATGCCTGTACCGAATTGGCGTGTACCATCGGCATTTTTTTCATCAATCAAGCCAATCATGGTTTGATAAGTCGAGAAATACACTCGACCGACTTGGTTTTTATCTTCAAGCAAATTGGCAAATGAGGCATCTTTTAAATTGGCTTTAAAGGCGTTGTGTGCCTGATTGACCAATGAAGTACGGTCTGCAAGGAATAAGGCTTTTTGCACCACATTGGCTTTCATTAATACATCGACCAATGCAATAGCAGTACGGGTTTTACCTGTGCCTGTTGCCATAATTAATAAGCCTGCACGTTCTTTACGTTGATAGGCTGCGAGCATGGCTTTGATGGCACGTGTTTGGTAGTAACGCTCGACAATGTCCGCATTGATCGGGAAGCTGCTTAAATCAGGGTTGTTCTTACGTCTTTCGATCAGGCGTTTGAGTTCTGCTTGTGTATAGAAGCCATGCACCAAACGTGGTGGACCACCTTGCACATCATTCCAAATTCGAGTTTTGTAGCCGTTGGTATAAAAAATGATAGGACGTTGACCTGTTTGTTGCTCTAAGCAATCTGCATAGAGCTTGGCTTGTTGCTGTCCGATATCAGGATCAACCGAGGTACGTTTAGCTTCAACCACAGCCAAAGGCAAGCCATTGGCATCATACAGCACATAATCCACTGCACCTTTACCCGATGGGCTTGGCATACCTGTAACAGCAACTTCTTCCCGAACCGTTGTGCCAATGTCCCAACCTGCTTCTTCAAGCATGAGGTCAATTTTAAGTTTTCGGGTTTCGTCTTCTTTATAGTCGGTATGGTCTTCAATTTTGCTGTTAGCAATTTTGGCTTGTTCGACTTCGGCACGCTTTTGGGCAAGTTCTGCATCAATATTGGCGAGGATTTTTTCACGTTCTTCTAAACTTGCCGAAAGTTCAAAGAGTTTCTGTTCACGTTCACGTAAAGCTTTGTGTTGTTCTGCAAATTGCTTTTCTTTGGCTTCAGTTTCTTTCTGCAGTTGTTCTTTGTTTGCAGTGATTTGCTGTGTGTTGTCCGCATTTGGAATCAGTTCGGTTTTAAAGATATGCGGCTGTGAACGGTCTTTGGACGGTGAACCGTAGTTACGTTCAAACCAGACATACATCAAGAATAAATGGCTGATGTGTTTTACGGTTTCTTCTGTTGTGAGTTGATTGAACTTTTTCCCATGTACGGCACTATTGCCGACCATGCGGATGTTATCCATTTTGTCCCAAATATAAGGCGGAATAAGGTCTTTGAATTTGAGGTCGTTGAGTAAGTTATGCAGTGAAGCATCGTAAGGCTGAGTGAGTTTTTTGTCGTATTGATACAGCCACAGCACGAGGTTTTCAAGCGAAGTACGCGCTGCTGCAAGAGCAAATTGCGGGGAGATATACACAAGCTTTTCAGCTTCTTTGGCAGTGACTGCCAAGCTTTTAAATTCAGGTTCTAAAAACTGAAAATTGCTCATCATTCCCTCAAGTAATTTTTTTAAATATGCTTTATTTTCACACTATAACTGAATCAACCTTTTGATTTAATAGCTAATTATCTAAAGTATAAGGTTAATTTGAATAATAGCTTTATAAAAATAAAATACCGGCAACTGAGAGCAGTCTTTAAAAGCCGTCTGTAGCTGTGCATTCACGCTAAAAATTTACGCACTATACGGATGTTTACAATCCGTATAGCTCATTTGCCTTTAAAAAATCGGTGACTTTAATGGTTAGCTACACCACTTTTATTCAGTATTTTTTTAATGACAGTGTGTGCTTTTTCTACAAATTCTTCAGCAGAAATCGATTCACTTTCTTCAAGTAATAACAGTTCATGATGACCATCATATTCAAAAAAAGGAATGTTCTCATTTTTTAGAAATACCTGTAATTCAAGAGAATCTTGTTTTTTCATATATTGCTCTTTAAAGCGACTAAACCACAAAGTGGTACATGCTGTACTTTTAAAAATCCTAAATTCTAGTTGGTTATCATCTAATGTAGTTTGCAATGTATTGCTATTTAAGGCGCCACCTATAGAAGATAAATCACCTTCATATTTTACAAATTCTGTATCATCTGAAAAACAATCTATTTCCTGATCTTTTAATAACTCAACAATTTCACGCGCTTTTTGTTCATAATACTGATATACAGATGCTTTATTATTCTCATCTTGAATACTTTCTAAAATTTCACGGTTATTGCGATAAAAATTAACGATGTCCATTTGCATTTTTGCATACTCCGAATGTGGGTTAAATTTTTCGATTGCTGAAATATAGTCAATGAGGTAAGTAAGATAATATTGATCTGCCTGTAAGCTCTTTTGCCCAAGCTCTTTTAAAATATGTTTGGACAAGTCAAAGTGAGTCACGACGATATAATTTTCCGGTGTTACTTCTGGTTTTTTAATAACCAATAGAATAAAGATTAATTTTTTATTCTTAGGATTATTGGCATGTGCATGTGAAACATAATCTGGAAAAGGATTATTATTTGCATGATGATGAATCTTATTTTCTATCACGAGGATGTGTTCGTCAGTTTCAACCCAAAGATCAATGCGTCCTAGATCAGTCCTTTTTTCTAGAACAATATTCTCCGTATGTATTTGATAGGGAAAACTTTCACCCATAACACTAAACAACGCATTGACTACAAGGTCTTTTAAGTTATGTTCTTCTTTACTGTCCATAAAAAATGCAAGGGTCTTTGAACTTACATTTTCTAAATGGCTCAGCCCCATTATTTCAATAAAAGACTTGCGATATGTTTTAGTCAGAGGCAGCTTCTTAAAAGCTTGAATTGCATTTTCAGCCCGATAAATACTTAAAGGTATAAATGAATCTTCTTCCTGGTCTAAAGGCGATGCCTCAATCAGTTGTTTAAATTGCTCTAAACTACCCTGAGCGGTCTGCAAATTTAGAGGTATCACATGAGCATCTTCCATGCATCTTTCCTTATTTTTTAATTAAAACTGAGTATTTGCCTGCACTTTCACTTTTTTGTATAAAATCCACATGTAACAGCTGATCTATGATTTTTGCAGCCGAGTTATAAGAAATCATTAATTTTCTTTGCAGTTCAGCTGTGCTAATCATCTCTTTCTCACTAACAAATTCAACAGCTTGTGGGAACAGATCATGTAGGGTTATTACATTATCGTCCTCTGGCTCAGCGAGAATACTTTCAAGCGTCTGTATTGCACTTTCTTCATCGAAATTTTCCTCAACATCCTCTTGCCATTCAATATCATCATCTATGACTTCAAGTGCATAATTTTGTGCCATTTCTATAATTCTATTTTTGACTTCTTCTCTTAAGTCCTCAGGGTATTCGACTTCAATCCATTGAGCCTTCTGCACCAACCATTCAAGAAAAGATTGAGTAATCGGCATTTCAGCGGTTAAGGTAAAATAAGCGTCTGCATCATCACTCCATATCTGTTGTGATGGATGAATTTCTGAAAATTTCAGCTCAGATAATAAGGCGTTTGAGCAATTCAACTGAATTTCTTTCGGTTGATTGTCATCATTGTAGAAACCTTCAAACTCATACTGTTCAATGGCTTTTTGCATATCAATATCTTGTATATCGATGCTTAAGCTTTCTGGTGTTAGTTCAGCATGTAAAATTCGATGCATGCTAAAGGTACGAATCTGGATTTTACGATTAAGATTAATTTTAGAAGCGATGAGATACTGCTTTCGTCCTCTCACAATGACCCCGTGTGGCTTGATCGTATAGCGTGTAGCTTCTCTTTCAAAAGCTTCAGGGTGATATAAAATTTCTAACCATGAGTTATCTTGGTGAATGCATTTAAAAATAAGTTCTTTGACTTCATTTTTTGGATTGAGATGCGTTTGAAAAGCCCCGTCTAACGCAAAGCCAAATTTTGTCAGCCATACATTTTTGTTTTTTAGTTCTAAAGTGTTTTGAGCTTGTTCAAACTGTTGAGAGAGTGTCTTTTGCCAAGATTCTGGGAAATAAGGTTTTAAAAAATTGTAACTATGAATTGTTGCAAGGGATTGAAACTCATCTTGAATAATATTTTGTTTATTTAAATTAAGTTGTGCATCTGAAGACAAGCGGTAACAAGCAGAACGGCGACCGCTTGCTGCAACTTGATCTATATGACCTCGATGCAAAATTTCATTTAATGTTTTTAAATCACGTTGCAGAGTTTTACGCGGAGCATGGAATGGTTCATAGGTTGTTTTTAAGCTTTCAAGTAAATCTTCAATAGAGATATGGTGATTTGGTGATCTTGGCAAAGCCTGAAAGAGACTTAAAATCCGAAAAAATTGGGATACGAAAGATTCTTTTGTATTCATCGTTTTATGCTTATTTCTTGAACTTGGTTTAGCATAATGCATTTGATAGACAAGATTTGTCTCGCTATTAAATTTTTATATTTATTTTAGGTAAGTAGATTTTAGAGGGGGATATACACGGACTCTTCAGCTTCTAAAAACTGAAAGTTGCTCATGTATATTTCCCCTCATATTTTTTAATTAAATTTTATAAAGTGCCGTTAAATGCTTGGTTTTGTAATGAACTAAATAATAAATTATTTTTTTCTAAAGATTTAATATGGCTATCCTTATTTTTCAATATTTTATTAGCTATTTCAACAAACTTAGCCTGTTCGCTTAAAGGAGGTAAAGCAATATTTAAGTCATTTGCTTGAGCGGAGTTGATATTAAATTGTACAGCAGTTGCACCACCTTTAGATTGAAGTATTTTCTTACCTTGATCACTCGATAATAAAAAGTAGAACCATAAAGGATGCATTTTTTCTGAATCAGGTCTTAAACGCATTACATGAGAATCTATACATACTGGCTCGAAATATTCTGAAAAATACGAACATTTCCCTAACTGGTTTTTACTACCTATTGCCCGAGCTAATACTAAATCCCCATTTTTTAATTCATATTTTTTAAAATCACTTTCAGAGATTTGCACTCGTCCGCATTTTTCAAAATCAATATAAAATTGTCCTAATTCACCTACTCGTACAACAGGTATACCTTCGCCATTTGCAGGTGTTGTTGTACCAATTCGAGGAGGGTCTTGAAAAAGTGCTTTACTTTTGAATATTTCCCACCCCTTAGGATTACTGACAGGATCACCAAACATATCAATAAAAGTGGCTTGTAAAAGCTGATCTAACTTTTCAATCGCTTGCTGACGTTTTTGGCGTAACTCATCCGCTTGATCCAAAATAGACGCAATTCGACGTTGCTCTGCAAGTGGTGGGAGTGGAACCAAAAACTTTTTAAAATCGTTTGCAGATAAATTAGGTTGAGCAGCACCATTTTGATAGTTATCTAACTCTTTTGTACACAGTGAACTCGCCAAATAATGCTTCAAATATTCAATGTCAACTTTACCATTTACTCGTAAAATAACTAACGAAGATGCTAAAGCTCCTTTATTGTCATCACGTATTACAGCGAACTTACCAACAGAACCTCTTAAACAAAATAAAATGTCATTTTTTTGAATCTTGCCACTACTCAAACGATCGTAGGCTTCTTCAGATATATAATTAAACTTAGAAGAATCTAATAACCATTGATCAGACAGACAACCAGCATTAATAAATGGAATCCCTGCATCAACAAAAGAATCTTTAGATGGATAGTTTTTTCCTCTATCTCCATTAATAAATTTTGCTAATTGACCTAAACAAACTAAAGGATAACTCACTTAAGCATCTCCTTAAGCGTAGCCATTCCTTTTAAAATATCCTGCTCAAGCGCTTCTAAATCCGCCAAAATCTGACTTGGTGCTTCATATTCCACTTGTTCATACACAACTTCCTTATAACGGTTAATCGACAAGTCATAACCATTGGCAGCAATATCCGCTTTATTCACCATAAAACTTTGCTCTGTGGCTTTACGAGTGCTTTCCGCTTCCAAGTTTTTAAAACGGGCAATAATGTCAGGCATGTTATTATTTTCATGCTTAGATGCATCCAGTTCATTACGCTTATCATCCAGCGAATAACCATCTGCCTGCATATCATAAAACCAAACTTTGTCCGTACCGCCAGACATGGTTTTGGTAAAAATTATAATTGCAGTTGAAACGCCTGCATAAGGCTTAAACACACCAGAAGGCATTGAAATAATCGCTTCAAGCTTTTGCTCTTCCACAATCTTTTGACGCAAATCTTTATGCGCTTTCGATGAGCCAAATAACACACCATCAGGCACAATCACCGCAGCACGACCACCTGTTTTAAGTAGACGTAAGAACAAGGCTAAAAATAACAATTCAGTCTTTTTGGTTTTAACTACGGCTTGAATATTCTTGGCACAACTTTCATTGTCCAAACTGCCTGCAAATGGCGGATTGGCAAGAATCAGGCTGTACTTTTCAGCAATATGTGAATGCGCTTCACTTAAAGAATCACGGTTTTCAATACTTGGATTTTCCACACCATGTAGCATCATGTTCATTGAACCAATGCGTAACATAGTGCTGTCAAAGTCATAACCAAAGAAGGTTTCTTCACTAAAACGTTTTGCTGCTTCAGGATTGGCAAAAATCTCAGTGCTGTGGTGATCGTTTAAATATTCACTTGCAGCCACCAAAAATCCTGCTGTACCACATGCAGGATCACAAATGGTATCGGTTGGCTTAGGCTGCATCAGCTCCACAATCATCTTAATGATATGGCGAGGTGTACGGAACTGACCGTTTTGACCGGCTGAAGCGATCTTACCAAGCATATATTCGTATATATCGCCCTTGGTATCTTTATCATCCATTGGCACATCTGCAACCAAATCCACCACTTTGGTTAAAAGCGCAGGGGTAGGAATGGTAAAACGAGCATCCTTCATGTGATGGCTATAGGTGGTTTCGTCTTCTGCACCTAAGTTTTTAATGAAAGGAAAGACTTCATTGGCAACTGTGTTATATAACGTTGCAGCATCGCCCAAAGTAATGAACTTCGACCAACGAAGATGATCTTGCTCAGCGGTGAAAATCGGTTGCTCAACATCTCTTTTTAAACGGTTGGCTTTCTTTTCTTTGGTGATCTGAATTTCATCAAGTCGGCGAATAAACAGCAAATAAGTCATTTGCTCCATGACTTCTAAGGGATTGGAAATACCACCACTCCAAAATGCATTCCAAATCTGGTCAATTTTGCTTTTAATTTCGCCTGTAATCACGTAGATGACTCTCAAATTTCTTTGAGAGTATTGTGGGAGAAATTAAAGTAGAAAGCTATCATATTAAAAGATTGAGGCTGATATTTTTATAAGGATGTAGTATTTCTCTTTAAATACAAACTTAAAGTGTTAAAAACTTATTTAATTATATTAATCAAAGTTTAATCCAAATTTTTCTAGTGCTGATTGATCAAAAAATTTATCCGAATTAAGTAGTATGCGCTGTTTCTTTAATATATCTAAGACATTAAAGAAACATTTTTCACATAACTGAAGTTTGTATCGTTCACCATCAGATTGAGAAAAATATCCCCAATTAGCAGAGAATGTCGCAAACTCTAATTTAGTTGATTGATCACAAATATCACATAGGACATCAGTAATTACTTCAATAGGTTTAACTTCTTTAACATCCATAAATTCCCTCCTTATTAAGAGTTTTTGTCTGATCTGAAACCTTTTTGATACAGTAGAAAATTCGGTTTACACTAAGGCATCGTTTTTTTATGTTACTCATATAATTATCGGCCATTAATTCAAATGAATAAAAACTGACTAAAAATCTAGGTAAGTCTTAACCTAAAAATGTATATTGATACAAACCCAACATTAATTATTTTGAATTTATAGCACGAATAAAAATACAATTTTACATATATGAGATGAGTTTTTGCCATGCCTATATTTTCAGCACAAATTGTTGATAAAAAAACAATTTTAGCAAAATCTTTTTTCAATACAGCTAAACAACTTAATCTAACCCAAACTCAACTTGCTGCTATTCTAGGGGTATCTCAGCCAACAATAAGTCGGTTAAAAACCCAACTTAAATTAGACCCAGCTTCAAAGCAAGGTGAATTAGCATTATTACTTATCAAACTGTATATAGCTTTATATGATTTAAACGGTGGCGATCTAGATTGGATGCACCATTTCCTTAACTCTAAAAATCGCGTAACCGGTGGCATCCCAATAAAACAAATTGAGACTGCATACGGCTTAGTTTTAGTATTACAGTTTCTTGAAGCTATTAGATACAAGGAATGAAAACTGAAAATCCACCAAAACTTTAGACACGTATTGATAATTTGTGGACTATAAAACCACTATAATTTTTATTCATCATCTTCTGCAAAGAGTGCTTCTATTTCATCCCATTGTGGAAGTATATGCCTTTTTTTACCAACTTCAAATTGTAAGCCAACACCATCAATAACACGTTCAAATATGACAAATGAGCCTGTAAAGCGACCATTTTCCATTTCAGATATAGTTGTTATATTTACTTTAATCCTTTCCGAAAGAGCCTTTTGTGTATAGCCCAAGGCTTTTCTTGCCAAACGTATATCTTTACCTATTTCGCCTCTATTAGCCATATGAGTTTATGCTCCTAAAATTTGTTATCCATATAGCTAACTTATAGCGAATTTTACAAATATTTCGCCATATAGCAAACTTTTTATTCTATGGATATTTTAAATATGCAGATAGTTCCAAAGTATTTATACGAAAAGAATATTTATCGTATTTTTAAATGAACAATCGAATATAAATATATTGAGTTTAACCACTCAACTTTACAGAAACTCTAAGTATGTAATATAGCAAATACACAATAAAAAAAAGTTTACAGAATTATTTCTAATGCCTGTAAACTTTCTTTTAACTTACTATATCTAAAGAACAATTTTATAAACTTTACAAAACTATATCTTTAGAGTGTCTCAGAATGGTAAGTCGTCATCTAAATCTGCTGCTGCAGGAGCCGGTGTCGGTGCAGGCTGTTGTTTTGGCGCAAAACCACCTGGGTTGTTGTTGCCATAGCTGTTGCCTTGAGCCGGTTGGTTATTGCCATAACCGCCTTGGTTTGAGTTATTACCGTAGCCACCTTGGTTTTGGTTATTGTTATAACCACCTTGTTGGTTATTAAAACGAGGCTGACCAAAATCGCCGCCTTGACCTTGTTCGCCTTGTTGGCGGTTATTGTCAAGCATTTGCATTTGTTCACCACGAATTTCAGTCGTGTAACGCTCTTGACCGCCTTGATCTGTCCACTGACGAGTACGTAATGAACCTTCAATATACACTTTAGAACCTTTGCGCAAATATTGCTGTGCAATTTCACCTAAACGGTTATGTAACACAATACGGTGCCATTCTGTTTGCTCTTTACGCTCACCTGTATTTTTATCAGTCCATGAATCACTCGTTGCAATTGAGAACTGAGTGAGAGAACCACCATTTGGGAAAGTTTTTGTTTCAGGGTCACGACCTAAAGTACCAACTAAAATGACCTTATTTACACCACGCATCAGACGTATTCTTCCTATTTGTTTCTATTATTTACTTTATAAGAGTTATGCTTAAATGGCTACCTCTTTCCCTAACAAGTGCGTTAAATGTTGTCGCGCAGATTCATCCATCTGCTGCTTATCCACTTTTACATAAGCCACTTGCTGGTCAGACATCACCACAACTTCTTCAATACCACGAATTGCTAAAAGCTGAGAAGTCCATTCATCCGTTTCTTTATCTTCAGGCAAACTAAACACCATAGACGATAAATAACGCGGCTGAGCCAATCCAAAACTAATGATCAACCATAAAATAGCTAGACCTGTCAGGATGCCCCATCCCATTGCCGTATCATTTAGCAACAAAAGTTGCCCGCCAATTATACCACCAAAAAATGCCCCCAGAAACTGACTGCTGGCGTTCACGCCCATGGCTGTTGCTTTGGATTGAATTGGAGCCGCTTTTGATAACCATGACGGTAATAATGCTTCCATCACATTAAATGCAATAAAGAATAATCCTAAGCCAGTAAGCAGAATATATTTAGATTCGAAACCAAAAATTAAGATGCCCAATCCTAAAATAATGCCACCAATGGCGGTCAAGAAAATGCCGCGCATTTTGCGATATTTTTCCGCCAAAATAATGCTCGGAAAGGCAAAAAACAGGCTCACGACCAAAAGCGGCAAATACACCAGACCATGTGAATGCAAGGGAATATTGGCAAAGTCAATCAACTGAGACGGCACATAGATAAACATCGCGGTGAGCAGTAAATGCAATGAAAAGACTGAAACATGTAAACGATTTAGATCAGGCATTTTCAGCACTTGCTTCAACTGCGTCAGATAACCTTGTTGGAAATTTCGGTGATGACGTGTCACTTTCGGCACCAACAGCAACATTGCAATCGCGGCAAGTCCCATGATGGTGGTCACCCAAAATAAACCCGAGATACCGACTAAACCTGTGAGCCAAGGTCCAAGGCTAAATGCCACCACAAAGGACAAACCGATACTCATCCCCATCATCGCCATGGCTTTAGTACGCTGTTCTTCACGTGTGACATCGGCTAACAAAGCCATCACCACCGCAGATACAGCGCCACCACCAGCAATCGCACGCCCGATAATTACGCCATAGATACTATCGGACATCGCCGCAATTGCACCGCCTAAAGCGAACAACAGCAGCCCGATCACCACCAACGGTTTCCGGCTATAACGGTCTGCAATCAAACTAAACGGGATCTGTAAAATCGCTTGGGTCAAACCATAAACACCAACCGCTAAACCAATGAGTGCCGGTGTAGCCCCTGCATATTGCTGACCTGCCACAGAGAAAACAGGAATAATCATGAACAGCCCCAGCATACGTAAGGCAAAAATACTACTCAAAGCAAAAGTTGAGCGTCGTTCAAGAGCATTCATCATAGCTGGTTAAAAATTCATTAATCTTGGAATGGGATTATAGGACATTCAGCTTAAAACGAAGCAGGATTTTTATTGATTTTAAATATCCTGATAATTGGACAAATAAAAAGCGCAGCTAATGCTGCGCTTTTTGGGAGATTTCAGGCAAATTTAAATTAGCCTAGACTTTCTTGGCGCTTTTTATATTGAATTGAGGCAATCACCGCCCAAACAATAAATGCCACACCAATCAGGCCCGTTACCACTTCAGGGACATGCAGACCTGTGCCACTCGCCAACATAATGAAGGCCAAAGCACCAATCGCATAATGCGCACCATGTTCAAGGAAGATATAAGCATCTAAGGTGCCTTTATCCACTAAGTATATGGTCATCGAACGCACGAACATGGCACCAATGGCAAGACCAAGCATAATGATTACCACATCAGAAGTAATCGCAAATGCACCAATCACACCATCAAAACTGAATGAGGCATCGAGTACTTCAAGATAAAGAAAACCACCAAAACCGGCTTTGATCACGCCTGTCGGTACACCATTTGCGTCATGTCCAACCGCATTACCGTTTTCATCGACTTCAGGTTCACCACCCAATAAATGACTCAGTACTTGGACACCGATATACACCACGATTCCCCAAATACCCGCCATCACAACTGCTAAACGAGAGGCTTCAGCCACGTTTGCCGCCATCACCAATAACGCAATTAGAGCAATAAACACGGACATTGCAGGAACGTTTGCAAGATTGGCCAAACGGCGCTCTAACCAACGGAACCAATGGGTATCTTTCCCTTCATCTAAGAAGAAGTTCAGGAACACCAATAATAAGAAAGCACCACCAAAGGCCGCAATTTCTGCATGATGTGCCATCAATTTAGCTGAATACTGAATTGGATCATTCAACGCCATTTGAACCACTTCCATTGCACCCATGTCTGCAGTTACAGCCACGATCACAATTGGGAAAATCAGACGCATACCAAAGACAGCAATCACGATCCCGACGGTTAAGAAAATCATTTTCCAAAAATGATCCCAACCACGGAGTACAGATGCATTGACAACGGCATTGTCAAAAGACAAAGACACTTCCATCACCGCTAAAATGGCAGTAATGGTCAGTGCTGTCAGCATGGCTTGCACGCCTGCATTTGGGCCATGATTCAGACCCCAATATGCAGAAATAGCAAGACACACGATCGTAAAGACGATTGAGAAACCAAAATGTTTCATCATGATAGATCGACCTATTCATTCAATAAGATTTCAAAATGAGGGAATACCCAGTTTGAAGCTAAGTTTATGGCGCAATTATGCCGTTTTTCAGAATTGAAACCAAAAATTATTCGTTACATTTTGAATAAACACTCTAAGATGGAGGCTCTCAATTACATCGCATCATGGTGTAGACCCGTCTTTCATTTTTAACGACAGGAATGTTCAATGCGTTTTTCTGAAGAAGTTTGGCAACGTAATACCGCGTTATATCAGCAGATTCTCCATCTACCGTTTAATCAGGAATTGGCTCAGGGCAGTTTAAGCCGCGACGCCTTTTGCCACTATGTCATTCAGGATGCCCATTATTTATTGGCCTATGGTCGTGCGCTTGCGGTGTGTGCAGCCAAGGCGTTTGATGCCGACGATGTGATTCAGTTTTCTGAAGCGGCAAAAATTGCCATCGTGGTGGAACGTAGTCTGCACAACGACTTTATGCAAGGTTTCAACATCAGCAAAGAACAGTTTGAAAATACTCCACTGACCCTTGCCTGCCATCATTACACTTCGTTTCTAACAGCGACAGCATGGTCAGAAAGTTACCCTGTGGTCCTTGCCTCACTCCTGCCTTGCTTTTGGATCTATGCTGAAGTCGGCAAAGCCATTGTCAGCCAATCCGTGCCAAATAACCCTTACCAAGCATGGATCGACACCTACTCAGGTGAAGACTTCAACAGCTCTGTACAAAACGTGATTCAAACCATTGATCGAGTGGCGGCTCGCTGTGATGCAGATACACGTGAAAAAATGCATGCGGCTTACACGAACGGCGCAAAATTAGAATGGATGTTCTGGGACAGCGCGTATCAACAGCGGACATGGCCTGTTGAATAAACCTGTGATTTAAGCTGTATAAAAATTTAAGGATCTAAAATTGCTTTTAGATCCTTTTTTTATACGGTTGGATTCGGTTTTTAGAATGACCTTGCATGATCATTTTAAGCATTAGCGTTTAAAACGATACCATCCGAGAAAAATCCCCATCGCGATAATCACCAAAAAAATCGCAAAACGTGCTTCACGCAATTCACTACGCGCTGCTTTGCGTTCCTGCATCTCTTCTGAATGAAATTGTGATTTGATCATCGGATCAAATTGAGCAATGGCCAATAAATCCTTGGGCTTTTCACCTTTGCCTAAAATCAAATACAGCCCTTTCACCTGCATTTCATTAAGTTTACCCAGTTCAATATTCAATTGAGTTGCTTGTGCATTATAGTCAGGCACCCAATCTTCTACGCGGGCATATACATGGGCACGACTAGTATCAAAGAGCGATGCATCCTGCACTTTCTTGCCCGTTTGATCTTCCAGTTGCTCACTCAGATTGGAAAATTGGGACAATACATAGTCTTTTTTCTGTGCCAACTGCACGCCGTCAAAAGCATACTCTTGTATTTTTTGTGCAGGATTATTTTTCAACAATAAGCCTTGGGGAACGACTTTAAAGTCCAGAACAGTATTCTCAGGGACTTGGTTGGTTTGCAGCACCATATAGACCACAGACCATAGCTGTTCATTTTGCCCGACCGCAGGCACGCTCACGCTATAACGCTGCTCGGCTGCAGGGTCAATAAACTGTTCAAACGCGAGGATTTGACTGTCTTCAGCCCACAGGATTTGGCTTGAAAACATGAGGCAGATGATCACCCAAAATTGTTTTAACATTATTTGCTCTTATCATGATTATTTGCTGTTCTGTCAGAATTATAATTAAATATTCAAATACTTACATTTAAAATCACACATTTAACGATTGGAAATTCATCATAATTTAATACAAATCTATTGTTTTATAAATGATCTAGAACCTATAAAAAGTTAATCTGAAACAGCATCGATATAGGCTTTGATGCTTACTGAAAACTCTGCCATGCATAAATCAAAACAGCTGCAGCAAGCACCCAACTCAACGTTGCTACACTCAAACATGCCGTTAAGCTCATACGTGTAGCGAGCAGGTACACCATTAATAAATAAATGAAATATGGGATGAGAGACCAGAGTCCAAACAACGCTGTTTTTTGTAATGCGGATGCACCCTGATCATTTGCCACGATCACATGGGCAATCAGCGCAAAAGTCGGAAACAATGGGACCAAACCTGCGATATAAAACGCCTTACTTTTAGATAGCAAGGCAATTAATACCACAACAAATGCACCCATTAAGCTTTTGAGAAATAAGGACA
The DNA here is from genome assembly GCF_013419835.1 of Acinetobacter sp. YH12052. NCBI lineage: Bacteria > Pseudomonadati > Pseudomonadota > Gammaproteobacteria > Moraxellales > Moraxellaceae > Acinetobacter > Acinetobacter sp. YH12052. Next base: position 45,314 of record NZ_VOZI01000007.1, read on the forward strand.
GCATGCCTAGCCATTTCCACACATCAATTCATCAAGCCACGTAGTCTACGCTTCAAAACATAATTTGCTTAGACCAAATTCACCACTATTAAAGCAATTAAGGCTGGCAGCGCCTGAATATAGATAATTTTTTTACTCGCCGTGATGCCGCCGTAGATCCCTGCAACCAACACACAGCCCAAAAAGAAATTCGCCAGTGCAACGGCATAGCTTTCAGGTGCAAACAGTGACCAAATCAGCCCTGCTGCTAAAAAGCCATTATAGAGTCCCTGATTTTGTGCCAGCACCTTAGTCAGTTTTGCTTTTTCTGCACTATTGCCAAAAGCTTTCATGCCTAAAGGTTTATCCCAGAGAAACATTTCCAAAATTAAAAAATAAATATGCAAGAATGCAATCAGGGCGATGAAAATTTTTCCAACAATCATGTGATTTTCCTTTTTGTTTTAACTCGCTTAGGATAGATTGCCTAAACTGCCAAATGATGATCCATCCCTAACAGCTCAAACTGGATGAATGCAATTTTTCTATTAATTACCCTAGATAAAGTTTACAGCTTTGACAATAGGTTAATTTAGCCGTCATAGGCTGACGTTTAATTTCATTTAAATAAAGCTTGAACATTTTTCATGCGCTATCATATATAGGTTTTTCGATGAATCTTTTAGGACCCCTTGCATGAGCCAAAGCCATATCCGTATTCGAGGCGCACGTACCCATAACTTAAAAAATGTGTCACTCGATATTCCACGCGACAAGTTTGTGGTCATTACGGGTCTTTCTGGTTCAGGGAAGTCCTCTTTGGCTTTTGATACCTTGTATGCTGAAGGTCAACGTCGCTATGTCGAGTCCTTATCTGCCTATGCGCGCCAATTCCTTTCGCAAATGGAAAAGCCCGAAGTCGACTCGATTGAAGGCTTGAGTCCCGCGATTGCCATTGAACAAAAATCAACTAGCCATAACCCACGCTCAACAGTGGGAACAATCACCGAAATTTACGACTATTTACGTCTACTCTATGCCCGTGTCGGCACGCCGTATTGTCCTGAACATGACCTCCCGATGGTGGCTCAGACTGTGTCTGAAATGGTCGATACCGTCAAAGGTCTAGAAGAAGGCACGGCGCTTATGTTGCTTGCCCCTGTGGTCCGTGACCGTAAGGGTGAATACACCAACTTATTTGAACAATTACAAGGTCAGGGTTTTGTCCGTGCCCGTGTCGATGGTGAAGTCATTGATATCGACACACCACCCGAATTAGACAAAAAGAAAAAGCACACCATTGAAGTGGTCGTTGACCGTTTTAAAGTACGTGATGATCTTGGTAACCGGATTGCAGAAAGTTTTGAAACGGCTTTACGCATGGGCGGCGACATTGCCATTTTGTCGTGGATGAAAGGCGAACAAGAAGACCGCGTATTTTCAGCCAAACACTCCTGCCCTGAATGTGAGCGTGCCGTAGGTGAACTCGAACCGCGTCTATTTTCCTTCAATAATCCATTCGGTGCATGCCCTGTTTGTGATGGTTTAGGCACACGCAGCCATTTTAGTGCTGACAAATTGATTCCCAATAATGAAGTTTCGATTAGCCAAGGGGCAATCCGTGGTTGGGACCGTCAACGTCCGTATTACTATAGTATGATTCAGAAAGTCGCTGATCATTTTGGCTATTCTTTGGAAACCCCATGGAATGAACTGGATGCCGAGACCAAAAAGAAATTCCTTTATGGTACAGGCAAGGAAAAAGTTGACCTCAGTTATATTGATGAACGTGGTCGCTCGCATAAACGAGTACAAGCCTTTGAAGGGATTTTGCCGCATTTAGAACGTCGTTACCGTGAAACCGAATCAAACTACGTGCGTGAAGATTTGGCGCAGTATTTATCCAATGCTGCATGTGATGCTTGCGGTGGCTCACGTCTCAATGAAATTTCACGTCATGTTCGAGTTAAAGATAAAACCATCGCGCAAATCACCAAGATGTCGATCGGCGATGCTGAAAGCTATTATCAAGACCTCAACTTAAGCGGTGCCAAAGGCGAAATTGCTGACAAGATTTTCAAAGAGATTCGTGAACGTTTGCACTTCCTAGTCTCTGTCGGTTTGAACTATTTAAGTTTATCGCGTTCGGCAGAAACACTGTCGGGTGGTGAAGCTCAGCGTATTCGTTTGGCTTCGCAAATTGGCGCGGGCCTGATGGGCGTAATGTACGTGCTGGATGAACCCTCTATTGGTTTGCATCAGCGTGATAATGACCGCCTATTGGAAACCCTAGTACGTTTGCGTGACTTAGGTAATACCGTACTAGTTGTAGAACATGATGAAGACGCGATCCGTGCCGCCGATCATATTATTGATATCGGCCCCGGTGCAGGTGTGCATGGCGGTCATGTGATTGCCGAAGGGACGTATGATGAAATTTTGGCAAATCCAGATTCATTAACTGGTCAATATCTATCAGGAAAGCTCAGTATTGATGTGCCGAAAACACGCACACAACCGCCAAAACCTGAAGAGCAAATTAAGTTAATGGGTGCTGCGGGTCATAACCTGAAAAATGTCGATTTGACTATTCCTTTAGGTGTGATGACCTGTGTGACAGGTGTATCAGGTTCAGGTAAATCGACGCTGATTAACCGGACATTATTGCCGCTTGCAGCGACTCAATTGAATGGTGCAACCACATTAACGGCTGAGAAATTTGATTCGATTGATGGCTTACAGTTCCTAGATAAAGTCGTTGATATTGACCAAAGCCCAATCGGTCGTACACCACGTTCAAACCCTGCAACATATACCGGTTTGTTCACACCTATTCGTGAACTGTTTGCGCAAACTCCTGAAGCCAAAGCACGTGGTTATGCGGCAGGTCGTTTCTCATTTAACGTGAAAGGTGGTCGCTGTGAAGCCTGCGAAGGTGACGGGATGATTAAGGTTGCAATGCACTTCTTACCTGATATGTATGTGCCTTGTGATGCCTGCCACGGCAAACGCTATAACCGTGAAACGTTAGAAGTTGGCTATAAAGGTCGTAATATTTCAGATGTCTTAGAAATGACGGTTGAAGATGCGATGCATTTCTTCGATGCTATTCCTGTGATTCACCGTCGTTTGGAAACCTTGAACCAAGTGGGCTTGGGCTATATCCGTTTGGGTCAGTCTGCAACCACACTTTCAGGTGGTGAAGCGCAGCGTGTGAAATTGGCACGTGAGTTGGCGAAACGTGATACAGGCAAAACCTTGTACGTGCTTGATGAACCGACGACAGGTCTGCACTTCCATGATATTGCCAAATTGCTCGACATCCTGCATGAGCTACGTAATAAGGGTAATACCATCGTGGTGATTGAGCATAATTTGGATGTGATTAAAACTGCCGATTGGATTGTGGACTTAGGCCCTGAAGGTGGTGCGGGTGGCGGTATGATTATTGCCGAAGGTACACCTGAAGTTGTTGCGAAGAATAAAGTGTCGCATACAGCGAAGTTTTTAAAGCCGATGTTGAAATAAGATTCTCTTTCCTTTAAGTGCATGATAAAACGGTGATTCATTCACCGTTTTTATTTATATGACTTTATTAGAGATAATTGATACATCCGTAAAAATTGGTTTAGGAGCACTGCTAACTGGCGTAATCACCTACTAAAATCAAAAGGCAAATATTTCAGCATCAGTTGCAAAAGATAACCTTCTATATAATCGTAATTTATTGACCAATATTTCCAAAGATCTCGAGGAAATAAATCATCTCGTTTTAAAAATTTGGGCAATTTTTGAATTTGAAACAAAACAATCTCAACTAGCTCTTAATGAGATTTCAGACAGACTTAAACCTCTAAGACATGCACTTTTTAATGACTTTAATTTGCTTAGCAAAAATGAAGGTTTACTTCTTATACATGGATATATTGAACAACAAGAAAAGCTAAGAATTTATGGCGAATTACTCGGAAAATTTAACGCTTATACACTTTGTAAAAATGGAGCTATCAATGTTGAAACAACTGCTCAATATAGATTTGAAATTTTAGAGGCTAGAAAATTACTTTATACGAGCTTAAACAAAGCCATTTCTACATAAATTCTTGTTCTTCACAATATTCAATCACATGACGGCGACATGGATGTCGCCTGTTTGAGTGGGGCAGCACGGATGTGCCCTCAGTCAAACAAAAGCATTTTGTCTACTTTTGTGCGTTCAAAAGTAGGAATCTCCTACACAATGGAAACTCGAACCCAATGCTAAGCAAGGACGTTTAGAAAAGCATATTTTTTTGAAAATAACCTGAACTAAATCCATCCATAAAATTCGTGCCATCATTTTATACATTCTACTCGAACCGTTCGGACGTACCTTCAACCAAACAAAAGCATTTTGCTTATTTTTGTGCTTTCAAAAGTATGAATCTCCTACGTAATGGAACTCAACCCCAATGCAAACTCAAAACTCAAAACTCAAAACTCAAAACTCAAAACTCAAAACTCAAAAAATTAACGTAAATAATGAAACACACCCAACTTATCCAACACATCCAAAGTTAACTGCTTACGCTCCGCCACATCATCCCCTGCTGCCATCTGCAAATTCAAACTAAACGCCGTGATCTTGCCATGACCATCATCTACCCAACCGGTATACCACCCAACTTGCGGCTCTACATCCATACCCCAACCACTCTTGGCATATAACTTCGCATCCCCACGGCTTTTAATATAAAGCATATCTTTGACTTGCTTTTGTACCGCGACATCAAACGGTAATTTCTCTGTCGCAAGCTGATACGCAAATTTGACTTCTTGTTCAGGCGTAATCTTTAACGGCCCAACCAACCAAAAATTATCCACCTGTTTGCCAATATTGGCATTGCCAAAACCGACCCGTTTGACTTCTTGTTGCATTAAAGCCAAGCCTATTCGCTTTGCGAGTTCCTGATAAACAGGCACCGCAGACGCTTGCATCGCCTCACCCAAAGTCAGGTCTGTTTCCCATGATGGGAAAGCACGTTTTTCACCTTTCCATTTAAAAACTTCAGTGGTTGTCGCCTTCTGATGCTGCAAACCAATTAAAGCATTTAACATTTTAAAGGTAGATGCAGGAATGTATGCTGTCTGGGCGCGCTGTAAGTCATTGCCATAATGGCTCATGCTCTGACCATCAAATGTGACAAATACCGCCTGTGTCTGTGCTTGATTAAATAAAGACGGAATTTCACTCACCCGTGAATTTGCTAAATTGGCTTGAGCCGTTTGTTTTAAGTGTTGAGATGAATCCAACATGCCTTCATTTGCTGTACATGCGGACAAACTCAGGACAGTCATCAACGATAGATATATTTTTTTCATTGCACTATTTTTATGGCGTTTAAAGTCCACAGTATAAGATGAAGTTCAAACCTGAATTGTGTACTTTTCAACAGTCTTGTATCTGTTCCAAACTTAGCATATCGACTATTTATTTTTAAACAAAACATCCTTATGATGACGCCTATCGTGGACTCAACAACGAATAATTTTTAACTTTTTAAAATATAAAAGCATACTAACAATGAATAAATTTATCTTAAGTTTCAGTCTCTTATTATGTCCAATATATAGCTTTGCCGATGGCTATCTAAACGAATACATGGTGCTGTTTGTCTCACAAGAAGACCCTGATCTTAGCCCATGGAAAGATAAGCCGCAGTGTAAAGCCCTCAGTACCCCGACTTCACACAAAGGGATCTATGAAAATCAATATGTCTATGCCAATGGCAATGCCCTAACCACCATCTTTCTGAGCAACAGCAAAATTAAAAATGGTGAATGTGAACATTTAATTCACTTTCCAGATGGTATTCAAGGCTCAGGCGTATTTGAAAGTTTCTTCCCCAACGGCAAACCCCGTAGCCGTATTGCCTATAAAAATGGGGAGTACGAGGGCAAACTTGAGTTTTGGTTTGCCAATGGGATAAAAGAGCAAGAAAGTAGCATCATCAATGGTGAATCTCAGGGGGATTACAAAATTTGGCATCCAAATGGGCAACTGGCTTTTTCTCAAAATTATAAAAATGGGATCGAAAATGGCCTGCGCCAACGCTGGTACAGTAATGGTAAACCGTGGACCTATGCCAATTTTCAAAACAATAAATTGATTGGCGAGCTGAAAATGTGGTTTGAAAACGGCAAACTAGAACGCCAAGGTTATTATCGTAATGGCGTTCGTCATAACAGTTATAAAATTTGGTATGACAATGGGCAACCTGAAGCGGTGCTTCAGTACGATTTAGGCAAAATTACCCAAGCCCAGTGTTGGAATGAAGATGGTAGTCAAATGAACCAACAAGCCTGCAATAAATTATATAAAGATGAAGATTAATTGATTTTTCTAGCTAACTTTATGAATCTGCCAAGATATTTATGAATATCAAGCTGCGTTTAGGCTGAAACACGGTCACGCCCCGCAGCTTTGGCTTTAAATAATGCTTGGTCTGCGCGCTCTAATAAATCGATCCAGCTTTTGGCACCCACTGCCACACCAATACTCACCGTCACGATGAGATCTGCTTCGTCTTCTGCCAAATTGAAATTCACATGCTGAATATCATGCCGTATGGTTTCGGCAATGTGCTGGGCTTTGAGCATATCAATCCCCTCGATCAGGACTAAAAACTCATCTCCACCATATCGCACCACCAAGTCAGATGAACGAATATGTTGGCGTAATTGATTGGCAACATGTTGAATCACCAAATCGCCAACAATATGCCCATAGCGATCATTCACCTGTTTAAAGTGATCAATATCAATCACGATCAGTGCTGTATGTAAAAAACCTGAACTTTGGCTGTCGCGAAATTTAATATATTCATCTAAAGCAAAACGATTGGCAACATTGGTGAGTGAGTCCGTATTGGCAATATGTTTAAGCTGAAACTCAAAGGCATCACGTTGTTCTAGCATATTTTCAATATGCTGAATGGCGTCAAATAAACTGAGATAACCTAATTTGCTGGGTTCAATCACGCCTTGATCAATTTGTCGGTGCCGAGCCAGCTTAAATAACTGATTACGTGCACGAATTAAAGGTTCAAACACCCATTTCTTGGCATAGAACATGGTTAATACTGCAGTCAGTAATGACACGAGCGAGAGAAAAAGCGTAAAGATCAATTTATTTCGCGCTTCACGTTGTTCGTCCGCAGCCACTTTTAGACTGTAATCTAAAATATAACTTTGCAATTCCACCACTGTAACAAATTTATCCACCATTGCATCAGTGAGCTGAGTACCATCCATGTGATAACGCTGATGTTGAAGACTTTTTTGCGCCAAACCGTCGATAATCGGTAAACCTTTATCTAAAAATTTCGTCCGTACCGCATGATGTAACTGTTTAAACTCGGGTGTTTTGTCATGTTCGGACTGCACGACATTGATCAATTCCCATAAATAGCGTGTTTGACGCTGGGTTTGTAAAGTCCGCGCTAGATTTTGCTCTGGAATTTCCTGTTGAAACGATACCGCAGCCATAATGTTTGATGCGACTTGTCCCGCCTGATCACGTAATTCTGCCAGTAATAAAATCAGCGTGTAATAATTCGATACGCGGGTATCTTTACCATGTGAATGATTGACCAATTTCTGCAAGGCAATATAGCTTTGATCCCAAGCTTGAAACATCGCCAAAATGGCATGATCCATTTTTTCAGCGTCACGCTGTTGTATCGGCAAAGCAATATATTGATCGACCGTTTTGCGACCCTGCAACAAATACGGATATAAATTGGACTCTAACTGCTGGGCGATCGGTGCAAAGCCCGTTTCTTTTAAAACTTTCAGTGTATCTTGATATTGTTGATCGACACCTTGGCGATATTCAGCCAACTCAATAATTTTTTGCTCGCGCTGTTCACCTTGACTCGACATTGCACTGTTAGCTGGCGCACGTTCACGAGAAATTTGGTTGGTTAAATCTGCCACCATTTTCAGCATCTGAATTTCTTTCAGCGCTTCGGCACTTTTGAGGTAATTTTGATTGCTGCTCACAATCAATGGAACACTGATAAATACGATAGACAAGACGATTACTAGCATCGCAAGTTGCAAGCGCTTACTAATATGCTCTGTTCGTAATGTTTCCATCTATTTTATGCCCCACACTTGTTGCATACCCCAACCCACTTCTCAACTAAACGCGGGAATATTTAAATTAATGATCAATAATTTATTAATTTGTAAAGTGAACATTTATAGCTCTAAATTCTATACAAATGTGTTTAACCTGTCACATTTTTATCACTTTGAAACGAGATAATTCGCTAAAAAAACAGCAACATATTTGAAAGGAATAAATTTTTTTATGAACTTGCTTAAATAAATATTTACAATTGCAATAAATTGGTGCAGAATGCACCGTATTAGGGCACACTAGATTTCTTCCTCAGCAGAATATTTTAGTTTCCCGAAAATTTTGGCTAAAAAATCCTGATTTTCCATGAAAATCAGGATTTTTTTTGTCTGTGCCTACACAACTCGATGATAAATCCAATAATATATGCACCATAAAAGGGCATTTATTTTTATTCCATCTCCGTTTTATCTATAATCTTTGCGGTAAAGTTCCATTTTTAGACAAAAAAAAAGCCCAACCTTGGGGAAAGCTGGGCGAATAAAAAACAAACTATGGAGAATCAGGGTCAAAGTCACACTTTTAAACTGTGTAACGACTCGATTGGCAAATTATGAATCAAATAAAACCTGATGTAAAGCCAAGTATTTCATAATGGTATTAAACTTATCACCAAGATATTCATTTAAGTGAAATGGACCTCAGATTTAAAACAAAAACGTCCATTTACTATGCAAATAAACAGTTTTCGCCCAACAAATCGGCAGTCAAAACCGCAATTTATCGCTTCAAATGCGTGAAAAGCGTTAGAATTTGCCCACTACAATAAATGTTATTTTGAATTAAAATAACAATAATAATTGTTATTTTAGATTAAAAAGCTGTGTATTTTTTCAAGTGTATTTTTTTAATTAAGAATTTAATCAAACTTACTTAATTGTTCTCAATGATTTTTTTTCAGTGACTTATTAGTTAGAGTAAAAACTGAATTTCTTATTATGAAATAAAGATCTGAGTCAGAGACTGAATAATAACCTTTAGGATCATTGACTTAATATATTGTTACAATACAATGCTCAATGTTTAATCCATTTGTAACAACTGGTAGAAAATCATGAAAAAACTCGGTTTAGCCACTGCTTTATTATTAGCCATGACCGGTGCTCAAGCTTACCAATTTGAAGTTCAAGGCCAAGCAGAATACATCGACACAACTACAAATGACAAAGATTTCATTGGTGGTGTTCAAGGTACTTACTACTTCAAAAATGTTGACTCTACAAAAGGCCCTTTAGCAGAAGCTGCATTCTTAAACCAAGCTTCTAACGTATCTGTTGCTTACAACTACGGCGAAGTTGGTTCACAAGGTGTTGACGTAGTTGCTCATAACTTTGGCGCTAAAGCTGAAGCTTATGTTCCAACTAAAATTGTTCCTGTATATGCAAGCGCGTCTTACAGCCACACTATTTTAGATTCTAAAAACCAAGTATCTAAAGAATTAGAAGGCAATGGCGACCGTTATGCATTAGAAGTTGGTGCGCTTCCAACTCAAAACTTCTTAGTTGCTGTTGGTTACACTAGCGTTGCTGACCAAGCTGCTGTTGACGCGTTCAACGTTATGGGTAACGGTGTTGCTAAAGCTGTTGCTGAAGCTACAACTATTGGTCAAGACCAAGACGCAATCACTGCACGTGCTAAATATGTTGGCGCAATCGACGACACTAACATGGCAATTGGTTTCGAATCAGGCATCATCTACGGTGATGACACTGCTTACCAATTCAAAACTGATCTTTTCGTAACTCCTAAATTAAGCGTTGGTGCTTCTTACGCTGAATCTAGCTTTGAAGGTACTCCAGACTCAGCTTGGGGCGCGAATGTAAACTACTTCATCACTCCTGCTGTTGCAGTTGGTGCTAGCTATGTAAATGCTAATGCTAAAGAAGTTGTTGCGCTTGATACCCAAACTGTTGGCGTAAATGCTAAATTCCGTTTCTAATTTATATTAGATCCTGAAGACAAAAAGGACGCATGTGCGTCCTTTTTTACTGCCATTATTTGTCTTTAGGTTCATGACGTTCGGGTAAATGGGCAATATATTGCAAGGCGATTAAGCGTGAAACGATGAGAGCCAAATACATCACCCCGCAGAACATTTGAAGCATGGCCAAGACCCGTGCTGGCGCACTCACGGGCATGAGATCCGACAAGCCCGTTGCGGACTGCAAACTAAAACTTAAAAATAATAAATCTAACCACGACTGCATGCCCGGCGCTGCAGGATTCACAAAACTATCCGGATAAATCAGCTGACAAATACTATAGAGAAAGGCAAAACCCCATGCGATGAGGGTAAAAACTGCTCCTGCTGCAAAGAGTTCATCTTTGGTTAAATAGCGATCTGCAAACATATAACGCAATACGCCATAAGCGGCACTAAAATACGCACAGGCTTCAAAACCATGCGCAATAATTTGAATATTCGGATGATTTACACCCAGCATAATCAAAGTAGAAAACAATACTGCACAGCCAACAAAACTCAGCCCAAGAATCGTAAACATCGGAGTTTGGCGAATTACTTTGGCGATGATCAACAATACCAATACCCCAAGCACCCAAATCAGCGCACGAAAAGACAGGCTTTCTCGGGTAATTGCAGTTAAAATCAAGATCAGAAACTGCACCAGTAACAGCCATGCTGAGGGCAAAAGTCTAAAGCTTTTCCAAAAATCCACGAATCCTTGCATTATGTTCAATCTCTATATTTTTTTATCATGCGCTGAAATGATCAATCTGAAGCATCATCAACTGATTGATTTTAAATTAGCATGAAGCAAGTTTCTTCTACTGCAAAGATTTGTTGAGCGTGACCTGAAAAACATCACATATGCCTACTGTTCTGCCTCAATTTTTTGATCACCCTTGAAACTCAAAAAGCTTATTGTAAGTTTCAGCATTCAGGCGCACATTTAAAGAAATCTCCTGCGTGGTAGATTTCATTATGAAAAAACATCTCGTATTTGCTCCCCTCTGTCTGCTCATGCTCTCTGCCTGTACACAAAACAGTCCGCTCCTCAAAGGCCATGAAAATTATGTGGGGACTTGGCAAAACAACCACAGTGAATTAGTGATCAAATCGTCGGGCGAAGTGACGTATTACCATCAAGAACATACTGAAAAAAGTATTGCCAACCAAACCTTCAGTGGTGCTGAACAGTCGCGAATAAAAGCCCATTTGAGCAGTTTTGGTGATCAGAGCTTTAGCATCGGTCAGGATAATTTCTCTCAACAATTCACCATTCAGCGCTCGCCTTATCAAGATGATCAAGGCCATTGGAAAATGTCGATCAATGGAGAAAATTATACACGCAAATAGGACAGAGATTTGTCTACAAACCTCTGCGTCATATCATTCACTAAATATAAAAAAAGCCCCTTATTAGGGGCTTTTTAGGCGATTCAGATTAGTGATCTGAAGCACCAGAGATACCAATACCAGTTTGTGAACGTACATACTGTGCATCGAATGCTTTACGCTCAGCTTGTGCTTGTGCTGAATTATCAGTCACAGAGAACAACCAGCAGCAGATGAATGCTAATGGCATTGCAAAGATTGCAGGACCATTGAACGGGTTAATTGGTGTTTCAGAAATACCAAATGTATCTACCCAAACTGCTTTAGATAAGATAATTAGGGTCACTGCTGTAAGCAGACCTACTAAACCGCCAATCACTGCGCCGCGAGTGGTCAAGCCTCTCCAGAACATAGACAATACAAGTACTGGGAAGTTTGCACATGCTGCTACAGAGAACGCCAAGCCAACCATGAATGCAACGTTTTGTTTCTCGAACAAGATACCTAAAATCATCGCGAAGATCGCAAGACCTAAAGTCGCGATTTTAGACATACGAAGTTCAGATTCTGGCGTTGTTTGACCTTTCTTGAATACGTTTGCATACAAGTCATGTGAAATAGCTGAAGCACCAGACAATGTTAGACCTGCAACAACTGCAAGAATCGTTGCGAATGCCACCGCTGAAATGAAGCCCATGAACAAATCACCGCCTAATGCATCAGATAAATGCACCGCAGCCATGTTGTTACCACCAACAAGCTCTAGCTTGCCAGTTACCGCCATTTTTGCAACATCAAGGAATTGTGGGTTGTTTGAAACGTAAAGGATCGCACCAAAACCAATGATGAAAGTCAGTAGGTAGAAGTAACCAATGAAACCTGTTGCTACAACCACTGATTTACGCGCTTCTTTGGCATCTTTAACCGTGAAGAAACGCATTAAGATGTGTGGTAAACCTGCTGTACCGAACATTAATGCCAGACCTAGAGAGATCGCATCAATTGGGTTCGCAGCCAATTTACCAGGCCCCATAATATTGCCCGCTTCTGCCAAAGTCACTTCGTGAACTTTAGAGAAAACTTGAATAGATTGTGAGAACATTTCAGAGAAGCTGAAGCCCACGCCCTTCATGACCATGAATGCCATGAACGTTGCGCCAGAAAGTAGCATCACTGCTTTAATGATCTGTACCCAAGTCGTTGCCAACATACCGCCGAAGATTACATACGCCATCATCAGCAAGCCAACAATCACAACCGCAATGTTGTAGTTTAGACCGAATAACAATTTGATTAACTGGCCTGCACCTACCATCTGTGCGATTAGGTAGAACGCTACAACCACCAGCGAGCTCATTGCTGCCAATGTACGTACTGGTTTTTCAGCCAAACGGAACGATACAACGTCAGATAAGTTGAATTTACCTAAGTTACGCAGACGCTCTGCTACTAAGAACAATACAATTGGCCAACCCACCATAAAGCCCAATGAATACAGCAAGCCATCAAAGCCTGAACTGAATACCATTGCGGAAATACCGAGGAACGATGCTGCTGACATATAGTCACCGGCAATCGCTAGACCATTTTGGAAACCTGAAATACCACCACCAGCAGTATAGAAATCTGCAGTGTTGGTAGTTTGTTTTGCAGCCCATTTAGTAATTAGCAGCGTAAAACCTACAAAGATGGCAAACATGATAATTGCGTGCCAGTTGGTCGCTTGCTGCTGTGCTTCACCTAAATCTGGTCCTGCCATTGCCATGCTTGACATGAGCAGAGCGGGAGCCGCCAGTGCTGTTGCTTTCAATGAATTCCATTTCATCTTAGTGAAGTCCTTTTTCTTGAGTAATTGCTTCTACTTCACGCATTGCTTCTTCGTTTAATGCATCTAATTTATTATTTGCAATGTACGAATACACACCACAGAGTAGGAATGACAATACAATAATGCTCAAACCTAATGGCATACCAATCGTGGTTACACCACCACTCACGGATTGCATCAAGAACTCTTTGTTATAGCCCACAAGTAGCATGAAGCCGACATAGACCACCAACATGATGATCGTCAAAGTCCAGCTCAACTTACTTTTACGGCTAACCATTTCCTTAAATTTTGGATTCTGTAGAATTTGTTCTACCTGTCTCTCATCCATAATGTTCTCCTTACGCCGAACCTTGGCGCGCAATTTTCTAATTCGAATTATTTCGAAGCTAAACTTACCAATGTTCCTTATCTCTTGTAATTTAGACTTTGGTCGTTAAATTTTGAGCAATAACCTCCCTAAGCCTATGGATGCGTTATCATTAAGCGAGAATTAATATGCTGCAGGCTCTATGAATAGTTGGCTTATCGTCGGGGTATTGGCCCTTTACATCGCATTACTCTTTGTATGTGCATTCTTTGGTGAAAAGCATGCCAGCAGGCTCAGTACTCGCGGCAGAATGCTTCTCTTTAGTCTAACTTTAGGGGTTTACTGTTCATCTTGGACGTTTTATGGCGCAACAGGTGCCGCGGTTCGTGAGGGCATTATTTTCCTGCCGATCTATCTAGGACCGCTGCTATTTGTTGCGCTCGGCTATGATATTTGGCGACGTTTAGGCCGTGTCCGTCAGCATCATGCCATTTCATCGATTGCCGACTTTGTAGCAGCACGATATGGTAAAAGTGGCCCCTTAGCGTCATTAGTCACGATCCTTGCCGTGATTGCCATTATTCCCTATTTAGCCTTGCAACTACGTGCAATTGCCCTAAGTGCAACGGTCATTTTAGAACCGACCGCTGGTCTGACCGGCACCACCAATAGTGTGCTGTTTTTGACTGGTGTATTGGCGATTTTGGCGATGATGTTTGGGACACGACAGATTGCCAATACTGAACAGCACGGCGGCTTAATGTTGGCTGTGGCATTTGAGTCTTTCGTCAAGCTGTTTGCACTACTTGCAGTCGCATTTTTCTTTGTTTTTGAATCACCTGAAAACATGGCTCAAATCAGCCATGACATCAACACCACCTTTAAAGATGTTCAGCTCAAAGGTGTGCCAGAAAGCTTTTGGATTCAAACTTTATTGGCTGCATTAGCGATTATTTGTCTACCACGTCAGTTCCATGTCGCGGTGGTTGAACTGCGAGATGAAAAGCATATCCGTGGTGCTCGTCGTTGGTTTGCCATTTATCTGATTTTAACCATTATCGCGATCATCCCGATTGCCAGTTGGGCGCTGCATGCAGCACCTGCCTACTTGGCAATCCCCGATGTTGCCGTGCTCTCACTGCCTTTGAGTTATAACCAAGACTGGTTGACCTTACTTGCGTTTCTCGGTGGTTTTTCAGCATCGACAGGTATGCTGTTGGTGTCGTCAGTGGCCTTGTCGATTATGCTCAGTAATGACTTGATCATGCCTGCACTGTGGCGTACACGCTTATTGTCACGTCATGACAAACGCCTACCACTCGTACTGAAATTCACACGTCGTGTATGTATTTTAGCGGTCATGTTATTGGGCTTCTTGTTCTTCCATTTCTTCAATGACATTGACCAATTATCGGTATTTGGCCTATTGGCCTTCAGTGCTGTGGCACAGTTTGCACCGGCGTTAATTGGTGGTTTATATTGGCGCGGCGGAAGTAAGCAAGGCGTATATGCAGGTCTGTTGGTCGGCTTTGGCATGTGGGCTTATACCCTGTTATTACCAACCGTATTGCGTAGCCTGCCTGAACAATTTAAAACATTTACCGAAAATCTTTTAAGTCAGGGTCCGCTAGGCTTGAGTTGGTTACGTCCTGAAGCACTGTTAGGGTTTGAATCTTTCGATCCACTTACCCATGGCGTAGTTTGGGCACTGGGTTTAAATATCACCCTCTATATTTGGATTTCCCGCGTCTTCCGTCCAAGTGTTGCCGAGCAAATTCAGGCCGAAAGTTTCTTTTATTATGAAACCAAGCCCCTCCCGGCTCAAAGTACATCAAACGACATCAGCTATATTCACCATGATGTGGCACGCTTAAAAGTAGGTGATCTGATTACTTTGGCAAAACGCATTACCGGTGAAGGTCCAACTATGCGCGCCTTCAACCAGTTCTGCGCACAAAACAATGTCGTTTTGAATGAAAATAGCAGCGCCAACGGCATGTGGTGGCGTTTTACCGAACAGTATCTTGCTGGCACCATCGGTGCGGCATCTGCCCGTACCCTACTCACCACAGCCATGGTCAATAATGGTTTAGCACTCGGTCAGGTCGCAAATATTCTTGACCAAGCCTCACAGTGGCAGCGCTTTAACCAAAACCTGATCATGACCATGATCGACCATATGACTCAAGGTGTGTCCGTGGTTGATGAAAATATGTGTTTGGTGGCATGGAATAATCAATACCTCAAACTGTTCGATTATCCAAAAGACATTGTCTATGTCGGTTGCCCAATTTCAGACTTGATTCGTTATAACGCTGAACGCGGCGAATGTGGTCCTGGTTCAGTCGAAGAACATGTGCGTAAACGTATGCATTGGATGCAAGTCGGCAGCGCACACGAATTTGAACGAATTCGTAAAGATGGTCGTGTAATTCAGATGCGCGGGAACCCGATCGAAGGCGGTGGTTTCGTCACGACCTTTGCCGATATTACTGCATTCCGTGAAAATGAAGCCTTGCTTGAAGGGCGTGTACAAGACCGTACCCAACAGTTGGCAGATGCCCTGTCCGAACAACAATTGGCACGTGAGCAAGCCGATAAAGCCAATATGTCGAAAAGCCGCTTCATTGCTGCTGCAAGCCATGACTTATTGCAACCGATGCATGCTGCTCGCCTGTTTAGTACCGCCCTCGAGCAAAGCGTACAAAATGACGATGATCGTAAAACGCTTCAGCAACTAGATCGTGCGCTGCATGGTGCGGAAAGTATGCTCTCTGCCCTCTTGGATATCGCACGACTCGAAGGTGGAACCATTCAACCAAAACGTCAGCCTTATCCGCTGCATGACTTACTCAGCGATCTTGAACTGCAATTTAAATCGATTGCGGCACAGCGTAATATCAAACTGACCGTACATGATGCTCAGTTCTGGATTGACACCGACCCACAGTGGATTCGTCGTATTATTCAAAACTTCGTCAGCAATGCCCTACGCTATACGGCGCGTGGTCGTGTTGTGGTGGGTGTGCTACGTTCAGCACGTCCAGGACATATTCGTATTGGCGTTTGGGATACAGGTCCAGGGATCGCGGAAGAACAGCGCATTAAGTTGTTCCAAGAGTTCGAACGCTGTGGACATACCTCTCCTTGGGGCGAACAGGGCCTGGGCTTAGGTTTAGCCATCGTGCAACGCATGACCAGCCTACTCGACTACCCAGTGCATGTGTTCTCAGAACTTGGTCATGGTTCGTGTTTTATGATTGAAGTGCCTGTGGTCGCTGCGCCAAAAGTGGTCGCTGCACCGACTCAAGCGGTTCCGCTGAAGACCAAAGCCTATAAGATTCTGTGCTTAGACAATGATGAAACCATTTTGGAAGGGATGTCGACCTTACTGACCAAATGGGGCTATCAAGTCTTTAAAGCCACTGAACCTGAACAGGCCATGGAGTTGATTCAACAAGAAAATATTCAAGTTTGGTTGGTTGACCAACACTTGAATAACAACAAGATCGGTCTCGACTTTATTTTAGATAACCGTCAGGAAAATGTCCCTGTGGCGCTGATTACCGCAGATTCTGATCCTGAACTACCGCAACGTCTAAAAGAGTTAAACATCGTCTTACTGAAAAAACCATTGAAACCGGCTTCACTGCGTTCATGGTTATCTGGTTTAAAAATTTCAAATCAGTAGCGTTGTTACAGGACATCGCTCTGTGAAAAGTAGCCCATTTCATTCACATGAAATGGGCTTTTGTTTACCTTGCTTTTACTTAAACTTACCTAACTGGCAAAAAAATTTGTCTCAACGGCAAGACCATTCAAAATAGCCCCGATATTTCGTCTATTTATTAGCCATAAATATCAAATTAAGATTGCCTATGGCAAAAGATATCGAATGCGTGAATGAACACTTGTACACTTAGTTACAATTAAAAATCTATTTGATTTAAATCATATTTTTATAACCAAAAATAAAAACTAAAACTTTAGTCGTATATTTAGCTGCGGCCGTTCGTTTTAAAAATATTCATAAGAAGTTGATCAGTTTCAAGCCAATTCAAGAAGCGTCATAACTCAACACTTGAGAAGCTGATCTCCCCCGCATATTAGGAGTGATCTTGTGAATATTTCAGAAACAATGCCGCATGGTTTTGATCAAAATCTACAGTTTCATCGTCAGTATGGTGCCAATGCCATTTTGCCAGAGATCGATTGGCGTCAGCTATTTAAGTTCAGCAAATTAAGTGATGTGCAAGTCGAAGCGTTGGAAACACTCTATCGCAGTGCCGTTCCTCTCGCGTTACAAGTGTTTGATGAACTGAATTTTGATGTCTTTGCGCCGAATGCCTACAAACCTCAAGGCCTTGGCTTATTCGATCGACTGGCAGAGCAAGAAGACCTACTGCTGCAAAATTTAGAAGCAGAATCCAATGGCTTGGGTTTGGACACCCGTCATCAGATTTGGAGCATGCTACTGCGTGGTGGTGCGGTTTTGGTGTTTAAAGCGTGGCTCGGTAAAGTCAAAACCGACAAAAACCAGCTGGATAAAACACAGTTTGATGAATTATCTGATTTACTGTTTATTAAAACAGCGCCATTTGAATTGGCACAACGTTTGAATGTCGATGCCAACTCCAAGCAAGACCATATCTTCCTGATGTATGACAATGATGTTTATCTGGATCGTTTTAACAGCTTAGAAACTGCAGCCCTATTTGTGGATTTGGGTGTTTATGATGCGGCTTTCCTGAGTTTACGTGATGACCGTGTCGCGGATTATCTCAAAGCGCGCGGCTATGTGTCCGATGAACAAATTGATGAATTACAATGTGCGCTCAACCCTTTGTACTGTACCGATCTGACGCCTAAGCAAGACTATATTGCTTAAGTTATTGTTGAAGTTGTTTATATAAGGTATTAACTGATGTTACGCAGTAACATCAGAAGCACAATTTGATTCAAATAAAAGAACGATACGCGGTAACGTCATCCGCAAGTGTTTGAGACAGGACGACTTCTAATCACAAATGTTTTTGCGATACTTTGAATAATTTGGCGCAAGTGAACGAGTTTTGCGGATGACAATGGTTTTGGGTACTTTTGCCGAAACAAAAGTACCTCCAGCCGAAGGCTGATCCCTTTATTTAATCCCTAGATGTAAGACTCCGTCGAACTGACTTAAAAATCATTTTAAAAATGCGAAATTACTTTTAGGTGCGTAATATCAGTTATTGGTTTAATTCGCATTGTTCTATCGCTTAAACAGCATAAAAAAAGACCTCCACGATGGAGGTCTTTTTTTTGGAAAAAATCCTTAGATTTTCTTTTCTTCAATATTCAATGCATTAATTGCCAATACAGCTTGAGTTCGGTTTTGTACGCCTAACTTACGGAAAATCGCCGTTACATGCGCTTTAATGGTTGCTTCAGATACATCTAACTCATAGGCAATTTGCTTATTCAACAAACCTTCCGCCACCATCATTAACACACGGAATTGTTGCGGTGTTAAAGACTGAATACGTTCGGCCAATGCTGTTTCATCTGCAGCACGTGGGTCAAAGTTCATGTTGGCAGGTAAATTTGGTGGTAACCAAATCTCGCCTTCTAAGACTTGACGAATCGCTTCACCAATGTGGCTTGGATGCGCAGATTTTGGAATATAACCCATCGCACCATGTGCAATCGCACGTTGGATAATCGACGCTTCTTCATGCGCAGAGACCACAATGATTGGAATCGATGGATATTGTGCGCGAATATGCACCAGAGCAGAAAAGCCTGAAGCACCCGGCAAGTTTAAATCCAATAACACAAGATCAGGCTCAGGGCCATTTTCAAGACGTTCATAGCATTCATTGACTGCTGCAGTCTCATGAATTTGCGCCTGAGGCAAACTATAACGAACCGCCTGAATTAAAGCATGACGAAACAGCGGGTGATCATCAACGATTAAAATATTCATAAGCAACGTGAGAGATCTTGTGCACAATGACCCTATTCTAACCACACATGCTATGTGAAGGATATGCAAGAACTTATTTTTTTGCATTTAAAATGTAGATTTTCACCTAAAATGCGTCTTTTTTCGCATTTTCTATAAATCTTTAAATCTAATCATATTTTCATATAAAATTTATCAACACAGTAAAAATGCTTATATCTAAGCATTATATGTTGAAATATCAACAGTTTAAAATTTGAAATTTCACGAATTTTCTGGTTTTTCCAACATATCTAAAAATCAGATAACTTTTCTGATTTTCGTTATTTTACAGTGATCCACCCATCGGGATTAATAAAAGGCATTCCGAGAAACCACACTTTTAGGTTTAAAAAATGTCTCAAGTTAATCTACAAAAACCCCTGAATATTGTTGCTGTGTCAGGTGGTCTAAACAATCCATCTAAAACTGAAGCTTTGGTACAAGCCATTGTTGATGAGCTCGGTGATGCGACTCCAATCAATGTGCATTTTATTAAGTTTAGCGAAATTGGCAATTTATTAGGTGGCGCGATTTACCGTAACCAATTGCCACAACGTGTACAAGATGACCTTGCTGCCGTTGAAGCTGCTGATGCACTGATTGTTGGAACACCAGTTTATCGTGCTTCATTTACAGGTCTGTTTAAACACTTCTTTGACTTTGTCGAACAAACTGCATTGGTCGATGTTCCTGTCTTGCTTGCAGCTTCGGGTGGTTCTGAACGCCATGCTTTAGTGCTTGAACATCAACTGCGTCCATTGTTCAGTTTCTTCCAAGCGCAAACATTGCCGATTGGGGTCTATGCAACAGATCGTGATTTCACCCCTGAATACACCATTCATAGTGAATTACTCCGTGACCGCATTACTTTAGCCGTAGCACGTGCGCTGCCGATTTTGGAATGGGCTCCAGCCAAAGGTCAGCGTGCTGAAGTGGTGAAAGCCAAGTCTCAACAAGCCAACCAAAACTTGGGCATTAATAAGCAAATCGAGCAAGAAGAAGTCCTTCCTTCTGCAGCTGTTCCAAATTTGGATGCCGCTGAAGCTCGACTGCATAGTAAAAAGCCAAAAACGCAAGTGGCCTAAACACCACAGCATAACAATTCGATCCCGAGGGTTTGCAAAATGTCAGTACAAGAAAAAAACATTACATTTGCGTACTGGGTACCAAACGTCAGTGGTGGTTTGGTGGTCAGTAATATTGAACAGCGTACCGATTGGAGCTATGACTATAACGTGCGTTTGGCACAAGCTGCAGAAAAAAGTGGCTTTGATTATGCGCTGACTCAAATTCGTTTTACCGCAGGCTATAACGCGGAAAATCAACATGAGTCGGTGAGTTTCAGTCATGGTATTTTGGCCAAAACTGAAAAGCTCAAAGTCATTGCCGCGATTTTACCCGGCCCTTGGAAACCAGCTCTGGCTGCGAAACAATTGGCGACCATCGATCATCTCACCAATGGCCGTATTGCAATTAATGTCGTGAGTGGTTGGTTCCGTGGTGAGTTTGATGCGATTGGAGAAGAATGGCCCGAGCATGATCAACGCTATGCGCGTTCTGAAGAATTCATTCGTAGCCTAAAAGGCGTTTGGACGCAGGATAACTTTAGTTTTGATGGTAAATACTATCAATTTAAAGACTACACTCTATCTCCGAAACCGGTGCAAAAACCGCATATTGAAATCTTCCAAGGTGGCAGTTCACGTGCAGCACGTGACATGGCATCACGTGTTTCCGATTGGTACTTCACCAACGGCAATACCCCTGCTGAGTTGAAAAAGCAGATCGATGATATTCGTGAAAAAACCAAGGCCAATAACCATCAGGTCAAAATCGGGGTGAATGCCTTCATCATTGCCCGAGATACTGAGGAAGAAGCCCAAGCGGTGCTTCAAGCTATTATCGACAATGCCAATACTGAAGCGGTCAATGCCTTTGGCGATGCAACTCGTGAAGCAGGTGCATCCACAAAAGAAGGCGAAGGTAACTGGGCAAAATCTACTTTTGAAGATTTGGTTCAATACAACGACGGCTTTAAAACCAATCTGATTGGCACGCCACAACAAATTGCCGAACGCATTGTGGAACTCAAAAGTGTAGGTGTCGATTTGGTTCTCTCAGGTTTTCTCCACTTCATTGAAGAAGTGGAATACTTTGGCGAAAAAGTGTTGCCACTGGTTCGTGAACTGGAAGCTCAACAGCAGCAAGTTGTGCAGGCTAAATCAGCATAATTGTTGATGCAGTCACAGCTCATGTAATCAGCATAATAATCACAACCGGCTCACTTCACTTTCCTCCCCTAAGGCTCGGCTTAGGGGATTTTTTATCTCGAGTACCATTTAAAGACATGCTCTGATTCTAGAAAATGAGCTAACCTGTAGACAAAGAAAAAGCCCGACATCCTGTCGGGCTTTTTCTATATGGATACTTAAGCATGACTCCTGTCTTGCTTCACAGTCCTGATGGTGAACACTTTGTTATTGTTTTATGTTCCGGAACGTCCTGTTCCTGTATGAGTTCATCTTAGGTAAAATTTAAAAGTGCGCCTAGCGTCAAAAACTTCGTTGCTTGTACGCTTAAGCTGACAGCATTGTGCGCAATCGGTTAACTTAAACCATAGATATTATATGGTTTTTTATAGAAATCGATTTTTTAGATAATTTCATTACCACTAGATACCCCCGTAATTCCAGTGATATTTCCAACACAAACGAGGCAATAAACATGCAACTGGTTTGGTTTCGACAAGATTTAAGACGACATGACCATAGCGCACTGTGGCAGGCGACACAGTCTGGTCCAACGATTGCCTTTATTGCGCTTTCTCCTGAACAATGGGCAAGGCATGACGATGCCCCCATTAAAATCCATCGCTATCTTGCCCAACTGGAACTTTTGCGACAGCAATTGGCTGAGCTAAATATTCCACTGATTATTCAGAATATTCCCCATTGGTCAGACATCGCCACTGAGCTTTTAAGCATATGCACTCAGCTCAATGTACACACTGTGCATGCACATATTGAACATGGTGTGAATGAACTTAAACGAGACCGCGAAGTACAACAGTTATTAGAACAGCAGCACATCTCTGTCGAGTTGTACCATGACCGCACCCTGTTTCCTGTTGGCAGTATTCGCAATCAATCTGGACATCCTTATCAAGTTTTCGGTGCATTTAAGAAAAATTGCTACGAAAAATTGAGCATCAGTCTGCCTACTTGTTATCCCACTATTGAAGCCCAAGCGGCTCTCGAACCGCATCCGCTGTGGCAAAATCAATTTGATTTACGTCCTTTTTATCCCACATCGCTGTTAGCTGCTCAAATCGAGCTTTGGCCGATTGGAGAAGATCACGCAATACAGTGCTTAGATGAATTTATTGAACAACATCTGCATCGTTATGCTGATGATCGGGACTATCCAGCGCTCAATGCTACCAGTCGAATTGGCATGTATCTCAACTTGGGCATCTTGTCTATTCGCCAATGTCTGCAAGCCCTGTTTCGTGAACAAGGTGGCTATTTCCAGATCGACCACAGAGGGCAACAAACGTGGCTCGATGAGCTACTTTGGCGTGAATTTTACCAACACATTTTATTTGACTACCCGCAGGTATCTCAGCACCAGCCGTTTCAAACCAAAACCTTAAAAATAAAATGGCGCCATGCACCACAAGACTTGGCTGCATGGCAGCAAGGTCAGACAGGCATTCCAATTGTCGATGCAGGGATGCGTCAACTACTGGCTACGGGTTGGATGCATAATCGGGTGCGGATGATTTGTGCCATGTTCCTCAGTAAGAATCTACTGATCGATTGGCGGTTGGGGGAGCAATGGTTTATGCAGCACCTTGTCGATGGTGACTTAGCAGCCAATAATGGCGGTTGGCAATGGTGCGCCTCGACGGGTACAGATGCTGTACCTTATTTTCGGATTTTTAACCCGATCAGCCAATCTCAGAAATTTGATCCGAACGGGGATTATTTACATCAATGGCTACCTGAACTGGCAGATTTGGATGCAAAGCAAATTCACCAACCCTTTGCCAAAAATCCTCAACTAGAATTGAACTACCCTCAACCGATCGTCGATTTAAAGCAGTCTCGCTTAGCTGCAATTGAAACTTTCCGAGCATTGTAGGCCATTGCCAAGATCGAACTGCTAGGGATCAAAACGCTGTACTGAAATGGTCACTGTAAAGCATAGCCGAGCGTTCGTTTTGTCCCTACAATACAGAAAACGCAAATCATTTTAGAGACGCTCACATGTATACAGGCATCGTGCAAGGTTTAGAAAAAGTCTTAGACATTCGTCAAGGCAATGGCTTCACAACCTTGGTGATTTCAAATCATCAGAATTTTTTTCATGATGTCTTTATCGGGGCAAGTGTGGCGATTAATGGCGTGTGTTTAACGGCCACACATATTGATTTGGCAGCCAACCAAGTACATTTTGATGTCTCAGATTTGACCAATCAACTCACCACGCTAAAAGCTCTCAAGGCCGGTGATGAGGTCAATGTCGAACGCTCAGCCAAAGTTGGCGCAGAAAATGGTGGTCACAATCTTTATGGTCATATCGAAGGCACAGCCACGATCAAAAACTTAGAGCATCGCGGGGAAACCTTTCATCTCGATATTCACATTCCAACAGGCAATATTAAATATTTCTTTCTCAAAGGTTTTATTGGGCTCAATGGTTGTAGCTTGACTGTGAACCGTGTTGATCGTGCCAGCAGTGAAATTTCAATCGATCTTATTCCTGAAACACTGCGCCTCACTACATGGAAAGATGTCCAAGTCGGTGATGCCGTGAATTATGAGATTGATCAAACGACGCGAACCTTAGTCGATACCTTAGAAAATATTCATCAGCGTTAAATCGACTGACAGCACATTGCAAAAAAGCCTCCCTTTCGGAGGCTTTTTATTGGCTCATGTGCAATATACGTTTAAGAATAAAAACTTGGGTCTGGCACTTTGGCTGTGAGCACCCATTCACCAACTTCCTGATATTTATAATCAATCGGATCGTGTAAGGTTTGGGTACGCACATTGCGCCAGAAGCGGTCTAAATTCAGTTTGGCCGTCGTGGCACGTGCGCCCATCACTTGGAAAATATTTTGCGTAATGTACAGCGAGCTATTGGTGGCTGCAATTTTGGCTGTTGCAATCGCAATAGAGACTTCTCCACGTTGTTCCGCCGTCAAAGCTTCACCAATCTCCCAAGCCCCTTGCAAACGTTGAACCGCTTTATCTGCCAATAAACGTACACTTTCTAATTGCACATAAAACTCAGCAAAATGCTTTTGAATAAATGGGTCATTCACTGCATTTTCAGCCAATGATTTTGACCACGCTTTTTGGTTTTGAACCGTCTGTTTTGCTGTTTCAAAAGCCCCTTCTGCCACCCCTAAAAACATATGCACAAAGATCAACTGTGCAAGCAACGGACGTAAGCTGGAATACGGCGTACTCAAAGGCCCTGGGTTCAGTAGTAATTCATCTTTGGAAATTTTAACTTGTTCAAAATGGCTACTTCCACTGTCGGTTTGACGTTGTCCCATATTGTCCCAATCGCCGAGAAAACTGATGCCTTCACGTGCTGTAGGAATCACCCCGATCAATAATTTTCCATCTTCATTGAAGCCAGAACACAGCAAAATGTCTGAATCCATGGAACCCGAACAAAAACTTTTATCGCCATGAAACACATATTCATGTTCAGACAGTTGCGTCGCTGTAGTACGGCGGTCTAAAGGGTTTAGGGTGTTGCCCCAAAACAAATGCTCACGTGCAGTCTGTTCAAACCACGGGCCATATTGCTCTGGCTGCGCGAACAACTGTACCGTTGCAATCAATAAATGATGGAAACCATAAACATGCGCCAATGAGCTATCCACTTGAGCAATGGTTTGAATGGTTTTAAAAATCGTCAGCCAATCTGCCCCCTGTCCACCGTATTGTTTTCCAATGGAAAGTGCAAGCAAACCACTTTGACGAATCAAATCACGTTCAGCTTTGGGATTTCCCCCCTGCTTATCACGCTGAGCAGCCGTCGTGGCAAATTCTGCCGCCAGTTTTTGGGCAATATCGATCGGATCTTGAGTCAATGGAGTTGAAGCGTTCATATGTCTGTCTGATTATTCTGTTACAGTTTTAGCTTAACAAAGTAGAGGCATTCAGCTTATCTCAATGCCTGCAGTCTATATCTGTAAAATCTATATCTCATGAAATCTAAGTCACCAAGATTCAGGCGACTTATAATTTGATCATTTTATACGTCGTATTTAGGATGGATAAAATGCATCATGAACGTCCCTTCATCCTAATAAACTTTTATAGGAGAAAGGACGTTAAATATTACCTTAATAACCCATCGCATGAGCGATAGTGAACTTTCATCAGAACGCTATCACTCACGCTCAAGTTGCTTATGCCTTCGGATAAACCGTCGCAATCAAATGTTCAACCACTTGAGGCTCTGCCAAGGTCGAAGTGTCGCCTAAAGAGTCCAGCTCATTGGCCGCAATTTTTCTTAAAATACGGCGCATGATTTTACCAGACCGGGTTTTTGGTAAGGCTGGCGCCCAATGCAGTGCATCTGGCGTTGCCACTGGTCCAAGGACTTTTCGTACCCAAGCCACCAGTTCCTGACGTAACTCATCCGTCTCAGCTGTCCCTGCTTGTAGGGTGACAAAGGCGCAAATCCCCTGTCCTTTAATATCATGCGGCATACCCACCACCGCAGACTCTGCCACAGCATCATGCGCAACCAACGCACTTTCAATTTCAGCCGTTCCTAATCGATGCCCTGAAACGTTCAAGACGTCATCCACACGGCCCGTAATCCAATAGTAGCCAGACTCATCACGACGTGCGCCATCACCTGTAAAATACGTCCCCGGATAAGTGGAGAAATAGGCTTCAATAAAGCGCTCAGGATCACCCCAAATGGTTCGCATTTGTCCCGGCCAAGAATCCTTAATCACCAAATTGCCTTCTACGGCGCCTTCAAGCTCATTGCCTTCAGCATCCACTATCGCAGGTTGTACACCAAAGAATGGACGCGTCGCCGAACCCGGTTTTAAATCAGTTGCTCCCGGCAATGGCGTAATCATGAAACCACCTGTTTCTGTTTGCCACCATGTATCCACCACTGGGCAGCGGCTTTCACCTACCACGGTGTAGTACCAATTCCATGCCTCTGGGTTAATCGGTTCACCCACCGAACCTAATAAACGCAAACTACTGCGGTCACTTTCTCGGACAAAGGCATCGCCTTCTCGCATCATGGCGCGAATTGCAGTCGGTGCCGTATATAAAATAGTGACATTATGTTTATCGACAATATGTCCCGTACGTGCCCAACTTGGATATTGCGGCACCCCTTCAAACATCACGGTCGTAGTACCATTCGACAATGGGCCATACAATACATATGAATGCCCAGTGATCCATCCGACATCTGCGGTACACCAAAACACATCATCTTGTTTTAAGTCAAAAACCTCACGGAAAGTACAATTCACATAGGTCAAATAGCCACCCGTGGTGTGCAATACGCCTTTCGGTTTTCCAGTTGAACCTGATGTATATAAAATAAACAGCGGGTCTTCGGCATTCATGGGTTCAGGTGGGCAGATATCATTAACCGACATGATTTCCATGTGATACCACAAATCACGATCCGCTTTCATTTCGATCGGATTACCTGTACGGTGCACCACAATGACATTTTGAACCGAAGATGTGCCTTCGATGTCGAGTGCAAGATCGACATTTTCTTTGAGTGGAATTGGCTTACCACCACGCATCCCACAATCCGCAGTAATCACGACTTTCGCCTGACTATCATCAATACGACTTGCCAATGAGTCTGGTGAGAAACCGCCAAAAACTACGCAGTGTACAGCACCAATTCGGGTACAGGCCAACATCGCAATTGCCGCTTCTGGCACCATTGGCATATACAACACCACACGGTCGCCTTTGCCCACACCATGTTTTTTCAACACATTGGCAAAACGGCAAGTTTCATCATGCAGTTCTTCAAAAGAAATAATTTTATGCCGTGAAGGATGATCTCCTTCCCAAATAATGGCTGGTTTATGTGGATGTTCTTTTAAATGTCGATCGAGACAGTTGGCACTGACATTCAGTTCACCGTCAGCAAACCACTCAATCTTGAAATCATCTTGCTTAAAATTGGTATTTTTAACTTGGGTAAACGGTTTGATCCAATCGATCTTTTGCGCTTGCTCCGCCCAAAACTCATCTGGTTGTTCAATCGATTTTTGATAACGCTCAAAGTACTCCGACTCGTTGATGCGTGCGGTTTTTTTGAAACTTTCAGGTACTGTATAGATCTCTTTCATATTGTATTTTCCTTGATCTGATTCATCTCATCACGAGATGCCATGCCACATTTCTACTTTTATAATTCCTGCATCACAGCAGTATGACGATTAATTTTTAATCGCAGCAATCATGCTTTGGTCGTATTATTCTTTCCCATTTAAAGCACATCTATAAGCAAAATTTCAACAAAAACATGTTTTAATTCAGTATCTGACCAGTTCAATTAAACCTATACTGCAAAGGTAATTTTACTCAGCACTCCGCTTTTTTATTCTTTCATATACGTTGAGTTGACCCAAGCATGAATACCAATGACTCTTCTTTCTTTTCCCGTCAGACGACCACTACATCGGACAATCCCCTGAAACCTGATGGACGTTTTGGTCGACTGAGCATGATTGGTTGGTATGGCTTTCTCAATATCATCAGCTTTTTTGCCTTAATCGCTTTAAGCCTTGCCGTGGGTATTTTCAACATCAATACCATGGCGTTAAATGAGCAATTTGTTGGCATATTCACCGGGGTATCTGGCCTCGCCTATTTGGCGATTATTATTCTCTACATTTATTTTTATTGTGTCTTTGTCGTGCGTCGGCTGCATGACCTCAATAAAGCCGGTTGGTTGCTACTATTATTATTTATCCCCGTGATCAATCTTTTCTTTATCCTATATTTATTATTAGCCTCAGGTACACCGACCATAAATCAATACGGCGCGCCACGCCCTGCTGCCGTTTGGGAAAAAATTCTGGCATGGTTGATGATTTTAATCAGTGTCTTGTCGCTCTTGGCTACAGGTAGCATCACCTCGTATATGATGGGTAGCGGTGAAATTGAATCGCCGACAGAAATCATTCAACAAGGTACTGAATACTTCTAAGCCACTGACCGAATTTGAGCCTGTCTGAATTTTGATACATCTGTTCGCAAGCCTGTAAATGAGGGTTATTTTCGCCACTAATTTCAGGCAAAATAGCGAAAAATCTGAACATTTGGAAAACTCGTGGCTGAAAAAGAAAATGCCTTGAGTGATGTCACTCAAGGCACGACTCAACTTTTGCAAGAGGCAACTGAAAAAACTGCACAAACCGTGCTGGAACATACCTCTAAATATAATGACGCATACTCAACGATCGATAAATTTGTCGATGGATTTTGGGAACGCCTGCCTTATATTTGTATCGCATTAATTGTTTTTACGATCTTCTATCTACTGTCTAAACTCTTTAGATTCTTTGTTCGTAAAGCGCTCACTGACCGTTCTTACTCAAAACAAAATCTAGTTTTGATCCTGAACCGTGTGGGTAGCTCAGCCATTATGTTCTTCGGTTTCCTGATTGCGATGGTCATTGCGATCCCTGGTTTCACACCGGGTCAGCTCATGAGTGCCTTGGGGATTGGTTCGGTTGCAATCGGTTTCGCGTTTAAAGATATTTTCCAGAACTTACTGTCGGGTATTTTGATTCTCCTCGGTGAACCGTTCAAAATCGGTGACGACATTATTGTGTCAGGAATGGAAGGTACGGTTGAAGATATTCAGATCCGTGCAACCTTCCTACGTTCTCCAGATGGTCGTCGTATCGTGATTCCAAACGCGACTGTTTACACCAGTGCGGTAACGGTGAATACCGCTTATCAACGTCGTCGTTGTGAATTTGTGGTGGGTATTGGTTATGAAGATGATATTCAAAAAGCTAAAAACATTGTTTTGGCTATTTTGGACAAAGATCCAACCATCTTGAGCCAGCCTGCATTTACCGTAAACGTAAATGCTTTGGCTGATTTCTCAGTCAATCTGAATGTCCGTTGGTGGGTAGATACCACTGAAACCACTACTGCGAACTCAATCAGTGAAGTGCAAGAACACGTTATCCAAGCATTCAATCAAAATGGTATTTCAATTCCGTACCCTGTACAGGAAGTGAAAGTTTACCGTGGTGATCAAGCTGAGGCAGAAGCTTCAACAGCTAAATAATCGCCCTAAAACGTACGGAATCACAGTTTCTGTACGGATAATTCGGTTGCCTAAGCTGACTGCTTGGCAGCCGTTTTTTATGAGTAAATCCACCTCATAAGGGATAAATCCACCTTCAGGTCCAATAATGATCGTACATCCATGTTGAATCCCTGCGGGCATCACATCTTCAACATAAGGATGCGCCACATAAGCGGGATAGTCCGATGAAATCATGCTCGGTAAAACATCCTCCACAAAGGGTTTAAAGCGTTTATACAATTCAATTTTGGGCGCAATGGTGTCACCTGCCTGCTCCAAACCCAACGTCACATAGTGATCGAGCTGCTGTAAAAATGGGGTCTGCCAATAGCTTTTATCCACGCGATAACTGTGCAGCAAAATGATTTTTTCTACACCTAAAGTGACGGCATCCATGATCAGACGGCGTAACACTTTCGGACGAGGCATCGCCACAATTAAAGTCACGGGATGCTTTGCTGGTACTTCTTCTTCTTGTAAAGCTTTAAGTTGAATGCAGTGATCCGCCATACTGACGATTTGGGTTAAATAGCGTTTTCCTTCCCGAATCCCGACTTTGAGTGTATCGCCCACTTGTACATCGACATGGGTTTTTAAATGCTCAATTTGGCGTTTGGCACTGATACTCCACAGTTCAGATTCAGTTTGACGTGGGTCAAGCAGGACGATGTTCATAAAAATTCTCTTACCCAGCTCAATTGGATACACGAAAACGTCATCCACAACGGTTCAAGGCAACACTCAATAGAATCACTCGAGTTTCAGCGATTATTTGTTAGACATAAAAAATCGACGCGTTTTGTCGTGAGCTGCATTGCACCGCAAGATGGCTTCCTTGCGAAGCTTCGCATCTCATTTTACCTAATGAGAAACAACGTTTCGTAAGAGTACCTCTAACCGAAGGCTAACCCCTTTCTTCAAATCTTAAATGTAAGACTCTGTCGAGCCTATTCATTTATCTATTTAAAGCATCAACCAATTTAAATCATGGTTGAAAAATCAAAGGTACTGATCAATCACCTGAATATGCTTTTGCAGCGACCCGGTATTCTTTTGCATAATCAGCTGAGCTGCATCATTTAAAGCCTGAGCTTTCGCAGTATTTTGAATGATCTCAACCAATGCACTAGCCGCCTGCTCAAAATCCTGCACAACCACAACCGCCTGAGCTGCTACAAATTCATCCACAATGGTTTGAAAATTAAAATAATGCTGACCTAATACTGTCGGGACATGCAGCGCGATAGGTTCCAAAATATTATGTCCACCGCCCGGTTCATTTAAAGACCCGCCGACAAAGCAGGCCTGACTCATTGCCAGCCAAAGCCATAACTCACCCATACTATCTGCCAAATACACTTGCGTTTCAGGCTGAATCGTTTGCTTTAAACTGCGGCGCTGTGTACGTAAATTCAGTTTCTGCGCTTCTACAAAAACTTCATCAAAGCGTTCAGGATGACGTGGTACAACTATACATAACAGCTCAGGCTGTTGTTGCAAAATCGGCTGCAGTGCCGCGAGCAGTTTTTGTTCTTCGGGTGCATGCGTACTGGCAATGGTGATGATTTTACGGCCTTGCAAATCCCAATCTTTTCGTAACTGCGCTGCTTGTTGCACAAAGCTATCGGGCGCATGAATATCAAATTTGATACTTCCCACGACCTGACTGGTATGCGGGTTTGCACCCAATTCAATAAATCGCGCTAAAGTTGCCTGATCTTGCGCCAATAATTGTTTCAAACTCTTTAGCATCGGCTGCGTCAAACTCGGGACTTTGCCATAACCCTTCGCCGATTTTTCAGATAATCTGGCATTAATCAATAAACACGGAACATTGGCCTGATCGGCTTCAATCATCAAATTTGGCCAGAGTTCAGTTTCGACCAGAGCCAACATTTTCGGTTGATATTTTTCGATAAAACGACGGACTAATTTTTTTTGATCTGCCGGCAGATACACTGCTTGAAACAGCGATTCATACGGTGCTTTTAAAAATAATTGTTTCGCACGCGCTTGTCCGGTTTTGGTGGTATTGGTAACTAAGACCGGATGACCTGCTTTGAGATAATGTTCAATCAGCGGCTGTGCAGCGTTGGTTTCTCCTACGGAAACCACATGAAACCAAATTGCATTGCGGTTTTTAACCGGCTGAAATGGCCCAAAGCGCTCAAGACACTCTTGCTGATATAGTTGGAGATCTTCAGCACGTTTTTTGATGCGCCATTGATATAGCGGTTTAATCAGCGCCAAAGCTGCGTTATACCAAAAAGGAGTAGTCAAATTATTACGCTCAAAAACGGTTTGAATCGGCAGAATATATCAGAGCATTATCCACATGTTAATGGATAATGCATATTCAAGTGTCGATTAATAGGTTGAACGACCTGAACCAAATTTATTTTTCATGCTTGGATAATCAATATAGCCTTCGGCTACATCAGTTCCAATCATATTTTCCAACTGCAATTCATTCAGTGCAGCATTCGCCAGCAAACGTTCAAACAAATCTGGATTGGCAATATAGGCTTTACCAAAAGACACCGCATCGGCTTTACCTGAGGCCAATAAATCAACGGCATCTTCACGGCTTAAACGCATATTGGCAATGTACGGCACACCATTTGAGCGCTGTTTCAGATAGTCACTAATACTGTCATCCGCCAGATATTCACGGGTAAAGAAGAATGCAATCTTCCGTTGCCCCAACTGCTCTAAGGCATAGCCAAAGGTTTCACGTGGATCATTATCGCCCATGTCGTGTTCATCACCACGCGGCGCAAGATGCACACCTACACGACCTGCTCCCCACACTTCGATCAGCGCATCCACCACTTCGAGCAATAAACGTGCGCGGTTTTCGACAGAACCACCATACTCATCTTCACGTAAATTGGTTTTGCTTTGTAGGAATTGATCGATCAAATAACCATTGGCCGCATGCAATTCCACACCATCAAAACCGGCTTCTTTGGCTTTGATTGCAGACTGTTTGTATTGCTCAACAATGCTTTTGATTTCTGCAATCTCTAATGGACGTGGCACGACATATTCGCGTTTTGGGCGAAGCAGACTGACATAGCCTGCCTGTTGTACCGCACTGGCAGACACCGGTGTATCACCATCCAAAAGATCGGGATGAGAGACACGACCGACATGCCACAATTGCGCCACAATTAAACCTTGCTGTTCATGTACGGCTTGGGTCACCAGTTTCCAGCCTTGAACTTGAGCATCGGTAAATAAACCCGGCGTCTGCAAATAGCCATTTGCTGCTTCTGAAATAACTGTTGCTTCTGAAATGATTAATCCAGCACTTGCACGCTGTGCATAATATTCAGCCATCATCGGCGTTGGAACACGGTCAATGGTTGCACGACTACGGGTTAGTGGCGCCATTACAACGCGATTTTTGAGGTGTAAATCACCCAAAATGAGAGGAGTATTAAGTTCAGCCATATATGTCTCGCCTAACACTTCAAATGCGAAAAATGATTTAAAGTGAGTTCTGCAGATAATCAATATATTGCTGAATGAGTTCTTCATTGCGCGAAAAATACGACCATTGACCATATTTCTCGGCTTGAATTAAGCCCGCCTGTTGTAACACAGACAAATGATTAGACATCGTAGACTGCGAAACATTACCGAGTTTTTCGATATTGCCAGCGCATACACCACGATTAAAGCCGCCACATTGTTCTTCTGACAAAAATTGTTCAGGTGTTTTCAACCATTCCAAGATTTGACGTCGAGTCGGATTGGCAAGTGCTTTAAAAATTAAATCAATATCCATAATTTAAACGGGTTTAATTAAATAAAAATTTGGACAACAAAGTTCTATTCAGCATCTTGAACACACTATATCGTATTTTTTCGATTTTTATATCGATTTTTTTAGATATGATGATCAAAAACAGATAGAACTTTGTTTTCTATATAAATTTAAATTACAAACCTTGTTTGAGGCTGGCTTCAATAAACTTATCTAAATCACCATCAAGTACCGCGCCGGTGTTTGAACTTTCCACACTGGTACGTAAGTCTTTAATACGCGAGTCATCTAAAACGTATGAACGAATTTGGCTGCCCCAACCGATATCTGACTTGGTGTCTTCCAACGCTTGTGCCGCATCATTACGTTTTTGCATCTCAAGTTCGTACAATTTTGCACGTAACTGTTTCCAAGCATGGTCACGGTTGGCGTGCTGTGAACGTTGGTTCTGACATGCCACCACAATCCCTGTTGGAGCGTGAGTTAAACGTACTGCAGAGTCTGTTTTGTTAATGTGCTGACCACCCGCACCAGATGCACGATAGGTATCAGTACGAACATCAGCAGGATTGATTTCAATTTCAATATTGTCATCAATTTCAGGCGATACAAAAACCGCTGAGAATGAAGTATGGCGACGGTTACCCGAGTCAAAAGGTGACTTACGGACTAAACGGTGTACGCCAGATTCTGTACGTAACCAACCATATGCATACTCACCTTCTACACGGATCGTTGCAGACTTGATCCCTGCCACATCACCATCAGACTCTTCCATCACTTCTGCTTTAAAACCATGACGTTCAATCCAACGTAGATACATACGTAGTAACATCGATGCCCAGTCCTGTGCTTCAGTACCACCTGAACCTGCTTGAATTTCGACATAGCATGGGTTCGGGTCCATCGGATTACTGAACATACGACGGAATTCTAATTTCGCAAGTTCTGCTTCCGCTGAAGTTAACTCTGCTTGCACATCCACAAGTAAGCTTTCTTCTTCTGCTTCAACCGCAAGATCCAGCATCGCTTGGGCATCTTCTAGTTGAGTTGAAAGCCCTTCGAGCACGTTAATGACGTTTTCGAGTTCACCTTTTTCTTTTGCCATTGCTTGCGCACGGCTTTGATCATTCCAAATTGCTGGGTCTTCCAGCTCACGTAGAACCTCTTCTAAACGCTCTTTTTTCAGATCGTAGTCAAAGATACCCCCGTAATGTTTGACCACGGTCGTTTAAGTCTTTTAGCTGTAATAGATACGGATTAATTTCCACGTGAATTACTCTCAATCAAAAAATTTGGCTTAAATAGCCGCCTATTATATCACAGAGCATTTGCACAGTTTCAGCCAGATTGATCATCCAAATCATTGACTTCAATGCACATAATATGAACAATACGCTCGCATTACTATTTATTACATTTTTTTTACAACAATAATGTTTCGAGGGTTTTATGAAAAAGACATTACTTGCACTAGGGTTAGCTGTTATCACTTCATCAACTTTTGCTTATGATGGTCAAGTTGATGGCGGTTTTACTTATACAGATTGGGACAATGACATCGTAGATTCAAACGGATTGTTCAACTTACAAGGCACGTTATATTTAGACTCAGTAAACCCTAAAAATGGCCCATTAAACGAAGCTGCATTTTTAGGTCATAACAGCAATATTTATGCTAAATATAGCTATCAATATTTAGATACAAAAACAGTAGATGTATCAGATTATTTTCCTGTTTCAGGTCCGCTTGCAGGCAAAGCAGAATATGACAGCCACCATATTTCATTAGGTGCTGAATACTTCTTTGAACAATTCTACTTTAATGGTGAATTAGGCTACAAAGAAGAAAAAGCTGAAGTAAAAGTTGCTGGCATTTCAGCAAGCGAGGACTATGATTCAACAACATACCGCGCATTAGTAGGTTATTTACCTGTCTCTAACCTTTTACTTGCTGTTGGTATTGATGGCTATCAAGGCGACAATGATGAAGACGAAGACAACCGTTTTGCTGTTAAAGCAAAATATGTTGCGCCTTTGAACAATGGTCAATACATCAACCTAGAGGCAGATGGCGCTTTTGGTGATTTAGACTCTGTTACGATTGGTGCAGACTACTACTTCGACCAAGCTTTTAGCATTGGTGCATCTTACAACATCGAAGATGATGGTGATGAAGACACGGATTACTTCGCTATCCGTTCAAAATACTTCCTTAACCCGAACCTAGCAATCGGTGGTCAAGTTGGTTTTGGTGATGACGTTCAAGCGTTCAACATCAATGCAACTTTACGTTTCTAATTTCGTTTGAATTAGGAATGTGCATTAAAAAAGCACCTCAAATTTGAGGTGCTTTTTTCTTTTCGATGTAATATTTACTTTAAAAAAAGTCCAGTTGTTGACCAAATAATCTACAAATTCATAATATCTACACAGTTTTAATAAAACAAAACATTAATAATAATTATATATTTTT
Source organism: Acinetobacter sp. YH12052 (assembly GCF_013419835.1). Taxonomy (NCBI): domain Bacteria; kingdom Pseudomonadati; phylum Pseudomonadota; class Gammaproteobacteria; order Moraxellales; family Moraxellaceae; genus Acinetobacter; species Acinetobacter sp. YH12052. The sequence goes on from NZ_VOZI01000007.1 coordinate 81,507, forward strand.
CAATATCTTAAATAATTAAAATTACATAAAATTACCGAATACACAGTTCTGCAACTTTGCAGCGATTGACCATCTTTAAAAATTCTCTAGACTAAAACTTGTAACAAAAAATGTATTAAATTTAGCCAAACAATTTAGAGGGGTAGTTTCCATGAAAAAACTCGCAATTGCTTCAGCACTTCTTTCTGCACTTGCTATTACAGGTACAGCTCATGCTTATCAAGCAGAAGTGGGCGCTTCAGCTGGTTACATCGACCCAGATAATGGAAGCTCTGGCAGTGAATTTGGTGTAAACGGTACTTATTACTTCAACCCTGTTCAAACTCGTAACGCTCCTCTTGCAGAAGCTGCATTCTTAAACCGTGCAAGTAACGTAAATGCACATGCAACTTTCGCTGACCGTGGCGATGTTGACGACAATACTTATGGCGTTGGTATCGAATACTTCGTACCAAACTCAGATTTCTATGTATCTGGTGATGTAAGCCGTAATAATGTTGAAGTTGACACTCCATTTGGCACAGTAGACAACGATACAACCTACTACGGCGCTGAAGTCGGTTATCTTCCTGCACCAGGCTTCTTAGTTGCAGCTGGTGTGAAAGGTTGGGATAACGATGAAGATGATGGCGTAGATCCAACTTTACGTGCTAAATACGTAACAACTTTAAGCAATGGTAAAGACATCAACCTTGAAGCGGGTGCAGCATTCGGTGATCTAGATGAATTCAATCTAGCAGCGGATTACTTCATCGACAAAACATTCAGTGTTGGTGCTGACTACTACAACAACGATGTCACTGATCGTAACGAAGTAGGGATCAATGCACGTAAATTCTTCAACCAACAAGTAAGCCTTGAAGGTCGTGTTGGTTTCGGTGAAGTTGGCAACAATGACTACAATTCATTTGGTGTAGCAGCGAAATACCGCTTCTAATCCATTGAATTCAAAACCATAAAAAACCGCTCTTCTGAGCGGTTTTTTATTTGCCTGTAAAAATAGAATTTATTGAGCCAAGTGTAGAACTCTCAATTGAACACTGACATTTCCTCTAAATTCATTTTTATCGAGTTCGTAGACCAAGCGGATTTGATCTTGCATAGGATTAAATTCATACTTTTCTGCCGCATTAAATGCAATTGCGTCCACCATTAAGCCATTATCTAAAGCAAGTTTTAATTTCAGATGCACATCTTTCAACCAACGATAATCTAAAATTTTAAATAGACCTTCATAGACCGGTGCAGGAAATTTTTGTCCCCATGGACTTAAATTTTGCAAAAGATCGACGGTTTCGACATTAATGGCCGAATCGGGCAATTCGCCATCTGTCCAAATAGTGGCCTGAAATAAACTTTCATCTTGCGCAGCGATGAATGCTTCAAAAGCGGTTTTAAATTCAGAAAAATGCTGCTTTTGAATGGTTAGTCCTGCCGCGGCAGCATGCCCGCCAAAATGACTCACCAAATGCGGATGTAATTCAGCAATACGCTCAATACTGTCTCGAATATGAATACCTTCGATCGAACGCGCAGAGCCTTTAATATGTACGCTATCTTCATCTGCAGCAAAGACGATTGCAGGTCTATGGAATTGTTCTTTTAAACGCCCTGCAACAATCCCAATCACCCCTTGATGCCAATGCTGTTCAAACATGATCAATGCTGCAGGTAAGTTATCCTGATCAAGCTGAATATGCTCTAACTCGGCCAGAGCTTCCTGTTTAATCTGCCCTTCGACTTGGCGTCTTTCAATATTGAGTTGATTCAACTGCTGCGCAATCGGATAAGCCGTACTTAAATCCGCCGCAATCAGACACTCAATCCCAATATCCATGGTCTCCATCCGCCCAGCGGCATTGAGTCGCGGGCCGACCACAAAGCCCAAGTCTTGTGCTTTTAACTGTGCGGGATCACGGCCGGCGATATCCAATAATGCACTGATCCCTGGACGACATAGTCCTTGCTGAATCCGCTTCAAACCAGCATCGATCAAGATCCGATTATTCAGATCTAGACTTGCAACATCGGCATAAGTGCCTAAAGCCACCAAGTCCAAATATTGGCTGAGGTTGGCTGTGGATTTAGCATTTTTTTTACGCATACTGGCCAAATTGGCCAACACATAAAATGCGACACCCACACCAGCCAAGGCTTTACTTGGAAATTCACATCCCAACTGATTCGGATTCACCACCGCTTCTGCTTGTGGTGTTTCCTTCGTAGTCAGGTGATGGTCTGTAATGATCACCTGCATACCATGCGCCTGTGCCTGTGCTACACCAGCATGGCTCGAAATACCATTATCGACTGTAATCAGCACATCTGGGGTAAAACTCACGAAGGCTAAATCAGCAATGGCGGGTGTCAGGCCATAACCATACTTAAAACGGTCTGGAACCAGATATTCAACATCCGCGCCCATATCACGCAGTGCCAAGACCATCAATGCAGTACTGGTTGCACCATCGGCATCATAGTCGCCTACAATGACAATTTTTTTATGCGCATCAATGGCTTGGTCGATCAACTCTATAGCTTGCTGCATGCCTTTTAAGGTCGGGGCATGTAAATGCTTGAGCTTCAATTCCAGTTCTTGTGCGGAAGAAACCCCGCGACGTGCCAATAAGTCCGCAATAAACGGCGCAACGCCCTGAATATCTTCAGGGCGCGTCAAATAGGGTCTTTGTTGAATTAAAAGTTTAGACATTTATGGCATTAGTCGCTGTAGAACCCATTGACCATCCTGTTGTTCATAACTCAAGCGGTCATGTAAACGATTCGGACGGCCTTGCCAAAATTCATAATAATCCGGAACTAAACGATAGCCACCCCAAAACTCAGGTTTCGCCAATACGTCTTTGCTTTCCACTTGATCATGCAAATTTTGGAATCGCTGTTGTAATTCTTCACGACTGGCGATAACACCACTTTGTGGAGTGCTAATGTGTGCTGCGATTTGGCTGTCACGCGGTCGTTTATGGTAATAATCCGTCGATTCTTCAAGAGAAATCTTTTCCACATGACCACTGACCCGAATTTGACGTTCCTGCTCTTGCCAATAAAACAATAATTCTGCATAAGGATTATCGAGCAGATCATTGCCTTTTTGACTGTCATAGTTGGTGTAGAAGTCATAACCTGAATGGGTCGCACCGCGTAACAAGACCGTCCGCACATGCGGACGACCTTGGGCATTTGCCGTCGCCAAAGACATGGCATAGGGTTCATGCAATTGTGCTGCTAAGGCATGGTTAAACCATAATAAAAACTGCTCATGTGGATCACGCTTCACCTGATCTTCATGCAACTCACCTTTTTGATAAGTTAAACGCAGTTCACTTAAGTCCTTAATCACATCATTCATGCAATTTCCCCTCTTGATTTAAGCTGCATTGGCACGAACAGCATCGGCCAAATGATTTGCTAACGCGGTGACTTCTTCAAGGTCATTACCTTCAACCATGACACGAATCACCGGCTCTGTGCCTGATTTACGAATCAAGATGCGACCACGCCCTTTAAGCTGAGCTTCAGCTTTTTCAAACTCGCTCACCAGTGCAGGTACAGCGTAGGGATCAAACATCGCAGCCAAGCGAACATTCACCAAGACATTTGGTAATAACTCAAACCCTTCCACCAATTCATGCAAAGCTTTACCTTGCTCAACCATCACAGTTAACACCTGAAGTGAAGCAATGATCGCATCACCTGTGGTGCTCTTGTCCAAAGTCAAGATATGACCTGATGGCTCACCGCCCGTTACCCAGCCCTTTTCTTCTAGGCCTTGTAGAACATAGCGGTCACCAACTTTGGCACGAAGCAAAGGCACATTGGCTTGATCTAAAGCAATTTCAAGCGCCATATTGCTCATCACAGTACCCACGATACCCGCAGGTTTTTGACTCGCTTGAGTGGCTAAAATATAGAGAATATGGTCACCAGTAATTTGCTGACCGTTTTTATCGACCATAATTACACGGTCGGCATCACCGTCAAAGGCAATCCCTAAATCTGCCTGATGTTCAACAACTGCTTTTTGTAAAAACTCAGGATGTGTCGAACCACAGTCTTTATTGATGTTTAAACCATCCGGTTCGTTAAACAGCGCAATCACTTTTGCACCCAGTTCACGATATACCGATGGACCGACGCTATAGGCTGCACCATTGGCACAGTCCACTACAATTTTTAAGCCTGTCAGGTCAAAATGGTAGGGGAAGGTTGATTTACAAAATTCGATATAACGACCATTGGCATCTTTTACACGCACACTTTTACCTAAGTTTGCAGGATCTTCGATCACCAAGTCATTTTCAAGTTCTTTGTTAATCGCTTCTTGAATTTCATCCGGCAATTTTTTACCTTCGCTCGAGAAGAACTTAATGCCATTGTCAAAATACGGATTATGCGACGCCGAGATCACGATGCCTAAGCTGGCATGTAATGCACGGGTTAAATGGGCAATAGCCGGTGTAGGTAATGGACCCAACAAATGAACATAAACACCTGCTGCGTTTAAACCGGCTTGTAATGCTGACTCTAAAATATAGCCCGATAATCGGGTATCTTTACCTAGTACAACGATGGGCTTTGCTTTTTTACTGTATTGTTTTAATACTTTACCTGCGGCAAATCCTAGTTTTAATGCAAATTCAGGGGTAATAGGCAATTCACCGAATTTGCCACGAATGCCATCTGTACCAAAATAACTCATGTTGTACTCACTTCTTAATGGTGATCTTAATCATCACTTTTTACTGCAAATACTTTACACCAAAAACAAAAAGGCCGTCATATTAATGACGGCCTTTTCGGCTAAAAGCTACTAAATATCAACCAACACGGTAGTTTGGTGCTTCTTTAGTAATAGTCACGTCATGTACGTGAGATTCAGACATACCTGCCGCAGTAATTTTGACAAACTGTGCATTTTTACGTAAGTCATCGATCACCGCAGAACCGGTATAACCCATAGATGAACGTAAACCACCCATCATTTGATGAACGATGTTACCCATTGGGCCTTTGTACGGTACGCGACCTTCAATACCTTCTGGTACAAGCTTTTCAGCACCTGCTTTTGAGTCTTGGAAATAACGATCAGCAGAACCTGTAGCACCTGCCATCGCACCCAATGAACCCATACCACGATAAGCTTTGTAGTAACGACCTTGGAAGAATTCAACTTCGCCCGGTGCTTCTTCCGTACCCGCCATCAATGAACCTACCATGATGGTACTCGCGCCTGCACCAATCGCTTTTGCCATATCACCAGAGAAACGGATACCACCGTCTGCAATCAATGGAATTTGATCTTTTAGTGCATTGGCAACGCTGTCAATCGCAGAGATTTGTGGCATACCAATACCAGCCACAATACGTGTAGTACAGATTGAACCTGGACCAATACCCACTTTCACTGCATCTGCGCCAGCATCTAATAATGCAAGTGCTGCGTCACCAGTCGCGATGTTACCGCCAATCACTTGAACTTGTGGATAGTTAGCTTTTACCCAACGTACACGTTCAATTACACCTGCAGAGTGACCATGTGCTGTATCAACAACAATCGCATCAACACCCGCTTCTACCAATGCTTCTACACGGCTTGGTGTTTCTGCACCTGTACCTACTGCAGCGCCAACGCGTAAACGACCTAAGTCATCTTTGCAGCTATTTGGATAGTTTTCAGCTTTACGGAAATCAGTAACCGTGATTAAACCTTTCAGTTCGTTGTTGTCATTTACAACAAGGACTTTTTCAATACGGTGCTTTTGAAGTAATGCTTGGATGTTTTCTTTTGATTCGTTTTCACGAACAGTTACCAAACGATCATGACCTGTCATGATGTTACTAACAGGTTGCTCAAGATTGGTTTCAAAACGAGTGTCACGACCAGTAACAATACCCACCACTTGACCGTCTTTCACCACTGGTACACCGCTGATGTTATTTGCTTGAGTTAAAGCAATCAGCTCACGTACAGTCGTTTCTGGTGTAACGGTAATTGGGTCTTTCACCATACCTGCTTCAAATTTTTTCACGCGGCGAACTTCTGCAGCTTGTGCAGCAATATCCATGTTTTTATGCAGGATACCGATACCACCGTTTTGCGCCATTGCAATTGCCATACGTGATTCAGTCACAGTATCCATCGCAGCAGAAACAAGTGGAATATTCAAATTGATGCCACGTGTGAAACGTGTCTTAAGAGAGACATCTTTTGGGAGAACAGTAGAATAGGCAGGGAGTAATAAGACATCATCAAAGGTTAGGGCTTCTTGAACGATGGTCAACATAACAGTCTCGCTGGTAATTTCCGTGAGCCATTATATACAAATTTCCGTTCAATTTTCATTTTAATTGCGGCAATTCTTTACGGAGTTTTCAATATTAACCATCGAATATGCTGTTTTCAGCAAGAATACACTGAGGGTTAGTCAGCATCCTGTGCAATATAGGCAGAATCCGAAGACTCTACCGCTTAATTTCAATAAATTTATTCTGGAACTCAAGCCTTAACTGACTTGATCGAAATCTTCATCATTTTCAGCGTCATGCAGTGGAATACTGATCAATGGAATCATTTGATGCGCGATGCGTGCTTTATTACATTGCTCATCAGCTATCTGCACACTTTTACATGTGGAACTGCGAGCCTCGTACACCCTACAACTCACTGCTTGCCCAATTTCACCACCCAAAGCGATGCAACGAGACTGCGCTTGATTGGTGCCTGCCATACATGAATACACGGCGTTAACCGGCTCAGTATAATGTTCGGGCATATTCAGCCCTTCTGCCCAATAAAAAGAAACGCGATAGTGGGCACAACATGCTCCACAGGTTAAACATGCATCCTGAGTCGGTATTTGAGACAACATTTTTATCTATTCTCGTCATCTAAAAGCTTATTTTATGGACAAAAAATATTAAAAAATGTTATCTGCAAACTCAATTATTTTTTCTGAATTTTCAAGTCATTATACTGGGCAAGTAAAGACTGTTTCATCCATTAAATCGACACCACACTGCAAGGTTTCGATCCAATCTAAGAATTGATTGATCTGTTCTTTACCAATAAATGGCGTGCCGTGCTGCGGTACGATCATTTCCACATCCATCGTCCGTACCATGTTGACCCAAAGACGGATCACTTTGTTTGAACACATATAGCGCTGATGGAAGCCTTTCATTTTAGGAATATGAGCGGCAAAATTTTCTAAAGGTTTAGAAGCATCGTCCACCATTGATGCGCCCATATCCCCTGAGAATAAAATTTTGGCAATCGGGTCATAAAATTGGAAGTTACCAACCGAATGTAGGAAGTGTGCCGGAACAGCCACCAAATGACTGTTGCCTAATGGAATCACCTGACCATGATCTGGCAGTTCGATCAGACGATCCAACCAGTTGCCTTTCATGCGGTCACTCATAAATGCAGAGTTTAAATGTGGTAAGAAACGCGCCCACAGTTTAGATGCCACCACTTTGGCCTCGGTATAAACCAACCAACGTGGCATCGAGGTAATAATGTCTGGGTCCTGATGCGAGGCCATCACATAGTCAAGATTGGTCAAACGGGTATATTTATTCAGTTCCATAGTCAGTGGGACATAGGTCAAGTCACCACCCGGATCGAGCACCGCTGCGCGCTCATTATCCAAAATCAGGAACTGGTTCGCCTGTACGCCCTCGCCTTTTACCAAACTGGTAAAGCTAATACATTTATGCTTTCCATCATCATAAAGTACCTGTGATGTTGTGCGTTCGAAAGCCATTCCAATTCCCCAAATTTTTTATCAAAAAATATATATTCTATAGGTGAATAACATATATTTATTTAGGGAAACTTACAATAAATATTCAGTCAATATTATCTGAAATATCAGTGAATTGGGTCTCATTTATTGGCAAATAATCCTGAGTTTTTAACTCAGGATTTCATGTATTTTTAATATGGTGAGATCATTATTTAAAATAAATAGTGTTGTGCCAACGCAGCCAAACCAATCACCAAGAATACCAAGGCGCCAATTTTATGAATCAGTGAAATCGGTAGTTTTTCAGCTAGCTTGTTCCCAATAAATACCGCTGGCGCATTAACTAACATGATGCCTAGCGTCGTCCCCAAAGTCACCCAGCCAATACTGTCAAAGCGTGCAGCCAGTGCAACAGTGGCAATTTGGGTTTTATCTCCAATTTCAGCCAAGAAGAACAAAACGAAAGTGGCGCCGAAAACCCCATATTTTTGCCACTTATTGATACTTTCAGATTCATCATCCAATTGATCGGGGATCAACATCCACACCGCCATAGCAATAAAGCCCAGAGAAACGATCCACAATAAAACGGTTGGACTTAAAACAGTGGTAATCCATTGACCCAGCACAGCAGAAACCCCGTGGTTCACCACAGTCGCGAGGAAAATTGCAATTAAGATCGGAACGGGTTTACGAAAACGTGCAGCAAGCAGTAAGGCAAGTAATTGTGTTTTATCGCCCATTTCTGACAGGGCAACAACAGCAAGGGAAATGAAGAAAGCGGTTAACATGGTGCATTTCTCTGGCTAGCAATAACATATACCGATGACTTATCCCTCCTGCTAGCCAATGTGCAGAGTGATAAATCAAAGGTCTTGCCAACAAAAGAAAGCTACGAAGAGCTCATTTGGTTCTTTGCTATGATGACCATGCTCGTTTTAGAGCAAATATGTTGACCATCACCTTTTTACTTTGCGTAAAAAGCGGCTACTCCCCAATGAAGTAATGCTATTCTAGCGAGGAATGCATGTTTTCGCAATTTTAATTTTCGATGACTCAATTTGATATGCAAAACAATAATCAAAAATTTCAAGAATTTATTCAACACTATATGCATGTGCAGGATGTATTAATCATTGCAGGCGGCCCGTCTCAGCTCAGTTTTGACTTAACCACCATTCAGCCCTCAAAAAAGCTGCTAATCATTTGCTGTAATCAAAGTTTTCTTCAACTTCCTCAGGCTCAAATTGCCCATCATTCAGATTATGCGTGGTGGTTACACTATCAACCCATGCTCAAAGCCTGCTTTCAAGGTGACATCATTAGCGGATGTGGTTTAGGTCACAACCGTCCATATCCTGAACATGAAGTGATTAACTTCAAAACCGTGCGCATCGATACGCAAGCGGAGTTATTTCATTCACCGTACTTTGTGTATGGTAATAATTGCGGCCTTCAAGCCTATTCACTCGCACATCTCTTTCAACCGCAGCGTATTTGGCTGATGGGCTATGACTTCCAGCACCAACAGGGCCAAACACATGCGTATCAGCATCAACATGTGCAAGAACTGGAGCATTATGAAAAGTTTTGGGGCTTATTTTTAAAAGACTTCCAACGCTTTGAACATTTAAGACAAAAGCTTTGGTCGACGGCGCACCCACATCGTACACTTCCACTCACTTATAACCTCAATGCAAACTCAGCATTAAAGCTCTACCCTTCACCCATTGAACTTCCTGATTGGCTTTGTCAGTCCACCACCACGACGCCATAAAAAAACCCTGCCAAAGCAGGGTTCATTTTGAAACTTAAACAGGTCAGATTAGATCAATAAAGTTCGGATATCTTTGAGCAGCTTCGTCAGCTTATTGGCAAAACGTGCAGCATCCGCACCATTAATTACACGGTGATCGTATGACAATGACAGCGGCAGCATCAAACGTGGATCAAAGCCTTCACCATTCCACACCGGCTGCATAGTTGCAGGTGAAATACCTAAAATCGCCACCTGTGGCCAATTAACCAGCGGTGTAAATGCCGTACCACCAATTGAACCCAGACTGGTAATGGTAAAGTTCGCACCTTGTAGATCTTTCGGCGACAGTTTTTTGTCACGTGCTTTTTGACTCAGTTCACCCAGCTCAATTGCAATCTGCTTAATCGATTTTTGATCTGGATTACGCAGTACAGGCACGGTCAAACCATCAGGCGTTGCCACGGCAATCCCCATATGGATTTCATTGCGTAGCAATACTGACTTGCCATCATCAGACAAATGACCTGCAAATTCACGTTCTTCTTTCAACAAATAAGCCACTGCTTTGATGATGAAAGCCATAATGGTTAAGCCAATACCTTCTTTCTTAAAGTTAGCTTTTAAATCATTACGCCAAGCTTCAAGATCAGTAATATCCGCTGCATCGAACTGCGTCACTTGCGGGATAAAATTGTTTAAAGACAATTGCGGAATCGACACTTGTTGTAAACGTGTCAAAACTTTCTCTTCGACACCACCAAAAGCATCAAAGCTTGGCAATTTCGGCAAGCCTGAAACCTGTGCCACAGCTTGAGCTGCAGGTGCCGCTTGCGGAGTAGTCAAACGGGTTTTTACATAAGCGAATAAATCTTCTTTCATTAAACGCTCATGCGGGCCAGATGCTTTGACTTCTGCCAAAACCACACCCAATTCACGTGCAAGCTTACGAACGGCCGGTCCTGCATACACTTTGGCATTGGCAGCATTTTGCTCTTTGGTGAGTTTATCTGCGCCTTGTGATTGTGGAGCTGCTTCAACTTTGCTTTCAGCTTTAGGTGCAACTGTCGCAGGCTGTGCTACAGCTGGTGCAGGTTTCGCTGCTTGTGCGGGTGCTGCAACAGCTTGACCTTCGGCTTCTATCGTCACCAAAGCGACGCCTTCAGAGACACTTTGCCCTAACTGAACATGAATCGCGGTGATTTTACCAGCAGTAGAGCTTGGCACTTCTACCGTTGCTTTGTCTGATTCCACCACGATGATGCTTTGGTCTTTTTCAACCACATCACCCACAGCGACTAAAATTTCAGCCACCGCTGCTTTATCAACACCTAAGTCAGGCACTGCAATTTCTACAGGTCCAGACGCTGTAGCCGTAGACGGCGCTGGTGTTGCTTCTGCGACAACGGGTGCAGCAACAGGCTGTGCAGTTTCTTGCACTGGAGCCGATTCAACCGCAGCAGATGAAGCCGCCGTTTTTACCGTTAAAATCACTACACCTTCTTTCACTACATCGCCAGCACTGATCGTGATCGATTCAACACGGCCTGATACAGTACTTGGGACTTCGACTGTCGCTTTGTCTGATTCCACCACGATAATGCTTTGATCAACATCAATCTCATCACCAACAGAGACCAAAATCTCACTCACCGTAGCTTTCTCTACGCCAATATCAGGGACTTGCACATCGATACTTTGCGACTGAGGAGCATTGGCTGCAACAGGTGCTGCTGCAGCTTGTTCTGCTTCCACAACCGGAGTTGGTTCTGCTGCTTGGTCTTCAGTTGCATTTTGTACTGGCTCAGCTGTAGCAGCACTTTGACCTTCTGATTCCAACTCGATCAGCACAGCACCTTCAGCAACACTGTCACCCAGATTAACTGCAATGCTTTTCACCACGCCTGCCGAAGTGCTTGGCACTTCAACAGAGGCCTTATCAGACTCTAACAACACAATGCTGTCATCAACGCTAATGGTGTCGCCGACTTTCACTAAAATCTCAGCGACCGTTGCTTTATCTACACCAATATCAGGAGTCGTAATTTGCATGATTAGTTCTCCTCTTTGTAGTCAGCCACAGCATGCAGTTCCGGCGTTTCCTGCGGAGCCCATGCCACTGGACGGTCAGTATCTAGTTCAAAGCTTGAGATGGCATCTTTAACTAAACGTGCATCAACTTCGCCTTCATCGGCGAGTTTTTTCAATGTTGCTACCACAATATGTGCAGCATCGACACCAAAGTAGCTACGTAAGTTGCCACGTGTATCTGAACGACCATAACCATCTGTACCTAATGCAACAAATGGACGATTGTCTGGAAGATAGGCACGGATTTGTTCGCTATACGCACGCATGTGATCAGTTGCCGATACCACAATACCGTCTTTTTCACGAAGTAATTGAGAGACCCAAGCTTCTTTCGTATCTTCAGCCAACGGATGTAAGCGGTTGTATTCTTCACACGCCATACCATCACGAGCTAATTCGTTAAAGCTAGTGACGCTCCATACGTTTGAATGAATTTGATATTCATCACGAAGGATTTTCGCCGCTTTAATAACTTCACGCAGAATCACACCTGAACCCATCAACTGAACCGTTGCCTTCTCATCTTCTTCGAAGAGATACATACCACGTTTAATGCCTTCTTCAGCACCTTCAGGAATAGCAGGGTGTTCGTAGTTTTCATTCATTACTGTTAAGTAATAGAACACGCGCTCTTGGTTCACGTACATGCGTTTTAAACCATCATGTACGATCACTGCCAACTCATAACCAAAACATGGGTCATAAGAAATACAGTTTGGAATCGTATTTGCCAAGATATGTGAATGACCATCTTGGTGCTGTAAACCTTCACCGTTCAGTGTTGTACGACCTGCAGTTGCACCGAGCAAGAAGCCTTGCGCCTGCGCATCACCTGCAGCCCATGCAATATCACCAATACGTTGGAAACCGAACATCGAGTAGTACATATACATCGGAATCATTGGCAAGTTATTGGTTGAATAACTGGTCCCTAACGCAGCCCAAGCACTCATCGCACCCGCTTCGTTAATCCCTTCTTGTAACATGTGACCATCTTTGGCTTCACGATAGTGCATCAACTGTTCTTGGTCTTCAGGGGTATATTTTTGACCATGCGCAGCATAGATCCCCAACTGACGGAACATACCTTCTAAACCAAAAGTACGCGCTTCATCTGGCACAATTGGTACGACACGATCTTTAATGGCTTTTTCTTTCAATAATGATGAAATCAAACGTACCATCAACATGGTCGTCGATTGCTCTTTACCGCCACTGCCTTTCAGTACGGCATCAAACACAGACAATTCAGGAATCGCCAGCTGTTCACTTTCTTTACGACGTGCAGGTAAATAACCACCCAATGCCTCACGACGCGCCTTCATGTATTTCAATTCAGGCGAGTTTTCGCTCGGACGATAGAATGGCACTTCTTCAAGCTGTTCATCGGTAAATGGCAAGTTGAAACGGTTACGTACATATTTCAACGACTCAAGCTGCATTTTCTTGATTTGATGCGTCTTGTTGACTGCTTCAATCTCTTCCGACAAACCATAACCTTTGACTGTTTTTGCCAAGATAACTGTTGGCTGACCTGTTTCCTTCATCGCTTCGGCATAAGCCGCATACACTTTGAATGGGTCATGGCCACCACGGTTCAGGTTATCAATATCTTCATCGCTTAAGTTGCGCACCAACTCTTCAGCTTCAGGATACTTACCAAAGAAATGTGCACGCGTATACGCACCACCTTTCACTTGATAACGCTGGAAATCACCATCGACCGCTTCTTCCATCACCGCTTTTAAGGCACCTGAATCATCTTTTGCCAGTAACGGATCCCAATGACGACCCCAAACCACCTTAATTACGCGCCAGCCTGCACCACGGAACAATGATTCAAGTTCTTGAATAATTTTACCATTACCACGAACTGGGCCATCTAGACGCTGTAAGTTACAGTTCACGACCCAAATCAGGTTGTCGAGCTTTTCACGACCTGCAAGTGAAATGGCACCTGTACTTTCAGGCTCATCCATTTCACCATCACCGAGGTAAGCCCAAACTTTACGGTTTTCTTCTTTGATCAGGCCACGGTTCATCAAGTACTTTTGGATGTGTGCTTGATAGATCGACATGATTGGACCTAGACCCATCGATACGGTTGGGAACTGCCAATAATCTGGCATCAAATATGGATGTGGGTATGACGGCAAACCTTTACCGCCAACTTCACGACGGAAATTATTTAAGTGCTCTTCAGTCAAACGACCTTCTAAGAACGAACGTGCATAGATACCCGGTGCACAGTGACCTTGATAATAGATCATGTCACCGCCAAAGCTGTCGCTATTGGCACGGAAGAAGTGGTTAAAGCCCACGTCATATAAAGTTGCAGATGATGCAAAACTTGCCAAGTGACCACCTAAGTCATCACCTGTTTTATTGGCACGCAGTACCATCGCTAAGGCATTCCAGCGGATCAGCGCACGAATACGGCGCTCCATATCCGAATCACCTGGCATAGGCGGTTGTTCTTCAACTGAAATGGTATTTAAGTAAGGAGTATTTAGTCGCTGAATGGGAACGTGCTTAGCAATCGCTTGTTGATAGAGTTTTTCAAGCAAAAATGCAGCGCGGTCAGTTCCCATGTGCTGTAAAACTGAATCAAATGCGTCCTGCCATTCTTGGGTTTCTTGCGCATCTGTATCGCCATAAAACGCCATACTTCACCTATCCTATGTGCTAAATATATGGCTCTATTAGTACCATATTTTGGCTAGACTGAGTTATCGCCACAGATGAATACGAAATAGCTCTGTTATTTATTTACTAAATACTTATTGATTAACAATTACACAAATTTACATTTTTGGGTCAATTTTCGCCATTTTTTATACAGACAATATTTTTTAAAATGATAATTTTATAGTTATTAGCGATAAATAAAAAAGCCATTGTCTGTAGAGGTTCAGACAATGGCTTCGTATACAGATGTTGTATGCGCTTATGGCAACATCGCTAAATACGTCGATGGGTTTTTGCGTTGACCATCTTTCACTACTTCGTAATGCAAATGTGGGCCAGTACAACGACCAGTACAACCAACGTTAGCAATATGCTCACCCGCAGCAACACGGTCGCCTACACGTGCAATTAAGCGTGATGCATGTGCATAACGTGTCAGGTAACCATTACCATGGTTGATTTCAACATATTGGCCATAACCTGTGCCCCAGCCTGATTTAGTTACTATGCCAGGGCCTGTTGCATAAATAGGTGTGCCACTAGCCGCAGAAAGATCTAAACCTGAATGATTTTCTGCACGGCCACCCATGGTACGACCACCATAGTTTGAGCTCACGCGCTTCATGTCTGGAAGTGGGTGGGCAATTAACCATGAATATGGATTATTTGAACTTGCTGAATAGTTTTGAGAGGAATTGCTTGAACCGTATTTTTTTGCGATTGTCGCATTGTTGAGTTCAATTGATTTTTCACGAATTTGAACATTCAACTTCGTTTCCGCTGGAACATCAATATCATTGCTTTCAGAGTAAGCACCTTGAGACAAAGTGCGAGTTAACTGTTCAATACGATCTGATGATGAGTCTGCTTGATTTAATTCAACTAAATCTGCAAAAGCGACTGAAGCGGCCGAAGCTGCCAATGAAAACGCCAATAAAATACGTCGTAAATGCATAAAAAACCTCTATAAACTGTTCTCTTTTGTTCCTTGTGTGATTTCGTCCTTGATATCAGCCAAAAGGAGCGCATAAGATTAAGACATAAACATGTAGGAAATATGTATGTCAGAACCTGTCAACGTCTTTCAACCAACAAGAAAACACATAAAAACAGGAAACTTGTCGTTTCTCTCAACGCAAGTTGCTGTATGGCAGAAACTTACGAAAATTGTTCAACCGCTATTGCCCCAACCGGATCAATGGCAAGTTGTTTGTTATATAAATGGTGTACTTATATTAACTGGAGAAAATCAGGCACTGATTAGTCAGTTGGCCTATTTGCAAAAGCAATATATTGCACAATTATCACAAATATACGAATTCAAGGATTTGCACAAGATTCAAGTCCGTCTGAGAACTCCGTCTCCAACGCCCCATTCCCCTGAAAAAATTTCAAGAACCCTCAGTACAGAAACTCAGGATTTACTCCGTAATGCTGCTGACTTTGTGAGCGACCCTAAGCTTAGCCAAGCAATGCTGCGTTTGGCAAGCAATAAAAAGTAACCACCCAGTTGTAACAGACAAATTTGAATGCTCAGAATGTGACAGATTTAACACTTACAAATGATACAATATAACATCACCATTATAAGACAATGACTTATGTCACATTCACATAACTAATTGGGCAATCATTAATGTCATCAAATGTTACAATTTCATAGCTATCTGGATCACTTTTGACATTGCGTAATAACTGATTATTTAATGCATGACCTGACTTATAGGCATCATATTTCGCAATAATTTGATGACCGAGCAAGTATAAATCACCCACAGCATCTAATATTTTGTGACGAACAAACTCATCCGAGAAGCGTAAGCCCTCTTCATTGACCACACCATTGTCATCTACACCAATGGCATTTTCAAGACTCGCCCCTAAAGCCAAATTATTAGCTTTTAGGTAGTCCAAATCTTTCATAAAGCCAAAAGTCCGCGCTTCACTAACTTCATAGACAAATGTTTCGGTTGAAAAGTCGATTGTTGCCGACTGAAATTCTTTCTTAAATGCAGGATGGTCAAAATCAATCGTAAAATTTAATTGGAAACCGTCATGGGGTTGGAAGGCAGCACGTTTATCATCGATCAGTGCTTCGACAGGTTTGCGTATTTTTATGAATTTTTTAGGTGCATTTTGTTCTTGTAGTTCACCTTGCATAAGCAAATAAATGAACGGGCCGGCACTCCCATCCATAATGGGTACTTCAGACGCCGACACTTCCACGATCAGGTTATCAATCCCTAATCCAGCAATCGCACTCATAATGTGCTCAATTGTGCCCACCTTGGCATTTTCTTGCACCAAGTTAGAACACATGAATGCTTCTTGAATCAGCATAGCATCGGCTGGAATATCAATCGGTGGATTTAAGTCGATACGACGAAACACAATCCCCCCATCGGCATGATGTGGCACAAAGTTAATCATCACTTTTTGCCCACTATGCAGTCCGATGCCACTCGCTTTCACGATGCGTTTCAGGGTACGTTGTTTCAACATGTGTCTTCTATCATCAGTTCACAAAACCGCTATACGTTAGCATATTTAGCCATTGATAAAAAACAAAAAGGTAGCTGATCAGCTACCTTTTGTAATCAACAGACATTTAAGTCATTGAATTTATTTTATTTACGTTGTTGATTTTTCAAATAGTCTTGAATACTCATTGGCGTAGGGCGTGAATTGGATGCTGACGCCGCTGCTGCAGCCGGAGCAGCTGCTTCATTGTGCTGACGTTGAATCGCTGGCACATCATCTTCATCTACAGGTACTTGTGCAGAAGCGACTGTACGCGTTGCTTGTGCGACAGGGCGTTTCACTGGCTCAGCAGAATCGGCAGAATTACGAGTTAAACCCGTTGCGATCACCGTTACGCTAATTTCATCACGTGCATCTGGATCAAATACCGTACCGTAGAACACTTGACCTTCATCAAGATCGACAATTTGGTTCACCACATCAGTGATTTCTTCAATTTCACCGAAGGTTACATCATCGCCACCTGTAACATTAATCAAAATGCCTTTTGCATTCATGATGGTCACGTTATCTAACAACGGGCTACGGATCGCTTGCTCAGCAGCTTGACGCGCACGGTTTTCACCACGACCAGAACCTGCACCCATCATTGCGTAACCACGTGTACTCATGGCAGTTTTCAAATCGGCGAAGTCAAGGTTGATATGACCCGGACGTACCACCAAATCAAAGATACTACGCACCGCATTTAACAATACATCGTCTGCTTTTTTGTAAGCATCTTTCATTGAAATATCGCGGAATACTTTAAGTAGACGTTGGTTCGGAATAATAATCAGAGAATCAACATGTTGCTCAAGTGCTTCAATACCTTTCTCAGCAGATTGCTGACGACGTTTACCTTCAAAGTTAAACGGAGTCGTCACCACACCTACCGTTAAGATACCCATTTCTTTGGCAATTTCAGCAACAACTGGCGCAGCACCGGTACCTGTACCACCACCCATACCTGCAGTCACGAACACCATGTCCGTACCTTCAAGGTGTTGGCGAATCAACTCACGGCTTTCTTCAGCAGCAGTTTGACCCACTTGTGGATTTGCACCTGCACCCAAACCACGCGTACTTTGCTCGCCGAGTTGGATTTTAAATTGTGCATTCATGCGGTCGAGTGCTTGTTTGTCTGTATTGGCACAAACAAATTTTACACCCTCGATATCTGATTCCAACATGTGTTGCACAGCGTTACCGCCAGCACCACCTACACCGAATACTGTGAAACGGGCTTGACCGTTGCTGTCGCTTTGATCATCTTCTAAAAATTCAAATGAGGCCATGCCTAAAAAATTCCTAATCCATAATTGGCAGACACTTCAGCCCGTATACTGCCTTGATCTTAATAAAAATTGTTTTTTAGAATGCTGTCCAAGTTCCAGCTTGTCAAGTACAAGCAATAATCCGTACAACTTCCCAACAATATTCCCAAATATTTCAACTTAAAAGATCGACTTCAAGGTGTCATTGAAGCCCGACCATGCACGTTTTACCCGATTCAATACTGAAAGTTTTTCCGTATCTTCTGGCTCAACGATCGTATCTTGTGTTTCACTTTGACTGAAAATTAACAGACCTGCGGCAGTCGCGTATTGTGAACGACGTAAAGCGGCTTGCTGTTGATCATCAGCATACACTTGCATAGGTGGATTACCTAAATGTGCAGAAACACCTAACATCCGACGCGCAAATGTCACCATCCCTTCAATTTGGCAGGCATCACCTGTGAGTACAACACCATGGTATAAACCATGAATCGCACCATGATCCACCAACTCATTACGCACTTGATTAAAGATTTCTTCATAGCGCGCAATAATGATTTCGGTCAGTTCAATACGGCTAATGGTTTGTGGACCATCAATACCTTGGAATTGAATCATACTTTCAGGTTTAACCACTTTCAGGTCAACACAACCATACAACAGCTTAATACGTTCAGCTTCTTCTGTTGTGGTTTGCAATACAGCAGCAATATCACGCGTTACATGCTCACCGCCACGTTGCAAAGTGTGTGTCATCGCCAAGCGACCATCTAAATACACCGCAATATTGGTCGTACCAGCACCAATATCAACCAAGCACACACCATATTCTTTTTCATCTTTAAGCAAACTGGCTTCAGCAGTTGCTAATGATGAAATGACCATGCGTTCAACACCAATATTGGCACCTTTTAATGCACGATCCAAATTCTGCATGGTGCTGATTGGCAACATCATCAAATGATAATGTCCTGTCATACTCCGTGCTGACATGCGAATCGGGTTTAACACCCATTCAGGTTCATCATCTAGTTCAAAACCTAAAGGTACAGCACTCACCAAATAATGGTCAGACGTTAAATGACTGGCTTTGGCCAGTTCTAAAGCACGCACCACTTCATTGGTGGTAATCGCATGGTCATTATTTTCAATTGGAGTACGACCAGAGGCATAAAAACTTTTTAGTTCAGCACTGGGAATGGAAATCCACGCAGAATGTACACGACATTCCGCCATATCTTCCGCTTCCTGCACTGCATTTTTAATTGCGGTAACAACTTTATCGAGACTGACAATTTTCCCTTTATTCATGCCGCGGTTACGAGCGGTCGCCATCCCTACCACTTGGATATTGTCTGGCGCGTGTACCTTACCAATCAAAACTGAAACTTTGTGTGTCCCAATGTCAATCGCAACAAC
This sequence comes from Acinetobacter sp. YH12052, assembly GCF_013419835.1. NCBI lineage: Bacteria > Pseudomonadati > Pseudomonadota > Gammaproteobacteria > Moraxellales > Moraxellaceae > Acinetobacter > Acinetobacter sp. YH12052. The sequence goes on from NZ_VOZI01000007.1 coordinate 101,027, forward strand.
CGAGGGAACAGCTTCATTCATTATTTACTACTACCATTCACATGTTTGTTTAATTTATGGCTTAAAGCCTCTACTTATAAAGCCGATCATTATGGCTTTACAGGCGCTGCATTCGCAATGCCTATGTCATCACTGGTTACAACAAACTGACCATTTACCGACTTTGCTGGCACAGAGTTTTTCCATTGAATCGCTAAACCATTTCGGTAGCGCAAATCGATGGCAGAAATTCGTGGCCAAACAGGTTTTAAGTCACTGTGTGCGAGATAACTTAAACGCTGCAACTTACTCATGGTCTGATCTTGATCGACAATCACGCGTAAGCCTGAATCAAACTGCATAAACCAAGTCATTCGTTCGGTTAAATATAATTCTTTTAAACGAATGCCAACAGGTATAAATAGTTGATTAATTTCATTATAGCGACGCATCATCATTTTGGACTGACTCGTCGGCCCATGCAATAACGGTAAATTCTGATGATTGGTCGGAGTTAATTCAGCAAATACATCACCACTGTCGCTTAACAGTCGCCCAGTTCCCCAACGTGCAATCGCTTGACGCGGCATCACCCGTACACGAATTGCATTCGGCCATGCACGCGATACCACCACGCGATCGACCCAAGAGATTTCTAAAGTACGGTCACGAATGACACGTAAATCAGAGGTAAAATAGTTTTCAGTCATCATCGGTGAAACGTATGACATGACTTGTTGTTTTTCTTGGGCGCTCCGCACACCCACCACATCAAGTTCAGCCACACGTGCATCCGTCATGACTTTATATAGCCCCCAAATCCCAGCAATCAAGACCACACATGCAATAAACAACAACAGCCATCCACCCACATTGGTAAGCTTTTCCTTACGTGTCGGTGGTTTGTCATGTATCGATGTCGTTGCTGCACGTTTACGGCGCATTGACGCAGGAAGTTGAGCCATAATTTAGTGTGCCGCACCTGTTAGGGTTTGTTCCAAAATTGCAACACAAAGATCTTCAAAACTATAACCTACAGCATTAGCAGCTTTTGGTACTAGAGAATGACTGGTCATACCCGGAACAGTATTTACCTCAAGTAACCAAAAGTTTCCTTCTGCATCTTGCATCGCGTCAATACGGCCCCAACCACTCGCACCTACCGCTTGGAAAGCGCGTAAAGATAAAGCTTGTAGACGCTTTTCTTCATCTTCAGTCAAGCCACATGGAATACCATATTGCACATCGTTACGGTTATATTTCGCTTCGTAATCGTAAAAAGCCACATCTGCAGGCGGTTCCAAACGGATCACCGGTAATGCCTGACCATTTAAAATCACAATGGTAAATTCACGTCCGGTAATCCATTTTTCAGCCATCACGACTGCATCATGCTGGGTCGCTTTTGCAATTGCGGTTGCAAAGTCTTCAATTTTTTCAACTTTGCTCATACCAATGCTTGAACCTTCATGCACAGGCTTGATGATAAATGGCAAACCAATTGAATCTACAATTTCTTGTAAATTTGAATCTTTGCTGACAATACGATAAGGTGCTGTCGGTAGTTCTGAACCTTGCCAAACTTGTTTAGTTTTGACTTTATCCATACCAATCGCCGAGCCTTGAACGCCTGTTCCAGTGTACGGAATGTTTAACCATTCCAAAGTACCCTGAATTTGACCATCTTCACCACCACGACCATGAAGTACGATAAATGCACGGTCATAAGCCACCAACTCAGTCACACTGCGTTGCTGCGGATCGAATGCTTCGGCATTTACACCCGAACGCACCAATGCTTCAAGTACAGCTTTACCACTATCGAGAGAAACCTCACGTTCGGCAGATTTCCCACCTAATAACACGGCAACTTTGCCGAATTTTGAAGCATTTGACACGTTTATATCCTTAAACTTTTATCTACGGTCTAAACAAACTTTGGATCACCAAGCGGTAATCATTTTACATAGAGATTGTTTTGAGCAAGTTCGATTGAGATTGCTCCAACATTACCTGCGCCCTGTGTTAATAACAAGTCATTTGCTTGTAACACTTTTTTCATTACTGCTTGTAAGTTGCCTTCTACTGGATCGATGAGAATCGGCTCAACTTCACCACGTAGACGAATGCTTCGAGCCAATGCACGACTATCCGCACCCACAATTGGCTTTTCACCCGCTGGATAAACTTCTAATAACAACAGTTGATCGACTTGTGACAAGACATCGACGAAGTCATCAAAACAGTCACGCGTACGGCTAAAACGGTGCGGTTGGAACATCATCACCAAACGACGATCTGGATGACTTGCACGTGCCGCTTTAATGGTCGCTTCCACTTCTTTTGGATGGTGCCCATAGTCATCGACCAATTTCACCAAGCCATCTTCAACTTCAAATTCGCCTTGTACTTGGAAACGACGACCTACACCACTGAAGCTTTCTAAGGCACGCGCAATCGCAGCATCAGAAACGCCTTCATCCGTTGCAATACCAATCGCTGCCAAGGCGTTTAAGATGTTATGAAGACCTGGCAAGTTAATGGTTAAACGTAACGGCTCACGGTCTTTACGCAAAACTGTAAAGTGTGATTGCATGCCTTCTTGAGCCACATCAACGGCACGAATGTCATTGTCTTCATTGAAACCATAAGTCACGACAGGACGACCAATACGCGGCATAATTTCACGGATGTTGGCATCATCACCACACATCACAGCTAAACCGTAAAATGGAAGGCGCTGTAAGAATTGTACGAAGGTATCTTTCAATACATCGAAACTACCGCCATAGGTATCCATATGGTCAGCATCGATATTGGTGACAATCGTTGCCATCGGCTGTAAATGCAGGAATGACGCATCTGATTCGTCTGCTTCAGCCACGATATAACGGCTTGCACCCAATGCAGCATTCACACCAGTACGATTTAATAAACCACCAATGACATAAGTTGGGTCCAGATTTTCTTCTGCCAACATGCAGGTCACCAGACTGGTTGTCGTGGTTTTACCATGCGTCCCCGCAACGGCAATACCATGACGGTAACGCATTAATTCACCCAACATTTCTGCACGACGCACGACAGGTGTACGGGTTTCAATCGCCGCTTTCACTTCTGGGTTTTCAGAATCAATAGCTGTTGATACCACGATTACATTGGCGCCTTGAATATTTTCAGCAGCATGACCGATGAAAACTTGAATGCCGTTTTCTTCAAGCTGAGCCGTGGTTTTCGACGCTTTAATATCTGAACCTGAAACTTTATAGCCTTGGTTTTTCAATACTTCGGCAATACCGCACATGCCCGCACCACCAATCCCAATAAAATGGATGTGTTTAATACGGCGCATTTCTGGCACTTTAATGAGCTTTTTCGCTTGATCGGCAGGCGTTGATGGAGACATAGATTACTCGAATTTTACAAATCTTGAATTAAACCAACCACGTGCTGTGTCGCATCGGGTTGTGCCTGTTGTCGAGCCTTAACCGCCATTTCCATAAGTCGTTGGCGATTCATCAGCGGCTTCAACAACGCTGTTAAACTTTCTGCGGTCATGTCCGCTTGTGGGCAAATTTTTGCAGCATTGATATTGGCCAAGAACCCTGCATTTGCAGTTTGATGGTCATCCACTGCACTTGGCAGAGGAACAAACACGGCTGCTACACCCGCTGTCGCAATTTCAGTGACGGTTAGTGCACCAGCACGACAGATAATCAAATCCGCTGCAGAATAGGCTGCTGCCATATCTTCAATAAACGGCTGAACTTCAACTTGTATATGTTCAGGTGCGTTTGCATAACGAGCCAATGTGCTTTCAGCATTATTTTGACCACACTGATGATATACACTGAGGGGCTGTTCTAATTGCTGCAAAGCAGCCGGCACACATTCATTTAAGGCACGTGCGCCCAGTGAGCCACCTACAATTAAAACCCGTAATGGCAACCCAGCTTTTTCACGCTCTTGGTAACGCCATGACGGATTTAAAATTTCTGTAATTTCCTTCCGTACAGGATTGCCTGTGGTCACGATTTTATCTTGAGCTGGAAAAGTATTTGGAAATGCCTGACACACCGTTTTCGCCACACGCGATAATTGCGTATTGGTAAACCCAGCCACAGCATTTTGTTCATGGATAATGACTGGTATGCCCAATGCACGAGCTGCCAAGCCACCTGGCCCAGCCACGTAACCCCCAAAGCCTGCAACTGCATCAACTTTGAGTTGTTTCATATAACGCATGGCACTCAAAGTAGCTTTGAGAATTTTAAACGGTGCCATCAGCTTACGCACGACTCCATTGCCGCGTACGCCTTGGATATCAATTTGATAAATTGGAATATTATGATTTTTAAGCAGGCGATTTTCCATGCCTGTTGGCGTTGCGAGCCAAGAAACTTCACAGCCTTGTTGTTGCAACTCTTTGGCAACAGCGAGCGCTGGAAAGACGTGACCACCGGTTCCGGCAGCCATCATCATGACATGTTTCGGCTTTACTTGCGTTACTTCGGTCACTGTCTAATTCTTCAATTCTAAAAAGAGGCTAATGATATTCGATTTTAAGCAAACAATTGTAATCACAAACGCATGACCGTGAAAGGTAATTTACTTTTTTTCAACAGGCGTATGATTGTTTTTTTCTACTATTTTAAAAGTTTAAACTAGTTTTATTATTAATCTATGAGAATTGAAAAAAAATCAGACAATTTTTCACTTTAATTGCATTCACTTACAGTTTTTTTGCTTTTTAAGCTCCCCTCCCCTTAGCGCAGGCCAAAAAAAGAGCCCGTGAAGGACTCTTTTAAATCTAGTGCAAAATTAAGCTTTTAAACCTGCCTCAAGGACATCAAATAAATCATCGGCAATCGAGGTGCCAAATTGCGCATCAATTTCACGTACGCAGGTTGGACTGGTGACATTAATTTCAGTCACGTAATTACCAATCACATCCAGACCAACAAACACTAACCCTTTTTCACGAAGGAATGGCCCAACTTTGGCTGCAATGGCTTTATCATTTTCGGTCAATGGACGCGCCTCGCCCAAACCACCTGCCGCCAAGTTGCCACGCACTTCGCCATTTTGCGGAATACGCGCCAAACAATACGGTACGGGTTCGCCATTGATCATCAAGATGCGCTTGTCGCCATCCACAATTTCGGGGATGTAACGCTGCGCCATAATCGGCTGTGTGCCGTTATTGGTCAGGATTTCAATGGTTGAACCAATATTAACGCCATCTTGGTATAAACGGAAAATGCCCATACCGCCCATGCCGTCTAATGGCTTCACAATCACATCGCCGTATTCTTGCAAAAATTCACGAATCAGGCTTTGCTGCGAGGTCACTAAGGTCGGTACTTGAAGTTCAGGGAATTGCGTCGCAAACAATTTTTCATTGCAGTCACGTAGGCTTTGTGGCTTGTTAATAATCCATGCGCCTTCGCGTTCAGCCTGTTCCAAAATATAGGTGGTGTAGACAAAGTTCATATCAAACGGCGGATCTTTACGCATCAAAACCACGTCATAAGCTGCAATTGATTCTTTTTGTTTTTCGCCGAGTTCGTAATAGTGGTTGTAGTCTTCAAAAACTTTTAGCGGTGAAATCAAACCAAAGGCTTTGCCTTGATCGATATATAAATCTTGCTGTAATGCATAGCCTAGCTCATGTCCACGGCGTGCTGCTGCCCATAGCATCGCCATTGAGGTATCTTTTTTTAGGTTTACATTTTCGATGGGATCCATCACAACAAGTACACGCATTATTCAGTGCTCTGTTCATTATTAATTTATGAATGAGTATAGCCGAGATTTTTCTTTTGTTTATTCTGATTTTGCATGTGTATGTATGGATTCGTGTGATGCAGGCGATAATTCAAAACATTTCTATCATCGGCTTTATCTTAATAATGGAAATAAGCCATGAAAGCATTATGGCGTTAGGCCTGTGTAAATCGACGCCAAGCAATTGAGACAGATATTCATCACATCTACATCTCGCCCATCATTATTTTTGGTGAAAAAACACGTGCTTTTTATTTTTTTTAGCTATTGTGTTAATTATTGTAAATAAAGAAATAGAATTAATTAATGATCAACATTGAGCAGATGGCTATCATTCTTGATGCTTTGCCAGACCCTGCTTTTGTCATATCGCGTAGTAGAAAATACGTTGCGGTTTTTGGTGGGCGCGATAATCGCTATTACCACGATGGTTCCGGTCTTGTTGGTACCTATATTTCAGATGTGATCAAGCCAGATAAAGCCAACTTGTTTATGCAACTGATCGACCAAGCTCTAGCGTCAGGAAATCTACTCATCGAAGAGTACGAATTGAGCAATAGGGATGTAAAAGGTCTGCCCGATTATGGTCCTGAAGAGCCCATTTGGTTTGAAGTGCGCATCCAAGCGCTCAGTTTTGCGGTAGATGAAGAAGACGTTGTGCTTTGGGTCGCAAGTAATATTTCAGCGCGTCACAACTTGGAAATTAAGCTGAAGGAACTCAGCCATACGGATCAGTTAACCGGTCTTTTCAATCGAAGAAAATTAGAGCATGACTTAGCATTACATTATGAGTCATACCTACGACATTCCATACAGACCTCGATTTTGATGTTCGATCTTGATAACCTCAAAAAAATCAACGACAGCAAAGGTCATCATGTCGGTGATGAGGCAATCCGAGCAGTCGCAGATATTCTTCGTTTAACGCTGCGCAAGACTGATTGCGCCTGCCGCTTAGGTGGAGATGAGTTTGTGGTCGCATTACCCAACACGGGCTGTGAACAAGCCATTCAATTTGCCAAACGGATTCATGAACATTCCAGAAAAGAATTAAGTCGGTTTTCAATAGATAACGCCCATGTCACCGTGAGCATAGGAGTAACAACCATCATGCCTGAAGATTGTACCTACGAAGATACAATTAAGCGTGCTGATCTAGCGCTGTATAAAGCCAAACATGGCGGGAAAAATAGAATTGTCGCGGCGTAAGCGTGCGGCAGAAATAAACCAAATTTCACAGTCTATTTAGCAATTTGATATTCAAGCCGTTGTGATTGCTCAGCATGAGCTCTCTCCCCTTTTCAACATAAGTTCAGTTTAGATAGGTGTCCGATATGCAGCAAGCCATTGTTGATTTTGCCTTGGATGATGAAAATCATTGGTATGCTATTTTAGCTTGTGGCCATACACAGCATGTCCGGCATGATCCGCCTTGGCAAAACCGTCCTTGGGTTATCACTGAGCAAGGACGGAACGAAAAGTTAGGGGTAATGTTGGAATGTAAGAAGTGTGATGAAGAGATGTTATTCCTAAGTAGAAATGTCCTACCTTAAAACCAAATAGAAATGTCCTATACAGGCATTTCCAAGTCAAGCACAGGATTCAATTGCGTTGTTGAATTGCTGTTTTCTGTGCACGTCTACGTGGCATGGATTGAGAACGACTCCGTTTGTTTTGCTGTTCTAATTCTTCATGCTGTTGTTGAATATGCGCTAGTACAGAACCCAAACGTTTATTTTCAACGATCTCTCGCTGGTTGAGCTGACTTAATTTATCGAAGATACTGTAATTGATTTTTCTACCTTGGTGTTCAATGGCTACCGTACCATCCGGGTATTCCAGAAACTCAATATACTTGCCGATCAATCTTTGATTTTCTTCTGTTTTTTTCAGGATATATACGCATTTATCATATGTAATCGTCAGGCTGTTCGTGACCCTGCGGGGTTCACGCCAGGTAAAAACATCATCTAATTCTTCGGCTGTTTCAGCGATAGGCCGATGTAGATCCTTGGAATTAAAAGCCATCTTGGCGAATTTACGATTAAATTGCTCAATAAAGCACGGCAGCCACTTATTGGCATCTGCAATTGAACTGATGCCTTCTAGACGCATCTCCTTAATCAGACGATCCTGAAGTGTTCTATTCGCTCGTTCTACACGACCTTTGGCTTGAGGGGAGTTAGCGAAAATGATATCGATATTGAGAGTGCTCAGAACACGTCCAAACTGGGTAATCTTGGTGTCTTTCTTGCTACTTTGATTCACCCTAAAAACTGAATGTTTGTCACTGTAAAATGCCAATGGCTTACCATGCTGTTCGATATATAAACGTGTCGAAATCATATAGTCAAAGGCTGACTCTGACGCACAGAAGCGTAAATGCTGCAATTTTCCTGTGGCATCATCGATAAATACCAGTAGGCAGCACTTGGCAGAACGGCCTTCAAACCAATCATGGTGTGAGCCATCAATTTGGATCAATTCACCATAACAATCTCGGTTATAACGAGGCTGATATGGTCGTTTCAGGCGCTTGCAGCGAGGGATCCATAAATCGGCTGCAATCATCCAAGAACGTAGTGTTTCCACTGAAATATCAAATCCATGAACAGTGGTGAGCTTTTCATGCGCTAAAGTGGGTCCGAAACCATAAAGTTGATCTGAAACAATATTGAGACACTTAAGTCTGAGTTCTTCAGGAAGTTTAGAATTGCTGATTTGGCCACGACCGGCATGGGCTAATGCAGCGGGACCTTGAGCTTTGTATTTCTGCAGTAAGCGTCTGATCTGACGTTCTGAGATATGAAGTAGCTGAGCAGCCTGAGGTTGAGTTATGCGTTGATCGCAGATTTCTTGCAAGACCGACAATCGTTTAAGTTCTTTATCCGACATAGACACCAACATATCAAACCGTCCGCTAAGGAAATTGCAAAAGCGCATATTCTAAAAGCGGACATTTTTACTTTGGAGAAACCGGACATTTCTACTTTGGGCTTACAAGAGAGTTTCGTATAAGAGATTTTATGTTAAATGAATATTTGGAATATTGAAGAAAAATCTAATTTAAAACTTAAATTTTTCAACTTTCTTTTTTTACAAAGTAAAGTTTGGTTTGACTAGGGCACATATACCTTTAGTTTTATATTCATACCAACAATGCTCTGCTAGTTTTCCATACAAAATATTGGAAATCCACAATAGTACGCAAACAAATATTCCGATAATAAATGATTTTATCACGCTTATTTTTTTATATGTGCAAGTATAGAAAATTGCAGGGAAAATTAAAAAGTTTGGAAGAAGTATTACCCCACAAACTATAGATACAATGAAAACTGTAATATGTGTATAAATGGAAATTTTCTTCGGTTTAAATTGAGATTTAAGCATCTAATAATTCCTAAATTATTTTTACTTATAATTTTTTGCTTTTAAATTAAGATACTGATTAGTTTAAGATAAAAAATGAGAGCTTAAGCTCCCATTTCTATTGATGATTTTTTAATTCTTTAAGCATAGCATCCCGTAAAATTTCATTCATTCGTGTTTGATAACCTTTACCTTGTGCTTTGAACCAAGCAAGCACATCAGCATCTAACCGAATAGAAGTTTGTTGCTTCACAGGGCGATAGAATTGATTATGGCGTGCAGCATTACTCCAATCAGTCATTTCAGGAATATCTGATAGATCTAGCTGATCATCAGGAACTATACCTTTAGCAAGCAAGCGTTCAATTTCAGCATCTTGCTTGTCGCTGAATTTTTCATTCAGCTCTTTGCGTGAGTATCTAACCATGCTCATATTTATCTCGCTCCGCTTTAGTTACCTGTCTTGCACTAATGATTCGTATGATTTCACAGTCATCTTCATCAAAGATGGTATGAGCTACTAAGAGCATTAGTACGCCTTTTACTTTTCCAATGGTCTGCCAACGTTCTTCGCCATCGGTATGTCTGTCCTGGATTGAGATCCGTAGTGGATCTTCAAAAACAAGGCTCGCAGTTTCGAAAGAGACATCATGCTTTTTCTGATTCTTTCGATTCTTAGCCTCATCCCATTCAAAATACTGTTCCATAAAAAACATTCAAATTTGTATATACAATAATGTATCATAAAATTGTATAACTCAATCCAGTAAGTGTAATTTTTAGTCAAATTTATTGGCAAGAACTATCAAAACTGCTCATAAAAAAGCCGACTTGTTTCAAAGTCGGCTTTTTGCTGTTTTTGCGACCAAGGTGAAATTTTTAAATTATTGATATTTATATTAATATACAAGTGTATTGCGTATAATCGCCATTATGTTAAATGAAACTAAAATCAGTTACTTTCTTGAGATGGTGGAGCAGAGTTCCATGTGCCTAATAAGCGCCAAATTGCACTATCTATTTCTTGCCATCTATCCCAATTATTCAAGTTCATTTCCCATTTAATCCAGATACCGCCATATTTATTAGGTTGATAACTATCACCTCTAATTGGAATAATCTTGTTTTCCAGTGCAACTGAACTTTCTAAAGTTTGTATACTTAATAAAACACCACTGACGCCAGGCTCTTTAGATTTTCCATAACAATTAAAGGAATATTCTGCTTCTAATCTCTGATAACAAGTCAGACCATATTTTTCAAATTTTGAATTTTTTTCAAAAAATTCTTTTCTTTGTAAAAATGTCTTATGAGTATCTAAATTTTCAGCTCGCATATCCATGGTAAGACCTTCAATCCTTACTCTCACTTGGTCATCATGATCAGGCAAATATCCATCCGTTGCTTGAAAATCTAAATTGCTTAACTTTAAATCAAATTGTAATTGTCGATTCGAATCAGGCATCGGCAAACTGTTCGCTTCTCCTTGCATAATTGTTGGAAATTTTTCAGGAACATAGTTTATGGCAAATTGACCTAAATAATGTTCTCGTGCAGGTTTATAAAACTCATAATCGAATTGATCTGGTATATGCACGCGACGTGGCCCTAGTTTAGCTTTAACAATAAGTTCTGGATTTTGTTTCCATGTCACTATTTCCCCCTCTTGAGGAATATCCTTTGATGTACACCCAATAAGTAACAGTGCATACATGGAAAGAATCCAATATCCTTTTATTAGCATTATTTGACTCTTATAAATATTAAGATTCCAAAAAATTAGAATAGTTAAATTTTCCTAAAATTAACATAATACACGTTATACGAAATTCTTTAAATTTTCTATAAGTATCAATACTTTAAATAAAGCCGTTTCAGTAAATAGCGCACTGAGACGGCTTTTTATTGATTCTTCACGTTTAACGCCTACTTTTTAAGCAATATTTCACGTTTTTTGTTAGTTAGATGCAACAATCATCATTTAAAGACGTAAAAAAGGCAGCTTCAGCTGCCTTTTGAAATCCCGAAAAATTAGATGCCGTATTTAACACGGTACGCTTCCATTTTCGCCAAGGCTTCAGTTTCGCCTTTAGCCTCTAAGAAAGTCATCAAATCTTTCATGGTAATTAAGGCATGAACTGGAATTTCGAGCTCTTTTTGCACTTCCTGAATGGCAGACAAGTCACCTTGACCTTTTTCTTGACGGTCTAGTGCAACCAATACGCCCGCAATCTGCGCACCGGCATTTTTCAAAATAGTCACCACTTCACGAATCGCTGTACCCGCAGTGATCACATCATCAATGATCCAGACTTTTTTACCTTCAACAGACGCACCGACCAATACACCACCTTCACCATGGTCTTTGGCTTCTTTACGGTTAAAGCCCCAAGGTACGCTCACACCATGGTTCTGTGACAATGCCACTGCCGTTGCAGCTACAAATGGAATACCTTTATAAGCTGGGCCAAAGACCACTTCCACATTATCGCATTCTGTTAATTTTGCTGCATAGCCAGAAGCCAATAATGATAAGGCTTCACCATCGTTCAGTAGACCTGCATTAAAAAAATAAGGACTCACACGACCCGATTTTAAAGTAAACTCACCAAATTTAAGCACACCACGTGATAATGCGAGTTCGATAAAAGCTTGTGGATTAAATGCCGCTTGCGCTGTCATGAGGTGCTCCATTTTTTTTAAGTTTGAGGTTAAACCTGAGCATGATACCAAAGAGTAGCTATCCAAGTGATCAAAAAATTCTTCGTGTCGTTTCAATTAATGTGAATGGTCTACGTTCGGCAGAAAAGAAAGGCATCTTTGACTGGATTTCCCAATCCGATGCAGACGTCATTTGTATGCAAGAAAGCCGCATTACCCATGAACAATGGACCGATAAATTTAAACCCGAAGGTTGGTTTACACACCTCTTCCCTGCAGAACGCCCAGGTTACGCAGGTACAGCGATTTATAGCCGCTTGCCCTTTGTTTCGGTGACAGATGGTTTAGGTTTTGAATTAGCAGACACTCAAGGCCGCTTTATTTCTGCTGAGTTCGATTTAGGACTTGGACAAACTGCACATATTTGCTCGCTCTACCTGCCTTCAGGTTCATCGGGTGATGAAGCTCAGGCACGCAAAGACCTATTTTTAGGCGAATATCAACAAATTTTGAAGCAATGGCGTGCTGAAAATAAGTCAGTGATTGTTTGCGGTGACTACAACATCGTACATAAACGTATCGATATTAAAAATTGGTCTGGGAACCAAAAGGCTTCGGGCTGCTTACCGCACGAACGTGCATGGCTCGATCATATTTATGATGAACTTGGCTATGTCGACACCTTCCGTGAGGTACGCAAAGAAGCTGAGCTTTACTCTTGGTGGTCTAACCGCGGACAAGCCCGTGCCAAAAATGTGGGTTGGCGTATCGACTACCATGCATGTTCACCAGACTGGAAAGAACGTACAGTCAATGCTTGGGTATTCAAAGATGAGTGGTTTAGCGACCATGCCCCAGTGATTATTGACTATAAAATTTAAGCTTTCAGCAATTAATTGAGTGAACGATTGTTTACTCAATTAGAGGTTATTTCTCACATTGCATGACGAATTTGTGGATTTATCTCACAACTCGAACGTAGCATTATGGTCGCACGGCAAAGGGACATGTCAGGATGACACAAAAGGATTGGACGCCGAAGGAAGTATAAAAACAAACTAAATGATTTAGCTTGTTTTCAAGGATGTGACAATGGACGTTGGACTGAGACCCGCATGATCAGGATGATTAAATGCGGGTTTTCTCTTATCTAGCCCTTACATCTCTAGACTCCCCCAAATAAAACAGCTAAAAATTCGATCTGCACAGCAAATTCTTATTCTCGCTTTATTTTTACTTCTGACTGTGCAACCTTAGGCTGAATTTTCTAGTTATGGCATCGCTTTCTTTTCTGATTCGTTTTGTTCTGTAGGCTATTCTAAAACGCCAAAATGTCGTTTTGATGACAATGCCTAATATTTACAGCATGCGACTTGTACAGCAAAACATTTATTTCTTAATCCACATCACGATCGTGCTTTGAGCATTGATGAATTAGCCTGTAGGATAATGCTGAAGTGTATTTTTATCTTATTGTTTGAATAATTGAGGACACATGTTCATGCTTAAAATTTATGGCATCAAAAACTGTAATACCATGAAAAAAGCTTTCGACTTGCTCAACGAATTAGGCCTGACCTACGAGTTTCATGACTATAAAAAACAAGCGATTGATGCTGAAACCGTAAAAAAATGGCTCGATGCCAAAGGTGCTGATGTGATTCTCAACAAAAAAGGCACCACATGGAAAAAACTCAGTGAAGAAGAGCAACAAGCAGCCTTAGCCAGTGAAGAAAATTTGATTCAGTGTTTAACTGCGCATAGCAGCATGATTAAACGCCCAGTACTGGATACAGGTAGCGACTTATTGGTTGGCTTTGATGAAAACGCTTACCGTGCATTGAAATAAATGTTTTCATCACACTCATGCACGGCTCTAGTTCAATTGTGGCTGAAAATAGACTATAAAAAAGCCTGACATTGTCAGGCTTTTTTTGTTTGAATCATGTCAAATTAGTTGGCGCGGATCCATGTTTGGTTACGACCTAAAGCAGCAACACCAATAAAGCCGCGAAGCTCTAATTTTTTGCCGCCATCAGCCAATTGACCTTTTAACTTGTAAGTTTTACCTGATTGAGGATCCAAAATTGAACCGTTTTCATAGCTTGTACCACCAACATTTTTAAGACCGGTCACAATTCGCAAGCCTTTTAATGATTTGTTGTGATATGGGCCTTCACATTTTTTACATGCATTCTCTTCACCTGGTGTCAAAACTGACTGAATGCTCGCAGAAAGCGTACCATTTTTTTGCTCGGTGAATTTTACAATCGCTTTTGGCTGCTTGGTTTTATCATCAATGGTTTTCCAAGTTGTACCATTTAGCGGGTCTGCAGCATTTGCAAATGCGGCTAAACTCATCAATCCTAATGCTAGTGCAATTTTTTTCATTTTTGTTTATTTCCCTGGTCTGATATAGACGACATTAGTATCCAAAAGTCACAACAATTTATCAATTTTTGTATGTGACCGTTTAGTGTAACCTTGTAATTTGTGTTGGTAAATATGCTCACACGATTCCAAAAATAGAAAAAGATGGAAAGACAATGAAGATATCACCACTGACGAAACAACTGATTACAGAAAGCATTTTAAAAACCACAATTCGTGGGCCGAGCCAGTTCAATTTACCGCCCAATACTTTACGTTTTGCTTTGGAACAAATTTGTCGTGCATTTCCCCAAAACCCGGATGTACAAATTCGCCCTATTCGCTTAGCCGGCTTAAAAGCCGAAGAAATCAAACCTCAACAGGCATCGACCCAATTAATTTTTCATATTCATGGGGGCGCATTTTTCTTGGGTTCGATGAACACACATCGGGCGTTTCTGACTCAAGTTGCTGCGCGCACGCAAATGCAAGTGTTACATTTGGATTATCCTTTATCCCCAGAAGCACAGTTTCCTGAAGCACTCGATGCCCTTTTTGATGTGTATGCCGTGTTATTAGATCAAGGGGTTCAAGCCAAAGATATTATTTTGTCAGGCGACTCTTGTGGTGCAAACTTGGCGCTTGCCTTAGCTCTTAAAATTCAACAGGAACAACTTCCACAAGTCAGTGGTTTGGTGTTGATGTCACCGTTTTTAGACCTGACGTTGAGTAGTGAGTCCCTACGCTATAACCTCAAGCATGATGCGCTGTTAAGCATAGAAGCCCTCGAAACAGGCATTGATTATTATGTACCACGCTCGGTCGACCGAGCTGATCCATTGGTCTCGCCTTTTTTTGCCGAACTCAAAGGACTGCCTCCGATTCATATTCAAGTGGGTTCTAAAGAAATTTTATTGGATGATGCGCAGCGCTTTAAAGTCAAAGCAGAAAATGCCGGCCTAGATGTCGAATTTAAGCTGTACACTGGCATGTGGCATAACTTCCAAATGTTTAGCCCATGGTTTGGAGAAGGACAGCGTGCGCTGAGTGATTTAGCTGATTTTGCACACCGACTGGATCAGGACTAATCCCTGAAAACTGATCAAAGCCACCATAAAAAAAGGTCAGCAGATGCTGACCTAAGAGGGAAATGTCAATCTATTAAATGGCTTGAATTTGAGTCTGAGCTGTCGCCATTGCTTGTGCTTTCATGTCAGGTCCCATATTGACACCTTCGGCACGAATCACATCAATATCGCTAACACCTGTAAAATTAAATACGGCTTTTAATAAACCTTCTTGATAATCTACAGGGCTGTTATCGCCATACACGCCGCCACGACTGCTGGCAATATAAACTTTTTTGTCACCTGCCAAGCCCACTGGACCTTGTTCTGTATATTTAAAGGTACGACCTGCAACACTGATACGGTCAATCCATGCTTTCAAAGTTGATGGCAAACCGAAGTTATACATAGCAGCACCAACCACAACCACATCAGCATCCAAATACTGTTGTAACAACTGCTCGCCTAAAGCCGATTGTTCTGCATTTTGACCCATCAAAATTTCACTGCTGAGATGTGGAATCTGCTGTACAGCTAAATCGAGATGTTGAACCTGTGCCGCATCACCATGTTTTTGCTGTAGCTGTTGTACAATTTCAGCGCTGAGTTGACGTGAAACTGAAGCGTCGCCCATGATGCTTGAATCAATATGCAGAATTTTCATGACTAAAACCTAAAGCTGTTGTTATTAACTTGAGCCTAGTCTAATCATTTTTCATAAATAGAATAATCCCGATCCTTATGACACTATGTTTTATTTTTAGAACAATCATTTTGAACTCGCAAAAAATTTAAAATTACTGAGCGGTTCTTGACCGTTATCAAGTGTAAATTTTCATGCTAATGTAAGCCTATAAAATGATATCTATATAAACTTTAAGAAAAAAACTGATAACTCGAACAGGGCAATGACACAGGATGACGGTGAAATCAAGCATACGTGACATGATCCTCCGCAATAGAATCGCCCAGTATTTGCTGGAAGATGAAGTGGTGATGAATTGGAGTATCCTGAAAAAGTGTATGCTCATGCTGATGCTTGGCTCAGCCATTCATCTGCTTTGGATCATTTGGAAATTTTATGTTTATGTCACGCCAGAACTTTGGCAGTGGGTTAACCTTGATCTCATCCACTCTCAATTGTGGACCAATATCGTCTTTTTTTGCTTAATGGTCCTGCTGATTTGGCCTTGCTATGCTGGAAAAGATAATCCCAAGATTCAGCTAATTTTACCTTATCTTTCGGTCGGCTTATTCGTCATTTCTTTATGTCGTGATGGTTATTTAATTGGCGTTATGAGTCCAGCCACCATGATCTCCTACGTGAGCCTTGTGACCGTTGGATTGGTACTATTTACACGAAAAATCGTCTATAGCATGCTGATCCCAGCCACGATTTTTTTATCTATTTGCATGTATTTAAGCATCCGCGGCATTATCCCCTATGCCCCGATTTTTCAACCTCATGCCTATGGCTATCAAAATAGTTTTTGGCTCTTCTCAATGATCTTTTTCATTGTTCCTATTTTATTAACCTGTTTGGCTTTATTTGAAATCTTACTCAGCCAATGGCGTCATCGAGAGCATCTGATTCAAAAACTTAGTCAAGTCGACCCACTGACCAATTTATTTAATCGACGCAGTATCAATCAATGTTTGGAACAGCTCGATAGTGCTAAAACAGATACATATGCACTGGTCTTATTGGACTTAGACCATTTCAAACGCATCAATGATGAATATGGACACGATAAAGGCGATGAAACCTTGATTCTCGTCAGCCAAGTATTAAACCAACATTTACGCGGTAGTGATGTGGTTGGGCGGTTTGGCGGGGAAGAGTTTATTTTGGTGCTAAAAAATTCTAACTTAGAACAAGCGATATTCATTGCAGAGCGCTGTCGAAAAGCCATTGAGCAGCTTGAAATTTGGGGACATGATGGTCAGTCAATTCATGTGACAGCCAGTTTTGGCATTGCGATTTCTACGCCAGAATTGGTACCGCAACAATTGCTGACCCATGCAGATCAAGCGCTATACGCAGCTAAAGCTGGTGGCCGCAACATGGTGATGGCCTACACCGAACAACAAAGCTTTAGCCATTTGGTTTAAAACTTTTCTACAGCTCAGATGCGTCGTTGAGCTTTTAACGTGGATACTGTTCCATTCGACGGACTGGCTGTTCCTGTTGAGCAGCCGTGATCCATGCCTCCACAGAAGGATGCTGCAAAATCTTTTGCATATAACGACGTGTGTTGTCACTCAAGGGTAACTGAAAGGTCTGTAAACGTGTTACCACGGGTGCAAAAAACGCATCAGCAATACTAAACTCACCGCATAGAAAGCCATCCACCGCAGTACGACTCGACCAAATCTGCTCGATTCGAGTCACTTCAGCACGCAATTCGGCATGTTCAGACCATAATCTCTGACCATGCCGACCATAATCCGCCTGAAGATTCATACTGCATAAGCTACGCAATTGCATAAAACTACTGTGCATTTCCGCGCAAATACTCCGTGCCCATGCACGTTGTGTAGCATCTTTTGGCCACAGTGGAAGCTCTTGAAACTGCTCTGCCAAATATTCACAAATCGCCAATGAGTCCCAAATCATCACACCGTCATGTTGCAGTAGGGGCACTTTGCCATTGGCATGTAGGGCTAACATTTGCTGCTTGAATGCTCCGCCATCTGCTTCTTCAGAAAAAGGAATCAAGATCTCTTGAAAGGGTAAATTAAACGCGTGTAACACCAACCACGGTCGCATAGACCACGTCGAATAGTTTTTATTGGCAATATATAATTGCATCATTTTTATTCTCCACGCGATTTAAATTTTTCCAATTGCGCTAGCAATTCTTTCTCGCTAAAAGCACCCGTCAAACGCAGTCCACGTATCTCTTGATGTGCTGTATCTAAAAATAAATAGGTCGGTGGCCCTAAAATATCCCATTGATTAAGCAGTACTTGATGGGTTGCATCATACTGACTCAAATCCAACTTAATTAAATAATACGGTGCCAAAGCCTGTTGTACTGCTGCCGATTTTAAAACTTTATGTTCAATCGGCTGACAGGCCACACACCAATCGGCATAGACATCAATAATTGCGGATTGACCTTGAGGAATTTCACTTAACAAACGTTGAAACTCTTCCGCTGTATGTGCCACATGCCAAGCACTTTGCTGTTGGTTTTCTTCGACTAAAAAACGTTGGCTGTGTTGATATTGACTGTACACAATATAAGGTACGGCTGCACAGAACACCAAGATATACAACCATTTGAGCTGAGTACTGCGCCATAAAATGCGCCAAAGCACATAAGCGCTAAACACCAGACCCAGAGCAAGGGATAACCACTGTAACCAAGCTTCACTGATCAATGGTCGAATAAAATACAAAGCCAATGCCAACATGATGAAAGCAAAAAGCACCTTGATTTGATTCATCCACAAACCCGCTTTAGGCAATACCCGTGAGCCAAGGACACTGGCCAACAATAGCGGTGTACCCATGCCAAAGCCGAGAGTGAATAACAATAATGCACCTTGCCACTGGCTTTGGGTTTGCGAAATAAATAATAATGCGCCTGCCAACGGTGCTGTCATGCAAGGACCGACCAGCAATGCAGAAATCATCCCCATGACCCCTGCGCCAACGAGACTACCACCTTTTTGCATCGACTGAGCTTGGTCTAAGCGATTGACCCAACTGCGTGGCAATTTCAGCTCAAATAAACCAAATAAATTCAGGGCAAAAACCACAAAGAGCACGCTAAAGGCAATTAAAGTCGAGGGTTGTTGCAACCAACGCTGGAAATTCAAACCTGCTGACGAGGCCACCAAGCCAAGAATGGCATACACCATCGCCAAACTGGTGACAAAAGTCAGTGCAATCATCCACGCTTTTAAACCTCGGCTGTCGCGGACAATCAGTGAGGTTAAAATCGGCAGCATTGGCAATGAACAAGGGGTAAAGGCCAACAAAAAACCCAAGCCAAAAAACAGGAAAAGGCCATAAAATATGGAGCTTTGTGCTAATTTTTCAGACCACATTTGGTCACTTGCGGTATAGCGATCAGAAGCCAGTGCAGCATTATCTGCCCGCTGCTGATCTAAACGATTCGCCGTAGGCTGTTCGGCAGTATTTTCTGCTGCAAAATCGAGTAAGCGTTTATTTGGACTGGCAAGATTTTGCTGTGTGACCAAGCCAGAAGCATCCGTTTCAAAGCTGATGCTCTGTGGTGGATAACACACCCGATCCTTGGCACAGCCTTGCCAACTGACTTGATAGGTCTGCAGTTTTTGAGTCGGAATTTTAAAACTCAACTGTTGGTAATACACCTGCGTATGACCATAGTTATCGTCTTTTAAATCCTCAGCAGCAGGCAAATCCAAAGCTAAAACTTGATTGCCCTGCTTCACCTCTATTTTGTGCTGATATAGATAATAATGCGCTGGAATATCCCAACTCAGCTCCGCCTGATCTGCACGATCAGAGACCACTGAGAAAGGAAAAGCATCTTCAGCTGAAAGTAATGCATCCTGAGCAGAGACGCCCATACTGAACGACAGCACAGCCGCTGCCGCAACATAAGTCCATTGTTTCATTCAGCTGAATTCATCCTCAGTCTGTATTTTTACGTTTTAAAATTTAGGTTTTTTTAGAACAGGTAAGATACACCCAAACCTGACTGATAATTTTTATGACCGCCAGTGAGTTCTAGACCGACGCTCGCATCCAACTGCATACGATCCGAAACGGCATACGTTAGACCGGAAGCCAAAGACACTTCCTGATCCGTACTCTCTGCTTTGCGATAAACCAGCTCAGAAAAACCCGATAAATTACCCGCAATTTGATATTCCATTCCTGGAATGGCACTCACAGCCCAATCACCATCTTGAACTTCATAACGCATGGTCATTGAAGTCCCAATTGTATCGCTATAATCATAAGCCACAGCGGAAGTCAGACTATAAATATCGTCCTCAGCACTAAAACCTTCATTGCCTGTTGCAATAATCGCTTCAGCAAGAATAGCCATCGACAATTTCTCATCATTCAAATCAATGGCTTTTTTCAGACCAATGCTGACATCACCCAAACCATCGTCTTCAACTGAGCGACCCGCAACTTTGGTTTTAGACCATGCCGGACCTTGCCAACCCAATTGCAATTCCAAATCTTTTGCCAAACCAGTACGGAACAACATGTCTGCATTTAAAGTGGTGTTTTTTACTTTTTCACCATTTTCATCACGACTTTCACTATAGCTCGCTGCTGGCAAACTTTGTTCCCATGCCAAACGACCAACAGGGGTAATGCCTGTACCCATACCCGCACCCGGACGGTCAAATGAAAAATCCGCCGCAAATGCAGACAGGCTCAAACTGGATAATGTTGCAATGCTTAAAACTTTAAATACAGTCATGTTTTTACTCACAATTATGCTAATTCTTTGGTCATTTTTGCGCCATGGCTACGCAAAAGCTCCAAGGTTTGTTTTTCTTCTTCCAATGCTTCTGACCAATTTACCGCGTCAAAATCACAGTCAAAAAATAATTCACTAATCGACGATAAAATGGTTAAACCATCGCTATCAATCATATTTGGATTCACTTTTTCATCCAATAAGCGCTGTACCGCAGGGACACATGCTGCACTCGCGGCGTCCCATAATGGACCATAAATTTCTTCAGCATCCCATAAATGCACATTGGCTTTGGCTTGAATCAGCGCTTCCAAGATTTGCATATGTACGTCTAAATGTTGTGTTTTCTGTTCTGCTGTTAAAGGTTGGCCTGCTTCATACGCTTCGCAAACCATTTCCCACCATTGAAACAAACCATCAGACCATACAGAAACCGCAGGTCCTTTTTCAAAGTCGATAAAATTTGGATTAAGACCATCTGCCAACAGGCGTTGCACCTGTGCAAGATCTTGTTCTTCTAACGCTTGCACAAAAAGCTGTTGTTGCGCTGTTAACATCTGGAAAGCTCACTTCAATTTATTTTGATCTATTATGCCGAATAAAGCTGCGTTTGTTTGAATTTCATGTAAAACAAAATACAAAACACACAAAAAAAGCCCCGCAGGGCTTTTTTTAAATTTTGAGACTTATTCGTCGTCTACGCTGTCATCCGCATCAGCAAAAGCAGGTTGCGTACTGCGCGGGTTCTCTTTCTTTTCGAACACATGTTCAAGACTACGTTTAAGTCGATCAATTGCACCGTGAATAGCTGTATCTACATTATGACCACGATGGTTGACCACGACAGGCTTCAAACCTGCTGGACGTGCTTCAATCATACATTTTATGTCGTCGCTGCCGCCCTTGTCCCCATTTTCATCACTTAAATGCACCGAAAAGTGGGTAATGCGTTCACTATGGCGCTGAAATTCTTCATTAAGTTCTGCACGAACGTATGTAATTAGTCGATCACTGTTTATAATGTTTTTATCTGTACGGATTTCAATGTTCATAATATCATCCTCATATCTATCTGTATTAGCTATAAAAATTTGTGCAAAACTTATTATCTTGGCACGTTACATTTGCTGTAAATGTTACAGCAATGACCATCTTCAACTTTGTATGGAACGTCGTCCTCCACATTGAATGATGAACACTTTAGAGTCTGCAGATCCGTGTCCTTATACTTCGAATATCGGTCTTAAGTTAGAATTTTGCAAGTGCTATTTTGATATTTTTTTAATATACATACAAAAAGTAAGACTTTATTGTAGATTTGCATTGTTTTAATTGATTTGGGTCATATTTTTGTGCATTTCATCGACGTCCACCTTCAATTTGCACAATTCCATTCCAACTCAAAATCTCGCTTTACCATCATCGATCATTCACAGCGTATTTCACCTTCAAATTACAAAACAATTTTGCCGTTGAGTAAAATTTGGCTTTATTTTTGCTTAATAATCTGTATGCTTTCAGTGCTTCTCGGGGGAGATATTTTTTAATGAAACTTACACAAATCGTTGCATCATGTGCATTAGCATCTGCTGCTGCTTTCACTCAAGCTTCACCTATCGTATGGCAAGATTTCAGCTTAACTGGCCTATATGGTGAAAATTATGTTGTGCCTTTTGATGGTGACAACAATGAACAGAAAACGATCACAGCAGAATATGCCGCTAAACTGAAATATTCAGATGTATTCTTCTTCGTTGACCAAGCTTGGGACAAAGATGATGAAGCATCGACTTACCTTGAGCTTGCACCGCGCCTTAGCTTAGGCGAAGTTTCTGGTAAAGACCTTTCTATGGGGCCGATCAAAGACGTTCTGATTGCAACGACTTGGGAACATAATGCCGGCTACGACAAAAATTCTGAGTTTAATAACTTCTTGTATGGTATTGGCTTTGCTTTAGACATTCCATATACACAGTATGCAAACATCAACTTCTATAAAGCCGATAATGATTCTAAATCAGCCGGTACTAAAGATGATTATCAAATGACGATCACTTATGCTGTGCCATTTAAAATTGGCTCTGAAGATTTTCTAGTAGATGCTTTCCTTGACTGGTCAACAGCTGAAAAAGGGGCGCAAGCTAGTGAATTAAACTGGACAAGCCAATATAAATGGAATATCGGTAAGCATATCTCTCCTAAGACTAAGCTCTACGTAGGTGTTGAACACTCGGTTTGGAACAACAAATATGGCCTGAAAGGTCAGGACCAAAACGATGTCAGCGCTTTGGTGAAATACCACTTCTAAGTTCAACTCAGAACGCTATGAAGAAAAAAGCAAGGTTCATCACCTTGCTTTTTTTATGCCTAAGTTTTTAAATTGACTTTATTTTTATCAGAAATTTGCGCATGTCTTTTCTCATTCGACCTGCAACTCCACAAGACTTAGCGGCCATTCTCGCAATCTATAATCATGAAGTTCTCAACGGCTTTGCGACATGGAATGATCAAGCTTATACCCTTGACTCTTTTCAACAGAAATTGCTGGATTTTCAAAAGCAAAATTTTCCTTTTGTGGTGATTGAAGATCAAGAACAGCATCAAATCGCGGGTTATGCTGACTATGGTTCATTCCGTCATTTTGCTGGCTATCGACATACTGTTGAGCACTCTGTCTATATTGACCCAAACTATGCTCGACTCGGTCTTGGTCAGCAATTATTAGAACATCTGATTCAGCATGCCAAAAGCCAAAATATGCATGTCATGATTGCAGGCATTGACCACGGCAATAGCGCCTCGATTGCCCTACACAAAAAATTAGGCTTTAAGCAAACAGGTTATATGCCTGAAGTGGGACAAAAGTTTGGTGAATGGCGTGATCTCGTCCTGATGCAACTTCAGTTATAGCCCGTGTTGAGCTGTGTTTATGGTAATTTATCCAAACGAATACCATCTTGAATCACACTCAGCACCGATAAATTATGACGCGCTGCATCACGATAAAGGTCTTGTAACTGTAAAAAAAGCAGTTTTAATTCGGCCAATTTGAGCTCTTGCTCAGGTGCGGTTTCTGCAATCGTGACCAAATAACGTTTTTTGATTTCATCCACGCTTAACTGTTGTAATGCCGGATGGATTTCTGCAACGCGAACTACAGTATTGTAATGCACTGCAAGGCTCAGTCCCGGTCGTCGCTCTGACAAAGGATGTTCTGCCTGAATGGCATAACTCAGTGCCGCAGCTGAATCACTGTTCACGCTTAATAATGGATTCAACTCTTGCCACGCTTCCCCTAAAAAAAAGGAGTGTTGTACAAAAGGTGAATCCAAGACATCTTGAGGGGTTTCTGCTTCTAAAATCAGAGTTTCCAAATCATTCGGTGGGATCAAATATAATATCGCGTCCATATTCTTATCTTCTTGTTATGTATTTAGTTAAGATTAACTTTTATTGAGCAATAATTATACAATTTTTTGTATATCAGCTGACTTATTCAATTCATGTATAGCCCAATCTATTCCGACTGAAATCATAAGTAACTCACTATTACTATGCTTACCGCCAATTCAATTAGACCACCTGCTATCAAAAAACAAATGCATGTCTAAAGTTTAAAAGCGAATTATTTCAAAGTATGAATTTTATGCGCTAAAATTTAAAATTATCAAAATTAATCAGGGGGATAAATGGCAAAATTCTTAAATACCAGTGGCACTAACTTCTTTCTTGAAGAGTTAATCAAAAATGCCAAAGAGCGTTTGATTTTAATCAGCCCCTATTTACGTTTAAATGACCGTATTAAGGAGCTTCTTGAAGATAAAGACCGTATGAAAATTGATATTCGTATTGTCTACGGTAAGAGTGACTTACATCCAGATGAAATAAAATGGATGCAAAAACTGGATTATGTCCGCGTGAGCTTTTGTAAAAATTTGCATGCAAAGTGCTATTTAAATGAAGGTGAATGCATTATTTCAAGTTTAAATCTTTATGAATTTAGCCAAGTAAATAACAATGAAATGGGGATTTTAGTTCGTAAATACGAAGATGATGAAGTCTTTAAAGATGCCTATGAAGAAGCCCAACGTATTATTCGCATCAGTGATGAAGTACGCATTACTTTAGATGAGGTGAAAGCAGAAAAACCTACTATTGAAAAAAATGAAGAAGAATCACTTTTACAATCTAAATTAACCAGTTCAAAACTCGCCGCAAAGCACAAATTAAAAACCCCTGAATTATTAGAACTATTGGTGAGTAAAGGGTTACTTGAAGAAAAAGCAGAAGGTAAGCATACGCTTACAGATTCAGGTAAATTCATTGGAGGAGAATTCAAGCCCAATCAATATGGTGGCTATTTTCTTTGGCCTGAAAACATTGAACTTTAATCCACATAAAAATTTCCTCCCTTTAAGCATTACAGCCGTGAGTAAAATACCTACCCCCTCTCTTGCCCCAAAATATGGAGCAAAAGAGGGTATTAAACAACCTAAATCGCCACCAGTTCCCGAATGCCTTTTTCGGGCATTTCACTACCGACACCTTGTGCAATCACTTGCCCCCGCGCCATCACGGTATATTCATCTGCCAGTTCTTCTGCAAAATCATAAAACTGTTCAACCAAAACAATCGCCATTTCTCCGCCATCAGCTAACTGACGAATCACACGACCAATGTCTTTAATAATCGAGGGCTGAATGCCTTCAGTCGGTTCATCTAAAATCAATACCCGCGGTTCGGAAGCAAGCGCACGGGCAATCGCCAATTGCTGCTGCTGACCTCCAGATAAATCTCCACCTCGTCGATGTTTCATTTCATCCAATACGGGGAAAATCTCATAGAGATGTTCTGGCACTTTTCGGGTTTTAGCGCCTTTAAATTTTGCCATCCCAATCAAAATATTTTCTTCAACGGTCAAGGTCGAGAAAATATCCCGCCCTTGCGGTACATAAGCTAAGCCTTCACGTACACGCTGTTCTGGACTTAGCTTAGAAATATCTTTGCCATCCAGTAGGATCTGCCCTGACTTGATCGGTAAAATGCCCATTAAACATTTTAAGAGGGTGGTTTTACCCACACCATTTCGCCCGAGCACCACCGAACATGCGCCCACAGGAGCGGCAAATGTCACATCTCTTAAAATATGACTGCCACCATAAAACTGATTGACGTCTTTGACTTCTAACATGGTCTGCTCCTTAACGTCCGAGATATTTTTCAATGACATCTTCATTGGCTTGGACTTCGGCCAATGTACCCTCTGCCAAAATCGCACCTTGCGCCAACACGGTGACTTTTTCACTGATGGTGTCAATAAAGCTCATGTCATGTTCAACCACGATAAGGGTGTGGTTCTTTTTTAACTCTAAACATAGCTCTGCAGTGCGCTCTGTTTCAGCATCGGTCATCCCTGCTACAGGTTCATCCAGCAAAATCAACTTTGGGCGCTGCATCAGTAGCATGCCTATTTCTAACCACTGCTTTTGACCATGTGACAACAGCCCTGCCGGTTTATGGATCAATTCTTCTAAGCGGATTTGTGCTAAAGATTCGTCCAAGGCGTTTTGCGCATCTGGATCGAGTTTGCTGAAAAAACTCTTTTTCACCCGTTTATCTTTAGGTGCAGCCAATAACAGATTTTCCATCACGGTAAAATTTTCAAATACGGTTGGCTTTTGAAACTTACGACCGATTCCGGCTTCTGCTATTTGCTCCGTGCTCATTTTTGCCAAATCATAGGTTTGCCCAAAAAAAGCCGAACCTTCTGTCGGACGAGTTTTACCGGTAATCACATCCATCAGCGTGGTTTTGCCTGCACCATTGGGACCAATGATGCAGCGCAGCTCACCTTCTTTGATATATAACGATAAATCATTTAATGCGCGGAAAGAATCAAACCAGACGCTGACTTTTTCCAAATACAGGGCTATCCCGTGACTGAAGTCCGCACCCTGCTCTTTCGGTCGTCCATAACCTTCTGCGGCATGACCGCCATGCGGTTGAACCCATTGATCATTCATTCGCTGCGCTCCTTTTTAAACCGCTCTAATAGCCCAATCACGCCATTTGGCAGGAATATCGTTACCACAATAAACAGCGCACCTAAAATCAATAGCCATACCTCTGGATAAGCCACCGTGAAATAGGTCTTCATCCCGTTGATCAAACCTGCACCCAGTATCGGGCCAATCAGCGTACCGCGACCACCTGCAGCCACCCACACCGCCATTTCAATCGAATTGACAGGGTTCATCTCACTCGGGTTAATAATGCCAACTTGGGGTACATACAGAGCGCCTGCAATCCCTGCGATCACGGCAGACAACACCCATGCAGAGAGCTTGTACCATAAGGTGCGGTAACCTAAATATTGCAAACGGTTTTCACTGTCACGAATTGCACCGAGTACACGACCATAGGGTTTATTCATCAGGTGGCGTAAGCCGACAAAACAGACCAGCAAAGTCAGCGCAGTGAGGAAACATAAGGTTGCACGCATTGGTGCAGAGGTAATATCCATACCCAAAATGGTTTTAAAACCGGTAAAGCCGTTGTTACCGCCAAAGCCGGTTTCATTGCGGAAAAACAGTAGCGCCGCAGCAAAGGTCATGGCTTGGGTAATAATTGAAAAATACACGCCTTTAATTTTTGAGCGGAAGGCAAAGAAGCCAAAAATGAAGGCAATCAGTCCTGGGACCAAAACCACCAAAGCCAATGCCCACACGATATGTTCAGTACCCATCCAGTACCACGGTAGCTCGGTCCAACTCAAAAAGCGCATAAAGTCGGGTAAGCCATCGCCTGCCGCTTCACGCATGAGATACATGCCAAAGGCATAGCCGCCCAAGGCAAAGTACAAACCATGCCCCAAGCTTAAAATGCCGGCATAGCCCCAAACCAAATCTAAGGCCAATGCCACCAAGGCGAGACACATAATTTTGCCAATGAGCGTGACCCAATACGCTGATAAATGCAGTGCTGAATCGGCGGGTAATACATGTAACCAAGGTAAAATCAGCAAAATGGCAAAGCACACGGCAATCGCCATACCGCTATAGGGTTTATCCGATAATAACGAAGTGATTTTCATGCGCTTACTCCACAAAACGGCCTTTGATGGCAAACAAACCTTGTGGACGTTTTTGAATAAACAAAATCACAAGAACCAGTAGAATAATTTTCGCTAAGACTGCACCCATGCCGATTTCCAGCACTGTGCCACTAACACCTAGACCTAATGCAGCCAGTACTGCGCCCCATACTTGGCCAACACCACCCACCACAACCACCAAGAACGCATCGATAATATAGTTTTGTCCTAAATCAGGACCGACATTGCCGACTTGTGCTAAGGCACAGCCTGCTAGACCTGCAAGCCCCGAACCTAAACCAAAAGCCATCATGTCAATGCGGCTAGAACGGATACCTACGGCCTGTGCCATTTGACGGTTTTGCGTCACGGCACGAACAAATAAACCAAAGCGGGTTTTATTCAGCAAGTAAACCAGTAATAGGAGTACCGCAACGGTAAAGCCAATAATGGCAATACGGTTATAAGGCAGCATCAGACTCGGTGTCACAGCAATGCCCCCTGACAGCCATGAAATATTCGACACCTCAACGTTCTGCGCACCAAAAACCATGCGCACCACTTGCATTAAAATTAAGCTCACACCAAAGGTGGCTAATAGTGTTTCCAATTGACGGCCATACAAGGGACGAATAACAGTACGTTCAATCAACATGCCGATCAAAGCACTTACAATAAATGCAGCAGGAATCGCGGCAATCAAGTACCAATCGACATAGCTACTGAGAAGACTCTTAAACAGGCTTTGCACCACATAAGTGGTATAGGCCCCGATCATGATCAGTTCACCATGCGCCATGTTAATCACGCCTAGCAGACCATACGTAATGGCTAAGCCCAACGCCGCCAGTAGTAAAATACTGGCCGTGCTGAGACCTGAAAAGACATGTCCAGTCCATTCACTGGCCTGAATACGAGTTTTAATATTGCTCTTGGCTTCTGTCAGTGCGGCTTTTAACTCAGGATGCAGGTTGGCTTGTTGTAATTCCTGTTCCACCATCGCCAACACATCGGGACGGTTAGAATCTTGCAGCACTTTGGCCGCCTGTATTTTTTGTAAAACATCAGGGTTTTGATAATCCAAGCGTGCTTTGAGCTGCGCTAAACGGGCTTTAACTTTGTTATTTTTTTCATTTAAATACAATTGATTAATATTTTTAACATCCAACTCAGCCAAGTTATTTTCTAAAATATCAATTGCATCCAAACGTTGGTTTAAATCATCCGATTGCAGCTTTTCTTTCGCTTGCGCAAACGTTAAGGCTTTACGAAGGGTATTCACCAAGGTGACTTGAGATAAATCGGCAGGCCAATCCGTCACGGTTTGCAAATCAGGATAGCTCAATAATTTTTCGTCAGTTTCTAAAATATAGGTTTGACCGCTTTGACCACTATATAACTGGTCTTTTTCGACCAATGCGGCCAACTGATCTAAGGATTCAATATCGCCCGGCCATTGATTGAGTAAGCTGCGGCGCTCGGTAAAACTCCCGCGAACAAATTGCTGAATGGCGTCACCTTGCTGCACAGATTGCACCGTAGACACCACATCCGCTGCAGTTTCTGCATGCACGATTTGCAGACAGAATAATTGGCTCAGGAATAGAAAAAGGATCGGGAAATTGCGTAATTTTTTCATCTTATAAGCATCCCTATTGAGTAATAGAACAACCCCATCTAGGGATCACATCAAAACATGCCCACTACACAATGGCAGTAGGCATTTGGATTGAATTATTTCGGGATGTACGGGCTCCATGGCTCTGCAGCAATGGTTTTTGCGGTTTTGTGCACCACATCAAACTGACCATCGGCACGGATCTGACCAATCATGACTGGTTTATGCAAATGATGGTTCGACGCATCCATTTGCAAGGTATAGCCCGATGGCGCTTTAAATTCTTGGCCGGCCATAGCTTCACGCACTTTATCGACATCTGTGCTTCCTGCTTTTTCTACCGCTTGTTTCCACATATTGATGCCGACATAGGTAGCCTCCATCGGGTCATTGGTCACAAATTTATCGGCATTTGGCAGTTTGTATTCCACGGCATACTGCTTCATTTTATTGGTGAATTCAGTATTCACTGGATTTTTCACCGACATGAAGTAGTTCCACGACGCCAAGTGTCCTACCAGCGGCTTGGTATCGATACCGCGTAATTCCTCTTCACCCACAGAGAACGCCATCACTGGAATATCCGCAGCTTTGATGCCTTGGTTGCCCAATTCACGATAGAACGGCACATTTGAATCGCCGTTAATGGTCGAGATCACAGCAGTCTTTTTCCCTGCCGCAAACTTCTTCACATTGCCCACAATGGTTTGATAGTTGCTATGACCAAATGGGGTATATTCTTCCATGATGTCTGCATCGGCAATGCCTTTCGACTTCAAAAATGCACGTAAGATTTTGTTGGTGGTACGTGGGTAAACATAGTCTGTGCCCAATAGTACAAAGCGTTCTGCCTTACCACCCTCTTCACTCATCAGATATTCAACAGCAGGAATCGCTTGCTGATTCGGTGCTGCACCTGTGTAGAAAATATTTTTAGACTGTTCCTGACCTTCATACTGAACAGGGTAGAACAATAAGCCATTTAATTCTTCAACCACGGGTAAAACCGACTTACGAGATACCGACGTCCAGCAACCAAAAATCACGGCTACTTTGTCTTGGGTAATCAACTGACGGGTTTTTTCCGCAAATAGTGGCCAGTCCGATGCCGGATCCACCACCACAGGTTCTAGTTTTTTGCCCAATACCCCGCCATTGGCATTAATTTCATTAATCGCCATCAAGGCCGTATCTTTTAGAGAAGTTTCTGAGATCGCCATCGTGCCTGACAGCGAATGTAAGATCCCGACTTTAATAGTATCGCCACTTGCTGCAGCGGCTTTTGGTTCTGATGTAGCGCTTTCTGTTTTTTCTTCTGCAGGTTTTGAACAGCCCGTTAAAGCAATCGCCCCAGTCATCGTTGCCGCTAAAATACTTTTAGCAAATACATTGCGTTGAAACATTATTCACACTCCCAACCTAAGCTTGTAATTCACATTTTTAAAATGCATTTGTTGTCTTTCATCACAACAGAGCAATTCAATAACTGTGCCAAGCCTTATTTTTTATTTTGATTGAGTGCTTTTATTTATTTTTAAATGTTATTTTTCACATAGTTACAATCATAAAATTTGCTTTTAATTTTTTATGGGTCGATTCAAAAATCGTAAAATCACCGCAAAGATGCATACAAACTTGTATCCAACATTTGACCTATAATTGAACAATTTTGCGACGTTTTTCAAAAAACACGGTGTTTTGGCACACAAATCATGCAGCTTTTCCTAAATTTGAAGCAAAAAAAAACCACTTGCGTGGTTTTTTCCTTGTTGCAATTTTAAACCGCTAAATCGGCCAAATTACCCTTCTGTTCCAACCAATATTTACGGTCTGAAGAGCGCTTCTTCGCCAATAATTTGTCGAGTAAACCTGAAGTAAACTGTACGTCATCCAAGTCCAGTTGCACTAAACGACGTGTATCGGGATCCATAGTCGTTTCACGCAGCTGACTCGCGTTCATCTCGCCCAATCCTTTAAATCGTGTGATTTGAGGATTTTTGGTTTTACATTTCTTTAAGATGCTTTCTAGTTCATCTTCATCCAAGGCATAGTGCACATCTTTATTGTCATCTATACGGAACAGCGGTGGCATCGCCACAAACAGATGTCCTTCCTCAACCAAAGTATGGAAATGTTTGACGAACAATGCGCAGAGTAAAGTCGCAATGTGCAAACCATCAGAGTCCGCATCGGCCAAGATACAAATCTTGCCATAACGAAGTTCTGACAAGTCGTCACTGCCTGGATCTACACCAATCGCAATCGCAATATCATGTACTTCTTGCGATGCTAAGACCTCGTCTGATGACACTTCCCAAGTATTTAAAATCTTACCACGGATCGGCATGATCGCTTGGAAGTTCTTATCACGTGCTTGCTTGGCAGAACCACCTGCAGAATCCCCTTCCACAATAAACAGTTCTGATTCTTCGAGGGTATGGCCCACACAGTCAGCCAATTTACCCGGTAAAGCTGGACCTGAAACGATCTTTTTACGTTCAACTTTCTTCGCAGCTTTTAAACGGCGACCGGCCTTGGCAATCACCATTTCTGCCAGTTGCATAGCAATATCGGAGTTTTGATTCAGCCACAGTGCAAAGGCATCTTTGGCAATATTTAACACCACACCAGAGGCTTCACGGCTTGAAAGTCGTTCTTTAGTTTGACCCGAAAATTGCGGCTCTTGGAATTTTAAAGACAGAATAAAGTTGACGCCATCCCACACATCTTCAGCAGACAGCTTCATATTACGCGGCAATAAGTTACGTAATTCACAGAACTCACGAATCGCATCTGTCACACCCGAACGTAAACCGTTGACATGTGTACCGCCTTGCGCAGTTGGAATCAAATTGACATAACTTTCTTGAATCTGTTCGCCGCCTTCAACGTTCCAGCAAATGGCAAATTCAGCACTAGCACGTTCAGCTTCACTAGTCGCCACAAATGCAGGAACAGGAACGATGTCACGGTCTTGTAGCTCATCCATCAAATAGTCGACCAGACCATTTTCAAATTGCCATTCAATTTTTTCGTTATTGATTTGATCGACATAAATGATTTGTAGACCGGCTGCCAATACTGCTTTGGCTTTTAAATTATGTTTAAGCGCTTTTAAGGCAAATTTAGGTGAGTCAAAATATTTCGCTTCAGGCCAAAAATGCACGGTCGTTCCTGTCGCACGTTTGGCACATTTACCTTCTAACACTTCCAGTGACGCAACTGGTTCACCGTGTTCAAAAGCCATTTTATACAGGTTGCCATGACGTTGAACTTCCACCTCAACACGGTTGGACAATGCGTTGACGACAGAAATCCCTACACCATGCAGACCACCTGAAAATTGATAATTGTCTGTGCTGAATTTACCGCCGGCATGCAGTTTGGTCAGAATGATTTCAATCCCGCTTTGACCATACTCAGGATGGATGTCAACTGGCATCCCACGACCATTATCTTCAACTGACAATGAGCCATCTTTATACACTGTCACGGTAATTTTATTGGCATGTCCTGCAAGCGCTTCATCGACGGCGTTATCTATCACTTCCTGCGCCAAATGGTTTGGTCGTGTAGTGTCTGTATACATCCCCGGACGACGACGTACCGGATCTAGGCCAGATAAAACTTCAAGTGATTGAGCCGTATATTGCGTCACGTTGCAAAATTCCCTGCTTTTTTGGTTAAAACATTTCTTCAAGCGCTACAGTATATGCTTTTTTATTAAAATGCATATCTCTTGCGATCAGCCGCCATTTTCTTAAACAATTTAAACGTCAAATGATGTCGTAACTGCCCATTTTTTGTATGTTGGATCTAGCTTTTCAGCATTTGGATTGGATCATTTTATTTAGGCATATTTTTGACAGCATCGGACAAAAACTGCAAGAGCATCGGTATTTTTTCTGCAAAATCATCCATGCCATGTGTTCCACCCACCTCAGTGATCAACATGGCCATGCCGGCTTGAGCCGCACTATAAAAACCAGCGGCATCTCGATAATCCAAGGTTTCATCGCCTTGTTGGAGCAAGACCAACAGTTGATCTGCGTTCTCAACCTTAGATACCGCCAAAGCCTGCATTTGATTTAGCTGTGCATCATCCAAGCACCACGTTTCAGTCACCTGATAGGGTAATGCCGTCTCGCCAAATAAATCACGAAATAATTGCCATGGATAGACCGCAGGATTGATGAGCACTGCAGGAATATGATGCCGTGCCATCAACTGCGTCGCATAAAAACCACCTAAACTGCTGCCCACCAAAACCACATCATCCAAACCTTCAATCAGCTCTGACATCTGCTGCATTACCTGTAGCGGTGGCATATTCAAATCTGGCAAATGCACGTGCACACCATTTAAGTCTGCGCAATGGCGCCGCAGTATCTGTCCTTTCACTGAATTTGAGTTACTTTGAAAACCATGCAAATACACAATATTCATCATTTTGATTCCAAATTGATCTTTAAATTGCTTTAAAAGTGGCATATAAGTGCTAACTGCGTCACATTTTCTAAATTTGAATTTTTAGTAAAATTGTCAGACAAAAGGCATTCACCGACAGGTCTGTTATCGGTATTGTAAAAGCTGTTCGTGAGAATTTTATAAAATAAACAATGAAACTTCAGGCTATTCCAGTAATAAATACAATCGAGGGATAGCATTGAATGTAAGGATAGGAACATTATGCCTAGCTTAACACCATTGCATGAAACCTATTGTAAATGGGACCGCACACCACCCAGTCAAGCAGATGTGCTGGAAGGTTTGGCACAACTCGTGACAATGCGTTTTAGTGATGTCGTGCATGACTTGATCAAAAACATTCAACGTGAAATTTTAATCAGTATTTTTGGAATGAGCGAACAAGGCTCGAAAGCCTTTCATAAGCAGCCGACCATTGCACGGATTTACGAATTTTCTTACAACACCTTTTTCAATTATGGCAATTATTTACTCGCACCAACGCTGCGTAGCATTATTGAAAAATTCCCACGCTTACACGACAAACCGCTCACGCCGTCTTTACATTTTTTAGTGGGCGCGCTGAATGGGGTCTTGGGCGACTATTTACTGAAATATCACAACCCGATGGCCTTACCAATGGTGGTTTACGACCATTATGGTGCGGTACAAAAAGGCGAATTAACCGGTCGTATTACCCTGTTGATTCATGGGCTCTGCATGAATCATCTGTCATGGTCGACAGCCAAATATGGCGGCATTGGTGAAAAATTACTGTCACAACGTGACCACAACACCATGCTGTATTTAAATTACAACACGGGTCGTCGTATTTCGACCAATGGCCGCAGCCTTGCCAATACATTAGAAGATTTGGTCCGTCGCAACCCCGGTATTACCAGTATCGACTTAATTGGTCATAGTATGGGGGGCTTAGTGTCCCGTAGTGCCATTTTTTATGGCAAACAAAATATGTATCAATGGATTCATCAAGTTGAAAATCTAGTCTGCTTGGGCTCACCACATCATGGTGCGGTACTTGAACGTGTCGGATTTCATTTGCAAGATCAATTGGGGCGTTTCCCCTTGGTCAAAATCGTAGGTCACGTGGTGAATATTCGCAGTAACGGCATTTTAGATTTGCGCTATGGCAGCGTGCGTGATGATGATTGGGAACATAATGATGTCCGCATTGGACTCATGGACGACAACCGTAAACCTGCCCCGATTCCATCACATATCAATACCTACCTCGTGGCAGGGACCATTGAATATGAACATCGTCGCAATAAAACGCGACATGTGATTGGAGATTACTTGGTCAGCGTGAAAAGTGCCTTAGGGGAACACCCAAATGCACGTTATCAGCTTAAAGTGCCAGATTCACATAAAGCGATTTTTTATGGCCTGAACCATTTTGAAATTCAGCATCACCCTCAAGTGGCCGAGCAAATCGTGCATTGGTTCTATCCAAACAATGACGATAAAGCTTGTGATCATATCTATGAATTTATGATGGACTTGGAAAGTATGGAAGGCATTGCCCTAACCTAAAGTAAAATTTCTACCATGTGTATGCGTAAAAAAAGCCCTCAACTGAGGGCTTTTTTAGTATCACTGAATTAAAATTTATCACGTAAACGTGGCACTGGTTTGCTTGGGTATTTACGCAATAACTGCCAAAG
Source organism: Acinetobacter sp. YH12052 (assembly GCF_013419835.1). Taxonomy (NCBI): domain Bacteria; kingdom Pseudomonadati; phylum Pseudomonadota; class Gammaproteobacteria; order Moraxellales; family Moraxellaceae; genus Acinetobacter; species Acinetobacter sp. YH12052. The sequence continues at coordinate 136,564 of NZ_VOZI01000007.1, forward strand.
ACTGAGCAAAGTTAAGACTGCAAAAAACACCAATGACCAAACCGGTAAGGATTGTCCCAAGAAGGTCCAATCCACTTTGGCACATTCACCAGAGCCGGTCAGTACTTGCTCAAAGACCGATTTTAAAGGCAGCGTTTCTACCCAATAATCCAGTCCTGGGCCACAGCTAGGTACTTTGTCTGGCGGTAAGTTTTGCAGCCAAATATGACGCGCAGCCACCCCAGCAGACCATAGAATTGATAGTGTCCCCAACAATGCGTAAATGCGTTTACCCCAATTCGATGCTGGATTGTGAATCAATGCAATCAATGAAATGATGCCGAGTCCAATCAAACCAATACGTTGGAATACGCATAACGGACAAGGTTCTAAGCCTTGTACATGTTCTAAAAACAGCGCAAAAGACATACCGATCACGCTGGCTAAAAACAACAAACCACTCACGAAGCGGAAACTCCATTTCATGGTAAATCCTCTTAAAATTTTTTATCTAAAGTTTTTCAAATATTCTTCAAAACTCAAGGTGCAATCTTGCTCAAGTTGAGCCTGTTTTTCTAAAGACTGCTCAGCAGCTTGTGCAAAATATGCTGCAGTTTCAGGGCTCAAGACATGCTGCTCATACACTTCAGCATGTTGTAAGGCCATAAAGCTACCAAAGCCCCAAGTTCCACCTTGTTCTAAAGTATCGCTAATCATACGTGCCGACAATGTTTCATCGACTTCATCGATGCGTGATTGCATCACAGCCATTGCCTGAGTGTAAATATCTGTGTTGTAAGAATCATCCAGCAATTCAGCCAACGGTTGCATCGCTGCAACATGTGTACGACACCATGTTTCAATTGGAATCGCTTGGCCTTGCTGTAAAATCACTGCGTTTGGCGCACGACCACGGTTTACTACTTCCGCCTGATTTTTCTCAATTTCATTTTGTTCGGCATCTAACAATGCTGGGCTGTCTTGCAATAAACAGTATAAAGCCACCACTTCGAGCAAGCCTGCCGTGTCTTCATTGATCCCAATCGGGCTATAAGGATTGACGTCTACCGCACGTAATTCAACATAACCTACGCCACGATTTTGCAGGGCTTCAGACGGTGTTTCACCATCCTGCGGCACTTGTTTCGGACGAACCAAACTGTAGTATTCATTTTCAATTTGCAACACATGGTCATTAATTTGAATCGGTTCGCCCTGTTCATCATTTAAACCTAAATGACTAAATGCGGCATATGGGGTATGCACCGCTTTTTGCAAACCTTCTAAATACGCCTGAATGTCGTTGTAGTGAATCCCTAACTGTTTTTGTGCTGAATTTTGATAGCCAAAATTTCCCATACGCAGTGCCGTTGCATAAGGTAAAAATAACGTGCCTTTTAAGAGCGGTAACAGCTGATGTTCACGTCCAGTCATAAAACATTTACACACCGACGGGCTCGCCCCAACCAAAAACATCACCAATGGCGTTAAACGAATAAAATTACGGATCAGGCCAAAATAACGGTGACTGCGATAATCCTGTAAGCTCAATGCTTTGAGGGCATCGTCAGTTTCGTGCTGTTGTAGTGCTTCAAAGAAATGATCTGGGAAGGATAAATTATAATGCACCCCTGAAATGGTCTGCATACGGCGACCATAGCGCACCCCTAAACCACGACGGTACAAGGTTTTAAAACGTCCTATATTCGAGCTGCCATATTGCGCTAAACGAATACTGTCTTCGTCTTTATCCAACATGCATGGCATCGACAAAGGCCAAAGTTTTTCACCATGTTCCAAATGCGTATGCGCAACAGCATGAATATCTTGCAGATAATTCAACGCCTCTGTAATGGTTTCTTTTGGCGGTGTGATAAATTCCATTAAAGCTTCAGAATAGTCTGTCGTAATATGCGGATGAGTCAAAGCCGCACCCAAGGCTTGGGGATGGTCGGCCTGAGACAAGAAACCGTTGCTTTGCATACGTAAGCTTTCACGCTCAATACCGCGCAACATTCCTTTAATCAGCGAAGAATCTACCCAAGTCGGTAAAATGTCTTGAGAGGTCGATTCGGGTTGACTCATTGCTATCTCGCTTAAATGGAAGAAACTACTAAAATAAAATCATCAGTTTATATCAGTATAACGCGATTTGAAGTGGGCATATGACCCACTGTATAGTTTTGAGACAAACCGTGATTTTATTTTGGCAATTTTTTATCACAAACTTACTCTATATGACATTTGAAATTTGTGATTTTATAAACAAATATATGCTAATAATGCTTAAAACTTATGAATTATCAAGATATTCTCGAATTTTGGTTTAACCCAGAAAATCAGCCCAATTGGTTCGCTAAAAGCAATAATTTTGATGTTTTAATCGAAAAAAAGTTTAAAGACATCCATCAAGCGGCCAGTCAAGCAGAACTGTGGCAATGGCGTACTACTGCCGAAGGTCGATTGGCTGAAATTATTGTTTTAGATCAATTTTCTCGAAATTTATTCCGTGACTCTGGCTTGGCTTTTGCCCAAGATGCACTGGCTTTGGCGCTTGCACAAGAAGCTATCGCGCAGGGTTTAGATCTACAATTAAGCCCTCAACAGCGCTCATTTTTATATATGCCCTTTATGCATAGCGAATCGACAAAAATCCATCAAAGCGCGTTAAAATTATTTGAGCAACTGGGCAATCCGATCAACTTAGAATTTGAAAAAAAGCATAAAGTGATTATCGATCGATTTGGACGTTACCCTCATCGCAATGCGGTATTGGGCAGAACATCCACAGCAGAGGAATTGGAATTTTTAACCCAGCCCAATTCTAGCTTTTAATTGACGGCTTTTGGCCAGTATCTCCCCTTGCCATGAACCGACTAAACAGGAGTATGCGCATGAACAAACTCATTATCGCAGCAGCCATAACCGCAGCACTGGGCTTCACCGGCTGTGCAAGCACCCCATCAAAACCTTTGACCTTTGAACAACTCGGTCAATATTCTGCGACACCATTAAATGCGCAAAGCTATCGTATTAGCTTTCAAGCTAGACCCAATATGAGCTATGGTACTGCCGAAGAAATCACCTTGGTTAAAGCCGCTCAAACCACCCTACACAATGGCTTTCAATATTTTAAAGTCATGGATGACCCGAGTAATCGGAGTCAAAAACCGCCGCGCCAAGCGGTGATTTACCCAGACCCAATGCCTTATCCATATGGCTATTACCGTCGCCATCCTGGTTTTTGGCCAGGCCCGTTTTATGACGTTCCACAGGTGGTCACACTCGATCCAACTCAAGTTTCCTACAGTATTACTTGCTATAAAGATCGTGCCAAAGCCCCTCAGGATGCCTTTGATGCTCGCTTGATTTTGCAATCACTCGGGGCTAAATATGGTTTAGACAGCCAAGGAAATCCTTTGCCTGTAGCCGCTGAGCCTGCCACCAAATAAGTCAACCCATAGAGACCCGATCATTGATGAACCCAATTGAACAGCCCGCTGTTTCACCCAGTCTGCAACGCAGTAAACGCTTTGCCACCATTGCTTTGGTGGTGGCTGTGCTGGCGTGGATTGCATTGATGATCGCAGCTAAATTGCTGCCCGAATACGTCTGGCTCATTCATATTTTGATGCTTTCAGCAGAAGCTGGAGTGGTTGGTGGTTTGGCAGACTGGTATGCGATAACCGTTTTATTTCGCAATCCCTTTGGTCGGATTCCGATTCCTAAATTTTTACGTGACCACACAGAAATTATTCCTCGTAATAAAGCACGCATTGCCGAGTCAATGGGCCGCTTTGTTCAGGAGAATTTTCTTTCACCACAAGTGGTTGAAAAAAGCTTAGCGGAGACGGATCTCTCTCTTGCCGTCGGGAAATGGTTGGCCAATCCGCACAATAATGCTCAAGTGACCCAAGTCATTCAGCAAACGGTACCGAAAATTTTTGAATTTGTCGGTCAGGAACAAATTGGACGATTTATCCAAAATAACAGCGTGCAATGGGTACGCAATACGCAAGTCAACCATCTTGCCAGTGAAATGCTACGGGCAGTTTTAGAAAATGACTTCCATCAAGATGTCCTGCAACGTGGACTGGATTTAGCCCATGATTGGATGCTACAACACCCTGAACAAACCCGTGATTTATCACGTCAATTGTTTAAAGAACTTGGAGTTTGGAAGCTCGCCAAAGGTGCGAGTTGGATTGGTATTGATGTACAACAGCGCACCATTGATTCACTGGTCAGTCGTGTCGAGTCCATGCTTGCCGACCATGAACATCCGTGGCGCCGTAAAATCGAGGACATGGCACAGCAGCTTATGCAGCAACTGGCGGACAATCAGAGTGTTGCCAGCCAAAGCCTAAATAGCACCAAAGATGCCATGCTCGATAGTCCACAAATGTTGAATTTTATCAGTGGTGCAGTGGTGATTTTATGCGATGCGATTCGTTCTGATTTAGAAAAACCCGACTCTGGGATTGCACAAAACCTACGTGTCGCCATTCAACAAGTAGGCGAAAATCTTGTCTCTAACGTTGCTGTACGCCAATTGCTGAATGAAAAAATGAGTGATATTGCCATCAATCTCTCCGACCAATACAGTGAAAAAGTCATTCGGTTTATCAGTGAACGTATACACGAATGGGACTCACGTGAAATGATCGATAAGATCGAAAACGAAGTCGGTGGCGACCTGCATATGATTCGAGTCAATGGTGTCGTGGTCGGTGGTTTTATTGGCCTTGCACTGGGGGTTATTCGTGCCTGTGTAGAATGGCTGCTTTAGCCGCCTGCAGCAGTCCTCCTCAAAGGAGATTGGCCGCAGGTTTGAGCTTTATGCGTAGAACCGTTAAACTTTGCCGATCTGAAAATTTAATAGAACAATAAAATCTATGCATTTACCTGCCATCTATACCCTACCTTTCATTCTAATCATCAGTAGCTTAAGTGCTTGCCAGACCATTTCCAAAACCAGCAGCACAGTCAGTGACAAAGTGATGGGCATGCTCGGTAAAGAAAAAGCCCCTGAAATCGATAAAAAAGGCACTATCGATATCAGCAAAAGTACCCAACAACAGTTAGAAACTCTGCTGACCAATATGCCGAAAAATCAGTGGGTCTATATTGAAAATGATCAACAAGGCACATCTACCCTCAAAAATAAATCGGCAGACAATTTTACCTTGAGCCTCAAATTGAATTGCAAAATCAGCACTCAGCGCCCAACTTTCAGTATAAGCAACGCGGATGGCCAAGAGATCCTAAAAGCACATGATACAAATGTGGGGCAAATTCAAATTCTGCTCGACAATAAAAACTTTGGAAATCCGTTTGAGACAGCCCATCAGCAAAAGTTCCAAAGCTTTAAAACCGCTGTCGCTCAGGCCAAAGTCATTAAAGTGTTTAATTCCTCAAAACTCTATACCTTCCAAAACAACAAAGCCGAATTACTCTCTAAAGCAGTAAGTTGTCGCGATAGCCTATAAATATTTAAAGCGAAATGCAGTAAGTCACCGTTTTACTCAACTGTGACTTACATGCAGTCTTATTTTGCAGGTGGCTGTGGCCCTGACATATCAACCAGCAGGCCTGTAAACTTTCGAACAAATGGCAATAAAATCAGCACAATGGGAAAAGCAATTGCCCATGAAATCATCCAATTATGCAGCCATAGTGTCAGAAATCCCTCAAACCACCCTAAATTTCTGAGCATATTAATAAACGAAATAATACCGCTCATAAGACAGGATAAAATAAACGGCACGATAATCAGCGCCCAGCGTGCAGCTAACTTCGGCACATTGCCAAAAATTTTAGGGGTGGGTTGTGACATGTCCATATACTCAAGCAGTGATCCTGAATCGCTAAACCACTTATATCGCTTTACTTCGATATAAGCAATGCTTCACTTTTATCGAATATTTTTTATTCGCAACAAATGGGTTCACCTAAAGAGCCTGAAATTTGCTATATTTACCGTTTTTCTGCGACATTTATTTTTCGACTGATTATGAATACGGCAATACAAGCAGCGCTCGATCATGCAGTGCAATCCCTTCAAGCTGAAGGTGTACTCCCAACTGACTGGAACAATACTAGCAATTTGACCCGAACCAAAGACCGAAGCCACGGTGACTTTGCGTCAAACATTGCCATGATTGCCTCTAAAGCTGCAGGTATGAAGCCGCGTGATTTAGCCGAAAAAATTCTGGCAAATCTTCCAGAAGTCGCAGATATCAGCAAAGCAGAAATTGCAGGTCCTGGCTTTATTAACTTCTTTTTAAATGCTGACCAACGTTTTGCTGTCTTAGACCAAATTCAAGCTCAGAAAGATCAGTTCGGTCGCACTCAGGCCAATGCTGAAAAACGTGTTCAAGTGGAATTCGTTTCAGCCAACCCAACGTCTAGCCTACACGTTGGTCATGGTCGTGGCGCAGCTTACGGTATGACCGTTGCCAATCTTCTTGAAGCAACAGGTGCTAAAGTTGACCGTGAATACTATGTCAACGATGCTGGCCGTCAAATGGATATCTTGGCGACATCGACTTACTTGCGTTATTTAGAATTGACCGGTCAACAACTGGTCTTCCCTAAAAATGCATATCAAGGCGACTACGTTAAAGAAATCGCACAAAGCATTATCGACAAAGATGGCGATGCTTATGTACGCCCTGTTGCCGACATCTACAAAGATGTTCCAGAAGATGTGCAATATGCCGCTGAACTCGATAGCGAAGGCAATAAAGTCGTTGTTTCAGGCGATAAAGAAAAACACATTGATGGCCTAATTCATAATTCACAAAACCATTTGGCTGCGGGTTATCGTGTGTTCCATCAAGCTGCGCTGAAAGCCATTCTTGATGACATTAAAGATGACCTCGGTGAATTTGGCGTGACTTTCAATCAATGGTTCAGCGAAGCAACCTTGACTGAAAAAATTGATGAAGCATTACAAATGCTCGATCAACGTGGTTTCTTATACGAAAAAGATGGCAACATCTGGTTCAAATCAACTGATTTTGGTGATGAAAAAGACCGTGTTGTGAAACGTCGTAATGGTCAAACTACATACTTCGCATCCGACATTGCTTATCACTTAAATAAACTACAACGCGGCTATACCGATATCGTTGATATCTGGGGTTCAGACCACCACGGTTATATCGCACGTGTGAAAGCAGCGATTGATGCGCTTGGCTATGATTCTAAAAAATTGACGGTGCTTTTGGTTCAATTTGTGAGCCTATGGCGTGGCGGCGAGATGGTTCAAATGTCATCTCGTTCAGGTCAATTCGTGACTTTACGCGACTTACGTAAAGAAGTAGGCAACGATGCTGCTCGTTTCTACTATGTCATGCGTAAATCAGAACAACACATTGACTTCGACTTAGACCTTGCTGTGTCTCAAAGCAAAGACAATGCGGTGTACTACATCCAATACGCACACGCACGTATCTGCCGTATGCTCGAAAAAGCCGCTGCGACAGACGTTCAATTCTCTGCTGAAGCTGCACGTCAATTTGCAGCTAAACTTGAGTTAGAAGCTGAAACTGAAGTTCTTGCTAAACTTGCGGCTTACCCTGAAATTGTGGTTCGTGCTGCAAACAGCTATGAACCACACCAAGTGGGTAACTACTTGAAAGAGTTGGCGGCGTTGTTCCATGGTTGGTATAACGAAAATAAAGTCTTGGGTGATGATGCAGAACTGACTCAAGCGCGCTTATTACTGTCTGTAAATGTACAGCAAGTTTTACGCAATGGTCTTGAATTATTGGGTGTGAGTGCGCCTGAATCAATGTAAGCAATTCTTAGCATACGTTAGAATCCGTCCATGTATGACCATATACATTGACGCCTATACAGGCTCTTTATGAGCCTGTATTTTCATGGATATTCAGTCATCTTTTTATGAAAAATTGAAGATGTTGAAATTGTGAAAATTAAACATAAACAGCATGACAGTCATGTAATATATAATAATCAGAACTTGGTTTTGGGTCAGTTCCTACTAGGTTCGTAACAATTACAATTAAAGAGGTTTCCTCGTGTTTGGAAAAACGCAACGCGGTATATCAGAGCGGCCAAATCAGCCTAAAAAACCATTGATTCCTGCATGGTTAGGTACACTTGTCATCATTTTAATCGTGTTGAGTTTCTTGGTGGCCTTGATGTTATGGAAACCATGGGAGCCGGTAAAACCGAAAGGTCAAATTACCTCTGAACACTACCAAGAAGAAACCAATAAAGATTACCGTTTTTATGATCTGTTGCCTCAGCAACAAGTCACCCCGATTCCAGATCAAGCTGTGCCTGAAACAGATACCAAAGAAACCGTGGTGATCGTTGAAGCACCTGAAACGGATACCACTACACCGACTGAGCCGGGTATTGAAGCCACAGAAACGACACCAGCTCCTGCCAGCTATATTTTGCAAGTGCGTAGCTATGATGACCCTGACCAAGCCGATGCCCGTCGTGCAGAAATTATTTTAAATGGCTTATCTGCCGATGTGATCCAAAGTAATGAAAATGGCAAAGTTTGGTATCGCGTCGTGTCTGGCCCCTATGATTCACAAGAAGCTGCTGTGATTGCACAGCAAACTTTACGTCATAGCAGTATCGACTCGATTGTCGTAAAACGCTAAATTTTGCAATTAAAAAAAGCGCCTGATGGCGCTTTTTTTTATTCATTCCTTTAATAAAGGGAGGTTAGAAGGGATTCTTTTTTTGAATACATCAGCTTAGCTCAAAAACCTCTCCCTAACCCTCTCCTAAAGGGACAGGGAATTCATTAAATGGTATGCCCTAAAGCTTCGCCCATCACCACAGTGGAGTTGGCTTTAAAGGTCGCTTCCCATTGCATTTTATTTTCTTCAAACAATACAACCGCTGTTGAACCTAAATAGAAACGGCCCAATTCTGCGCCTTTTACTAAGAATAAATCGTGTTGATTCAGTTCCAAACGCCCTGTCGGTTTAACTTTACCTGTAGCCACGGTTTCAATACCTGCCACGATCATTGCACCTACCAGTACAACCGCCATACGACCAACTTCTGTATCAAATAAGCAGACCATGCGTTCATTACGAGCGAATAAACCCGGAATATTTTCAGCAGTGGTTTGGTTTACAGAGAATAATTCACCCGGTACATACAAAGTTTCTGTCAATGTCCCTGCAAATGGCATATGTACACGGTGGTAATCTTTTGGTGACAAATAAACCGTAGCAAACTGCCCATTTTTAAACGGCTCTGCCAATTGTGGATCGGCAATCAGGTTTTCAACGGTGAACTTCTGCCCTTTGGCCTGAAATACGTCACCATTTTCAATTTTACCCAGTTGAGAAATTGCACCATCTGCGGGTGAAACAACACTATTGGCATTGCTATCAATTTCACGCACACCCTCTTTTAAAGAGCGAGTGAAAAATTCATTGAATGATTTAAATTTCAGGGCATTACTTTGCTCAGCAATCGACATGTCGACGCCATACTGTGCTTTAAATGCGGTAATCACAGCATTTTTCACCACAGGGTTTTCACTCGCAGCCAATTTACCCACGATACGTGATAATTTGTGCTGTGGAACAACACGCTGAGCTTGAATAAAAATTTGTTTTTTTAACTGAGATGTAAGGCTCAAGACGGCAACTCTCCGGTGATCACAGGACTATCGAGTCGGTTGCCCCACTCGCTCCACGCACCATCATAAGCTCGAATATTCCAACCGAGTAAACGTCCCAGTATATAAGCTAGGCCCGACCGATGATGGGACTGACAATATACCACCACAGGTTCGTTTAAATTGAATCCCAATTGTTCTAAGCGTTGTTGTGTGCGTTCTAAAGGATGCAATTTTAAATGATTTTCCCGGTTAAGGGCAGTACTCCATTCGAAATGTCGTGCCCCCGGAATGTGACCGCCGCGTCGCGCAGCCAAACGTAGGCCTGTATATTCATCTTCGGTACGGCAGTCCCATACTTGGATTTGCTCCTGCTGCACACAAGCCAATAGCTCATCATAATCTGTTTGATACTGAGCACGCGCCTCTGCACTTACTTCAACCAATGGGCTCACGGGTTCAAATTGCTCAATTTCAGACGAGGTTGGTAAGCCTGCCCCAAGCCAAGCATGGATGCCACCATTGAGGAGACTGGTATTTTCAAAACCGAGGCAATGTAAGTTCCAAATCAGTCGACCAGCCCATGCCCCACCTTCATCGTCATACACTACTACATGATGTTCTGGACTGATATTCAGATAGCTGATGAGCTGTTCTAAACCGGCTTGGTCAGGTAAAAGCCCCATCGCTTGTTCTTCTTGGCGCACTAACAGTTTCGGCTGCACATGCAGTGCATGTGGAATATGCAATTGGTCATAAACCGAACGACGACTCAAATCGACGATCCGTAGTTCTTCATTACCAAGATGTGGAACCAATTCTTCCGCTTCAATCAGCAGACCAAAATTCAGTGTAGATGCTGTCATCGTTGTTCGTGTTGTATTTTGTGCGATTAAATTCGATCTTAGCATAAGTCATTTTCACTATTATTCTGAATTTTTGCATTCCTTTAGCAATATTTTAGATATAAAAAAGCCGAATCATTGATTCGGCTTTTTTAGTTTTATCTAATGCTGTGTTTAAGCGCTAACTTCTGGGATGTCAAATACCTGACGTAGATACGCTAAGAAAGTATCATTATCCGTCATGGTTTTACCCGGACTATCTGAAATTTTTGCCACAGATTGACCATTACATTCAACCAGTTTCAGTACGATATTCAGCGCAGTTTGCCCCATATCATTGGTCAAGTTGGTGCCAATACCAAAGCTAACTTGGAAACGGTCTTTGAAGTAATTATGCAAATCCCACGCTTTTTCGATATTTAGACCATCACTAAAGGTCAGCATTTTACTTTTGCTATCGACTTTAAGCTTTTTGTAATGTGCATAGGCTTTATCGCCCCATTCATACGGGTCGCCACTGTCATGACGTAAACCGTCGAATAGTTTGGCAAAGTACAAATCGAAGTCACGTAGGAACGCATCCATACCGACAACGTCCGTTAAGGCTATTCCTAAGTCACCGCGGTATTCCTGCACCCATGTTTCTAGCGCAGACTTCTGGAAGTTACGTAGACGAACATCAAGCGCTTGGAATGCTTGTAGGAACTCATGCGCCATTGTACCAATTGGAGTAATGTTCAAGTCTTTGGCAATCAGAACATTACTTGTACCGCGGAAAATATACGGTGAAGCCTGATTTAATTCTTCAATTACATGCTTTTGCCATGCATAACTATAACGACGACGCGTGCCAAAATCAGAGACCAAGAATGGTGGATCATTTGGATTTTGCCGTGCTTCATACTGCTTCAGCAAGGCAATCTTATGTTGCAAACGGCGCTCACCTTCGGCTAAAACTTCTGGTGTACGAATACGTTGGAAATATAATTCATTGACGATGGCTAAAACAAAGATTTCAAACATCATCGCTTGAACCATTGGGCCTTCTACCCAAATGTCCAGTCGACCTTCATCATCAATACCCGCTTTAATAAAACGGCGTTTAAGCTGAAATAATTCAAGATAATCAACAAAATCGCTTTTAATAAAACGTAAACTGCGTAAATACTGCAATTCATCTTCTTTAAACTTCAACTGACAAAGCATGTCGAGCTGCATGTTTAAATCATCCAAAATTTCAACCAGTGGATAGGCTGTATCGTCCAAGTTACGGCAGCGAAAGTGATACACACTATGGGTTTGCGGAAATTTGTGTAACACCACCTGAAGCATGGTGAATTTATACAGATCTGTGTCTAATAAAGATTGGATGATTGGAGACATAAAGACTTTCAGTTTTTATCAACTCTTTGCATTAAAGCATACTTTATTGATAAAAAGCCGATTGATTTAGTGGAATAACTTATAAATCACCGCGATTCATCGACTTTTTTCAATTTTTTTGCTGAAGCTGAGCGCGATCAAGCTCACTATTTTTTGAGTAACTGTCGATATTTTTCTTCTTGACCAAATTCACGCGCAAACTGTTCTGCAGTCTTTTGCCCCATTTTTTTGGCATTTGCATGGCAATCCACTTGGCGTAATTGCTTTGCAATCGCCCATTCTAATTTAAACATGGCACCCATCAATGCGGTGTTGCCTTTATTGTCACGTGCGCAGCGGTCTGCACCTTGTTCTAGCAAACGAGTCACAATATTTTGATGACCATAATAGGTCGCCATCATCAGTGGTGTAAAACCCGAAGCATTGCGCACATCGACCGGAAAACCGTGCTTAAGAAATTCATTGATGACTTCTTCATTGCCAGTTTTGGCTGCAGCAAAGAAAATTGCGATCAATTCCTGTTGTGAGGTCATCTGATCGCTTGCAGTTGCTTTAGCGGGGGAGATATCTTCCGCGATTGCCACGTTTGCGAATGCGGAACCAAACGCAAGAAGACTGGCTAAAGTCAAATGCTGCATAACTTTCATGATGAACTCCAACAGAAATCGAATGTAGAATTGAATTGGAAACAATTCATTTCATTAAAAAAATGAATATTTAAGGAGTGCCTATGAAACTCCCCCTAGGGTGCAGGAAAGGTATGGAGCTTCATAGGACTTTTTTGAGGTAACGTTCTAGACCCTAGTTACCAATCCTTCAGACTGATCGAAATTAGTCTTTCAGTTGTGCTGCTTTAGCTTTTACTGTTGCAAGGTTGCCGTTTACTGCTTTAGTCATACGCATACCGTAGTCTGCATCTGCTTTGTAGAAGTAAGACAACATGATGTGCTTGGTTTCAGAATCTTTTACGTTGCCAAGATCCGCAGCCAAGTTCATGATTAAATCGTCTTTTTCTTTAGCAGAGTATGAACGGTAAAGCTCACCCGCTTGCTTGAAGTTTTGCTCTTTGGTACCGATCTGTTGAACTGTGCCTGTCAGCGGAGTTTGAACAGCGCGTGCTTTCTCAGTGGCAGCTTTAGGCACTTTACGGCTTGGCTCGTAGTTCACGTCAGAATCACGCTCGCTAACATTCATGTAGCCATCTTGGTTGTTGTTGTTAACAGCAACAAGCGGACGGTTGACTGGAATTTGCTGGTGGTTCGCGCCTAAACGGTACATTTGAGTATCTGAGTAAGAGAAGATACGACCTTGTAATAGACGGTCTTCTGAAGGCTCGATACCTGGAACTAAGTTACCTGGAGCCAATGCCACTTGTTCAGTTTCATTGAAGAAGTTTTTCGGCATACGGTTCAGCGTTAACGTACCGACTTTAGTTTCTGGAACTAGGTTCGTCGGCCAGATTTTTGTTGGATCAAGCGGGTCAAAATCAAAGCTGTTTAAATCTTTAGGATCTAACACTTGGATATAAAGATCCCATTTCGGGAATTTACCAGCGTTGATGTTGTTATAAAGATCGTTAGTCAAGTGATTAAAATCTTTACCTTGTTGCTCAGCAGCTTCTTTAACGTTCAGACCTTTCACGCCTTGTTTAGAGCGGAAGTTGAATTTAACGTATTTGTATTCGCCTTTGTCGTTATAAAGCTTGTACGCATGTACACCAAAGCCGTCTTGTTCGCGGTAGCTGGTAGGCACGCCTTGGTTACCATACACATAAGTCAACATATTGGTTGCCCATGGTTGGCTAGACAAGAAGTCAAATACGCGGTTTGCGTCTTGAACGTTGTCAATTGGGCTTGGCTTCATTGCGTGAATGAAGTCAGGGAATTTAATTGCATCACGAATGAAGAAGACTGGAGTTTGGTTACCCACTAAATCCCAGTTGCCTTCTTGCGTATAGAACTTGATCGCGAAACCGTGCGGGTCACGTAGAGTTTCTGGAGAATGTTTACCGTGAATTACAGTCGAGAAACGTAAGAAAACTGGAGTCTTAGTACCTGCTTTGAACAATGAAGCAATGGTGAGATCAGATAAATCTTTAGTTGCAACGAATTCACCATACGCACCTGTACCACGGGCATGTACCACACGCTCAGGAATACGCTCACGACCAAAACGTTGTAATTTTTGAACCAATTGTACGTCTTGAAGTAGAACTGAACCATTTGGACCCGCAGTAATCGAGTTTTGGTTATCGCCTACTGGTGCACCATTGTCTTTTGTTAATGGCGCTGCTTGAGTCGCCGCTGTTGCTGTTGCTAACATCGCAACCAATAAAGAACGCTTAAACATCGTCTTAATCTCTCTGTTAAATACCTTTCCTGCCCCGCAAAGATACTGATATTTAATAAATAGACAAAACAGATTATTTTCATAAATTCAATCGTATTATTAGATTTATAAAAAATATACATTTCATTTTCAAATGTTTGTGCCCAAAATTTTCTAAACATCGCTTCGAAAGAATGCTGTCTTTGCTACAATCCCTGCCCTATGTTCAATTTTCTACTCGGAAGAATTTATGCGGGCCTTGTTACAACGTGTTTTGGAAGCCAAAGTGGTGGTCGATGGTGAGATCACGGGTGAAATCAATCACGGTATTTTAGTGTTTTTAGGACTTGGTAAAGCTGACGATTTAGAAAAGGGCAAAAAACTGATCGATAAGATCTTGAAATACCGTTTTTTTGATGATGAACAAGGCAAGATGGGCTGGAATGTCAGTCAAGCTGGCGGCGGTATCCTCTTGGTGTCTCAATTTACTCTGATGGCACAAACGCAAAAAGGCCTGCGCCCTGATTTTGGCCCTGCCATGCCGCCAAGCGATGCCAAAGCACTGTATGAACAGCTGGTCGATTACACCAAGAGCCAATATGACCATGTACAAACAGGCATCTTTTCTGCCGACATGAAAGTGCATTTGGTCAATGACGGTCCAGTGACCTTTAATTTAGAAGTTGAATAACCACTGAAGCATTAAAAAAGCCCTCACAAGAGGGCTTTTTTAAATTCTCCCCCCTAAAGGAGGAGAACAAGGCGTAAATCTTACTTACCTGTTTTTTCTTTAATAAACGCACGTGCGATTTTGATTTTTTCTTTAACCGGTTTTGGAAGTTTAGGTGGAATTAACTTCGCCACTTGGTTAAACCAAACCAGTAGACCAAAATCACCTTCCATTTTAATACTGCCATTTTGCATACCCGTCATGAATGCAGTTGGGTCACCTTTCATTAGGGTTTTCACGCCCTGTTCACTGTCCGCAAATTGCAAAATAAAGTCTGCTTTTTCAGCATCGCCTGAAACAGTATCAATCTGTCCGTTATTTACAATAATTTGACGTGCAACACCTAAATCCGTGCCGATTTGAATACGGAATTGACGTTCATGAACTAATTCAATGAATTTAGGGCTAGTACGTGCAAGCTGTTTCATACGAAGCGCTAAACCTGCCACGAGTAAATCAAGTGGATCCGTACTGACATCAACTAAAGGTAGTTTTACGACAGGAATTGATGATAGTTTCATGACTTAAAGCCTATTGTAATTGTTGGAAAATTGACTGGCTTCATCCTACCATAACTTGGCTTTTGAGAAGTAAGGCTTTGTATCTCAAATCGGACTAATGCGTTCATAAAAAAATGCGCCCTTAGGCGCATTTTCATTGAAATTTTGTTCTGGCACTTATCGGCTCGAACATTGCTGTTCTTCATCATATACAGGCGTGTGCTCTATACATTGGCGCTTTGCCATCGCACGCTCTGCACGGCGGTCTTCACGTAACAATACTAAAGTGAATACCACCATTGCGGCCATTAATGCCGTTAAATAACTATAAGTTACTGATAATTCAAACATGGTTTGTGTGCAAAATCGAATCACTTCAATGAGTCCCCACACCAGCATCCCCGCCAGCATAAAACTTAACCAGCGACGATAAGGCGAGAAGAAAACAGCAATCACAGCCGCCGATACCAAGCTCAGGCCAACGATTGTTGCTAAATTCGCTGTTAACATAAAAACCTCCGTCATTTGACAGCTGACATCTCTTGTCTTACAGGATGCTGAGCCGTTTCACTACTGTATCTTCAGTAAATAGATTTGGTCGATCTCAATCTCTTGCAAGCATTATGCTGAGTTTTTTGCATAAAAAAAGTCTCGTTTTTTGTCCATGCGACACACCTTGTCGCAACATTATTTTGTCATTACATTTTTTCTTTTTAAAGAATTTCTAGAACAATGATGGCATCTCGTTTCGAGTGTCATTACAAAAAAAACAGCTGGTTTTAGGCTAAAAAAATTAATTTTTCGAATGCTGTTAATTGTTGTTTTTATCGACAATTTTCTTCTACCGCTCATCGGATGGGCTGAATTCTTGGCATAAAAAACGCAGCCTTTTGGCTACGTTTTTTAGTATGAATTAAATGCTTTTAAGCACGATTTAAATCTTTATCATGCACCCCAAGCAGGTAAAGAACACCATCTAGACCCACGCTTGAAATGGCTTGATTAGCATTTTGACGTACCAAAGGTTTCGCACGGAAGGCAACGCCTAAGCCGGCTAAAGACAACATTGGCAAGTCATTCGCACCATCACCGACTGCAATAGCTTGTTCTAATGAAATCCCCATTTCTTCAGCGATTTGAGTCAACAAGTAGGCTTTGCGGGCACCATCGACAATATGGCCTTTCACTTCACCGGTTACCGCGCCATCTTGGACGTCCAGTACATTGGCATGCACTTCATCGATACCCAGTTTTGCTTGTAGATATTCAGCAAAATACTGAAAACCACCTGACAAAATAGCCGTGCGATAACCCAATGATTTAAGCGTTGAAATAAGACGTTCCGCACCCTCTGTGACAGTCAGACGTTCTGCAATCTTAGGCAATACCGAAGCATCCATACCTTTGAGCAGTGCCACACGTGCACGGAAACTTTGTTGGAAATCGAGTTCACCTTGCATAGCACGTTCAGTGATTTCAGCCACTTGAGCGCCGACACCCGCTTCAATCGCCAATTCGTCAATCACTTCTTGCTCAATCAGCGTCGAGTCCATATCAAAGCAGACTAAACGACGATTACGACGGTAAGCATTGTCCTCTTGAACGGCAACATCTACTCCAAGTTCGGTAGATAGACGTAAACATGCTGCACGCATCGCAGTGGCATCCAACATTTGGCCTTTTAAACCAAATTGAACGCAGGCACGGCGCGGACCTTCGCTCGATCCATCTAATTCTGGACGGCCAGATAAACGAGTCACAGTTTCAATATTAAAGCCTTGGCTCGACACAATATTTGTAACTGCCTGTAAATGAGACGCCTGTAATTCTGGCGCAAGTGCCGTAACGATATAGCGTGTGCGGCCTCCCTCATTTACCCATTGTTGATATTCTGTTGTAGAGATTGGTTTAAAGCGCACAGTTAAGCCAATATCATGTGCTAAAATCAACATCTCCTTCATGGCTAATGCTGTCGCAGTTTGGTCTTCCGACGAAACAACAATACCTAAAGTCAGTTGATTGTGGATGACTGCTTGTCCGACATCTAAAATCTGTAAGGAATGTGCGGACAAAACCTGCATTAATCGTGTAAATTGATTAGGTTGGTCAGGTCCTAAAAGTGATATAAGAATGATTTCTCGCATGAATTGACTCGGGTCTGAGCTACAACTAATGTAAGAATCATAATCTAAATTGAATAGAATTGCCTTGGAAGTTTACGTTGAATGCGCCTAGACAAGGGCTATTTGCTAGCCTATTAGTAGTTTGTTTTGCTTTGCATACCTTTTTATTGGTATTGGCAACAACCCACCAACTGAACGAAAACCGTGCCAGTCAGGGACAACTGATGACCAGTCAATTGGTTACAGACAGCCTATCTGAGCTTGAGCCGGCCAATACTGTATCATTAGCCTTACTTGCTGACCGCTATGCAACCAACCCGAGCGTGGCTTCCATCCGCATCTTAAATGCCAATAATCAAGTTTTAGCCACAGGCGGTTTGACCAAAACCCGTGACGGTGAAATCTTTGTTCGAGATGCCCTGCAAAACGAAAAGAAAGTCGGAACGGTTGAAATCACCTTAATTAAACCAAGTATTGGTGAAATCTTACGTACGCAATGGGCTGCGATTCTATTTTCATTATTCTTACATGGCTTGTTATGGTTGGCGTATCGTGCAATTGCACGTCCAAGTCGTACTGAATATTTAGCGCGAATCAACAATGAATCACGTCTAAAACATGAAATTCAAACGCTAGCGCAGGCTTTAGAACAAGAAAAACATAATGCCGCTGTGGCGATTGCTCAAGCACAGCAAAATGCGCAAGCCAAAGCAAAACAACATAAAGACATGAAACCAGTGGTTCTCGACAGCAACAGCTTGGCATTAAATATTCAATTTTATGATCCGAAACAGCTGCTCGATAGCGTCAACAAAACCGTGTCTGTGCCGTATTTTAATCTCTGCCAAATTTTCTTAAATAAAACCACAGAACTCTGTGTTCAACATTACAAATTGAACAGTTCTGACATCAGTACGGTACATAAGTTTGATGAACATGGCGCAACCATCAGCATGACCGCTGACACTCCAGATGCGCTGCGTTGCCTCACCATGATCAGCTCAGTATTCCAATTGCTTTCTGATGTTTTATATAAACGCTACCGTGAAGAAAAACGTTTCGTTTTACAAACCCGTAGTGCAATTTCAAGCTCTGTCGAAGCCATGCAATTGTCTTCTGTACAAGCGGCTGAACGTTTAGTCCAACAATTGGTTGCCAAAGAAAGTGCCATTCATGTGCCGACAACTTTGCTCAAAGAGATTTCAGATCATTTCCAATTGGTCAGCTTGCCAAATCCGACCAATGTGTTGACGCGTCATGCGTTTATGCTCAATGGAATGGACAGTGATGCCGCTGAATTGGCTCAAAACTTCAGAACTGAAATTTTAAAATCCAAACAGTCAAAAGCCTCGTAAAGGTTTTAGCGCAATCAAAAATCCCGACTTGAGTCGGGATTTTTTTGTCTTAAACGGTCGAAATTTTCTGTGCAATCAAATATTTTTGCGCGTTATGCGGTTCGGTACCTGCTACAACCGCGACTTTCTCCCATTGCCCATTCGACTGCATTTCCCATGCATTTTGATTATCGTCCAAATAGTTAAGTAAACCATCTTTCATAATGCGTTTTTTCAGACGGCTTTCTAAAATTGGAAAACAGGTTTCGACCCGTGAAAATAAGTTACGTCCCATCCAATCGGCACTGGCACAGTACAATCGTTTTTCGCCTGCATGCTCAAAATAATACACTCGGGTATGCTCTAAGAAGCGCCCAACGATGGATCTCACATGAATATTCTCAGACATACCTTTGACCTGAGGAATCAAACAACAAATCGAACGGATAATTAAATCTACACGTACCCCTGCTTGCGATGCACGATACAAAGCAGCAATCAGTTGCGGTTCCGTGAGTGCATTGACCTTCACAATAATTCTTGCGTATTTTCCCGCTTGTGCGGCAACAATTTCCTGTTCAATCAGTTTCAGTAATTCAGTATGCAGGGTAAATGGTGCATGCAGTAAGGCTTTCAGCTTCGCCATCTTGCCCATGCCGGTCAGTTCCTGAAACATACGATGCACATCTTCGCAAATATCGGAATGCGTCGTCATCAGGCCATAATCGGTATACATCCGCGCATTGCCTGCGTGGTAATTACCTGTTCCCAAATGGGCGTAGCGTAACAACTGATTATTTTCACGGCGTACAATCAAAATCATCTTGGCATGGGTTTTATAGCCCACAATGCCATACACCACGACAGCGCCCGCTTCTTGCAATATATTGGCCACGGTAATATTGGATTCTTCATCAAACCGCGCCCGAAGTTCGATGACGGCGGTTACTTCCTTGCCGTTGCGTGCCGCCTCCGCCAAAACTTGTACGATGTCCGAATCTGGCCCACTACGATAGAGCGTTTGCTTAATGGCTAATACCTGAGGGTCTTTTGCAGCTTCACGTAATAAGTTGATGACCGGTTGAAAGGAGTCAAACGGATGATGTAACAACACATCTTGTGTTTTTAATACATCAAAAATCGCGGTTTGTTTACGAAAAACTTTAGGAATAATCGGTGTATAGACCGGATATTTCAGTTCAGGTCGATTAAAACTAGTACTGAGACGTGATAAATTGATCGGGCCTTCAATGCGATAGAGCTCCTGCTCACTCAAATCAAATTCATCTAACAAATAATCAATAATGCTTTGTGGACAATCATCTTCAATTTCTAAGCGAACTGCCCGACCAAAACGGCGTGAAGACAATTCATCTTTTAATGCCACCGCCAAGTCATCTACATCTTCAGCCAGAACCAAATCTGCATTGCGTGTCACTCGAAAGGCATAACAGCCTGTCGCTTTCATCCCCGGAAATAAATCATTGATATGTTGCTGAATAATGGCGGTCAGGAAAATTTGTGTCTCTGAACTGCCTTCAACCTCAGCGGGCATTTTGATTAAACGCGGCAAAGAACGTGGCGCAGGCACGATCGCCATTTCAATGGCACGACCAAAGGCATCTTTGCCTTCTAGGCTCACAATAAAGTTGAGGCTTTTATTAACCAAGCGTGGAAACGGATGAGATGGATCTAAGCTAATCGGCGTTAAGACAGGTTGAACTTCTTTACTAAAATAATGGCTAATCCACGCCCGATGTTTTTCTAAAATATCTTTAAATTGAATAAAGCGAATGCCTTCACTTTGTAATGCAGGCAATACAGCATGATTGAGGGTTTGGTATTGCTGTGCAACCGTGTCATGAATCACTTGGGAAAGTTCATCTAAGACCACTTCGGTGGGAATGGCATCTGGCGTCCGTGCAATCGCATTCAAATCTCGTTGTTTCATTAGCCCCGCAATGCGAATTTCAAAGAATTCATCTAAATTGCGTGAAAAAATGATGAGAAAATTCAAGCGTTCAAGTAAAGGTAAACTTGAATCGAGTGCCTGAGCCAAGACCCGCCGATTAAAATCTAAAAGTGACAATTCACGATTATAATAGGTCTCTGATGAATGCTGAAAATGTTGCATACCCTCTCAATGCTGTTTGAAACAGTCTATATCTAAAGTGTTTGCCGGCATGTTAGGCAGCGGATATGACACTTATGTTACAAATAGCATTAATCAATTAAAAAAGCATGCAATTCCCTAAAGCCCTGTTCATCAAATCATAAAATTTATTTTCAACATAAAAAAAGAGGGACATTGCCCTCTATTTTACTGAATTGTTTTTTGTTTATTGCACAGGCTTGTTTTGTTCCGATGCTTTGGGCTCACTCGTCCGTGCTGCCCAATAGGTTGCCAATGCTGGCCCAGAGATATTGTGCCACAAACTAAAAATCGCACTCGGCACAGCAGTCAGTGGTGAAGCGGCAAAGTGGGTGGCTGCCAATGCCACACCCAGACCTGAGTTTTGCATCCCGACTTCAATCGACACTGCTTTACAGTCTGCATAGGGCAATTTAAATAGGCGGCTGGCCCAAAAGCCCAATAGATAGCCCAAGCCATTATGTAAGGCCACTACCCCCAGAATCAGTAAACCTGATTGCAAAATCTGTGTTCGGCTACCCGCTATGATTGCCGCCACAATCGCCACAATTGCCACAACAGAAACCAGTGGCATGACCTGTATATAGGCATCCACTCGATGCTTAAAGACAGTTCGAATCATTAACCCCACAATGATCGGAAATAAAACCACTTGTAAAATTGAAACCAACATCGATGCCGCATTAATTTCAATCCATTGGCTTGCCAGCAAATAGAAAATCGCAGGGGTTAAAACCGGTGCAAGTAATGTCGAAACAGAGGTACAAGCAACAGATAATGCGGTATTGCCTTTTGCCATATAGGTGATGACATTAGAGGCCGTTCCACCCGGACAGCAACCGACAAGAATGACCCCGATCGCGATCTCTGCCGGCAGTTGTAATAATTTACACAAGAAAAAAGCCAATCCCGGCATCACAATAAACTGTGCCAAAACCCCGATCATCACAGCTTTAGGACTTTGCAATACACTTTTAAAATCTTGCAGTGTCATGGTCATGCCCATACCCAACATAATGATGCCTAGCATCCATGGGATATATGCTTTTAACCAAACAAATACATCGGGAAAAAACATGGCGAGCGCTGCAAACAGCACCACCCAAATCGCAAATGTTTTCTGCACAAATTGAGTGAATTTTAAGAAAGCCGACATAGGCATCTTCCATTTAAAAACAGGGACAAAAAAAGGCACACCCTTGTGCCTTTTCTCAACTGAGCCCACTGGGTCATGCCAAAGATAATGCCTGTGCATGCTGCTGCACAATATCTTTCAGGTAAATACGCTTCACCCCATTCGCCAACATGTCTTGCCATGCATGCTGAAGCGAACCCTGTAAATCGATCCCTTTGGTCAAATCAGCAATCACAAAAGTTTCAAAACCAAGCTTACGTGCATCCATTGCCGTCCATGCAACACAGAAATCCGTGGCAATGCCCACCACAAAGACTGCATCAATACCACGTTCGCGCAAATAGCCCGCCAAACCTGTTGAAGTTTTCTGATCTGCTTCCATAAAAGCAGAGTAGCTGTCGATATGCTGATGAAAACCTTTACGGATAATTAGCTGCGCCGTTGGTAAATTTAAATCAGGATGCAATTCGGCATCCTGTGTGCCTTGTACACAATGCGTCGGCCACAATACTTGCGTTCCATAATTCAGCTCTATGCTGTCATAAGGTACATGCTCAGGATGATTTTCAGCAAAAGAGATATGGTCGGCTGGATGCCAATCTTGAGTCAGCACAATATTCGTAAAGTATTGCCCCAGTTGATTAATCCCTGGAATAATTTGATCGGCATTGGCAACAGCCAACTGACCACCCGGGGTAAAACCATTTTGTACATCGACCACAATCAGCGCTGTATTTTTTTGCATATCTCTCCATCCGTTGTCATGCATTTTCGGCGACTCTACTGATTCGCTCATATTTTAAAAGCCTTAGTATTCAGTCCTGTGCATAAAAATAAAATGACTGTCCTTCCTGACAATACCGATACTTGGGCAAATGCTCAACCAAACATTGTGCAAAGCGTGGGTAAATACGGGCTTTTCGCCGAGTCGAAGCATGAAAATAAAAATATCGCGGTTGATGTTGAAAGATATATTTTAATAAATGGCTGCGTGTCTGCTGCATGACCTCAAACGCATTAATCTTTTCAGCAACATCTTCTAGGGTAGGTTCATCGGCAAAGGCCAACCACGCATTTTGTCTCGGCTGTTGGCGATGTCTTTGAAATACAGGTTTGAGTTCCAAGATAAGTTCGTATTGATGTAGATACAAACTGAATTCACGTTGATCAACTTTAAAAATTGCGACCAGTTTTCTTGCTGACATAGCCCCTCTACGTTGATTTTTTGTTTTCTCTTTCTGCTGTATTTTTACATAAAATACATTTATTTATATTGGTTTAGAGCATTAGTGCGACTTCTATTGTCGCCATAAAAAAGCCCGCAATATGCGGGCTTTTTTTGATATGGCATGTTCCTTATGATGGAATACGACGTACCAATAACAACATAAATATTGCAGAGATTGCGATACATGGAATTGCCGCGGTAATCACCCCTGCCGCACCAAAACCTGCTGCCAATAACTGACCCGCAATTGCAGGGCCTAACATTGCACCGACACGACCAACGGCTGAAGCTACACCAACACCCGTACCACGTAACTGTGTCGGATACACGATACCACCGAAGGCATACAATACACCTTGGCAACCAATCACGAATGCACCGACTAAAGCTGACGCCATGTACATTTGAGTCAATGAACCTGCACCATTCAGCGCAAATAGACCTGCCAAAATACCGCCGTACATCAAAATGATCACATAAGCTTTCTTCCAACGATCAGTCAACATACCTAAAATGATCGTACCAATGGTTGCACTCACCATGAAGTAGAACTGCGCAGTTGCACCATCTTTACGAGTGAAACCGAGTTCGGTGAACAACGACGGTAACCAGCTCAACATGATGTACACCACCATCAAGGTGAAGAAGTAGCTCACCCAAATTGAGAAAGTACGTAAACGGTTTTCTGTGTTAAAGAGGTTTTTGAAAGCACCTTGTTGCACTTCGCCATTGGCGGTCGCTTGAACCGCTTGATCTTTGGCTTTCAAGAATTCACGCGATTCGGGCAGGAACCAAATCATCAATGGAATCACAACAATCGGTAATAAACCGCCTAAATAGAAAATATTTTTCCAGTTTGCACCGAAGTCCGTCATTGCGACCAATGATAAGATTGCCGCACCCACAGGCATACCACAGTACATCAAACCGACTGCACGACCACGATTTTGTGGCGTTACCGCTTCAGATGCCAAGGTAATTAAAATTGGCATTGCTGCACCTAAACCTGCACCTGCAAGAAAACGTACAGCGAGTAAGCTATGGAAGCTATTTACCCATACCGTACATAAGGTAAAGATGGCGAACATCCCCGTAGACCAAATTAATACTTTTTTACGGCCCATTCGGTCTGCAATCCGACCACCCACCAAAGCACCAGGTAATAATCCTAAAATACCGGCACTAAAAAACACCCCTAGCTGCGAGCTATCCAGCCCGAAATATTCACGAATCCCTGCTGCTGCAATACCTGCAGCCTGAATATCCAGACCTTCGATTACGGCAATAAGGAAGCAGATTGCTACCGTGACAATAGCATGCTTATTATCTGACTTTTCCATTGGAGAATCCTTGTTGTCATCAGCGTTCAAATTAAGTCGCATCATCGCTGAGCCTTATAAAGGATATAACTACCAATAAGTTGAAGCCTTTTGTCCAAAATTGGATTACGTGCATGGTGTAATAGTTTTTGTGCTTTAAGTCACAAAGTCGTAAAAACAATTAAAAATTTAAAATAAAAAAATATGAATCGTGCAATGAACAGTCAAATCAAGCGATCTTTTTAAACACTCATAAAAACATGTCTATTTCTATTAGATATAAAAAAGATTATTACCCAAGTTTTTAACAATCATTTGTAATAAAACCCGAGCGAATTGATATAGTTTTTAAATCTTTAGTCATTGTTATTTAATCTTAAATTCTGATTAAAAAGCACGGAATACACATAGATCAACCTTTTGCTGATGATTTAATCAATCCCATCAACCATGCCAACCCTCTCGATTGAATAAAACATTTTCAAGATTCAGCCCTTGCTGAACAATTTTCAGGCTGCAAAAAAACCGCTATTTTACACTTGATTGTTTTAAGTTTGATTTGTATAAAGAATTTTATGGCTTTGACCAAAGCATATTGTTCTTATGCGTTTGATCAGTCATAATTTGCGTAAGCATTATTCAATTTGGGTATAGCCCAATGAACATGCTACAAATCAAAATTCGAAACCATCCAGAAATCAATATTTCATCTTGTCGGATGGACAAATAGGATAGCTTTTCAAAATGACTCAGCAAGCTCAGACCATTCAAGGTTCAATTGTCGCAATCGTCACCCCAATGTTTGAAGATGGCAGCGTAGATTGGAAGAGCCTCGAGAAGCTGGTTGAGTGGCATATAAAGCAAGGCACCAATAGTATTGTTGCTGTAGGGACTACAGGTGAAGCTTCTACCTTGAGCATGGCCGAACACACTCAGGTGATCAAAGAAATCATACGTGTGGCGAACAAACGCATTCCAATTATTGCCGGCACAGGTGCAAACTCAACCCACGAAGCAATTGAACTCACCAAAGAAGCCAAAGAATTAGGTGCAGATGCGGCATTATTAGTTACACCATACTATAACAAACCCACCCAAGAAGGCCTGTATCAACACTACAAAGCGATTGCTGAAGCTGTTGATTTACCTCAAATTTTGTACAATGTACCTGGCCGAACCGGTGTAGACATGCACAACGACACCGTGATCCGTCTTGCTGATATTCCACAAATCGTGGGCATTAAAGACGCCACTGGCGATGTTCCTCGTGGTCAAGAACTCATTGAAGGCCTTAAAGGCAAAGATATGGTGGTGTACTCAGGTGATGATGCAACGGCTTATCAGTTAATGGGTTTAGGTGCTAAAGGCAACATTTCGGTTACTGCGAACGTGGCGCCAAAAGAAATGAGCGAAGTGTGTGCAAGCGCTTTGGCGGGTGACGCAGTCCAAGCCGAGCAACAAAACAATACTGTTGCAAATTTACATCAAATTTTATTTTGCGAATCGAACCCAATTCCTGTGAAATGGGCACTTTATGAGATGAACCTGATTGAAACAGGCATTCGCTTACCATTAACACCCCTTGCAGAACAATATCGTACTCCGCTTCGTGAAGCACTCATCACTGCGGGCGTTATCAAATAAAGAAGAGCAAACATCATGCAATTACGTTTAGGACTTAGCCTGGCACTTTCAGTATTTACATTAGCCGGTTGTAGTTCACTTGCCTTTAATAATGGCACACTGGACTATAAACAAACCACAGATGTTGAACCGCTGAAATACCCTGAAGGGTCGATGGTTCGTCCTGCAACGCCTTTGTATCCTGCTCCATCTGTTGACCCACTAGCAATTGAGCATGCACCAAAGCTTGAAAATAAGCGCGGCAATCGCTATGCCCTTCCGCGTCCAGCCGCGGAAAAAAATAATGTCGTTGCAGATTCCTCAACAGACAGTACAAATATTAGCCGCCCTCAACTATTGGTGGATGGAAATCAAAATCCACTGATCAAAGTTGAAGGAAATTCTGCTACAATTTGGCAATACACACTTGCTACCCTCAGCAGCCTTAACCATACCATTGTTGGTCAGAGCAAAAACCGTTACGAAGTAACCGTCAAGGTCGATCAGCAGACCTATGTTTTAAGACTTTCTTCTGTAGGTTCAAGCAATAACATCGCTGTGTTCAATGCCGATAACAGTTTTGCAGACAAAGAAAAAGCTGCAGATCTGTTAGCTCAGATTTACCAAAATTGGCCAGCCTAGTCGTACTAGGCATTTTTTCTCGAAAAAGGTTCCCTCATGTTAAAACAAACCTTGCTCTATACTGGTAAAGCGAAATCTGTTTATGAAACAG
This sequence comes from Acinetobacter sp. YH12052, assembly GCF_013419835.1. Lineage (NCBI taxonomy): Bacteria > Pseudomonadati > Pseudomonadota > Gammaproteobacteria > Moraxellales > Moraxellaceae > Acinetobacter > Acinetobacter sp. YH12052. The sequence goes on from NZ_VOZI01000007.1 coordinate 163,601, forward strand.
ATAGTTCTGACCACCTCATCCTAGTTTTCCGTGACGATGCTTCTGCATTCAACGGTGAAAAAATTGAACAACTGGATCGCAAAGGTAAGGTGAACAACCGTTTTAACGCCTTTATCATGGAAAAATTGGCTGCGGCTGGTATCGAAACTCATTTCGAAAAACTTCTTTCTCCAACTGAAGTTTTAGTGAAAAAATTAACCATGGTTCCTGTAGAGTGCGTAATTCGTAACTATGCAGCAGGTTCACTTTGCCGTCGTTTAGGCGTTGAAGAAGGTAAAGAACTTACTCCGCCAACTTTCGAATTGTTCTTCAAAGACGATGCGTTAGGCGACCCAATGGTGAATGAATCACAAGCGATTGCATTAGGTTGGGCGACTGCTGAACAACTCGCTCAAATGAAAGAATTGACTTATAAAGTAAACGAAGTACTTAAAGGTCTATTCGATGCAGGCAACATGCTGCTTGTTGACTTTAAACTTGAATTTGGTGTGTTCCACGACCGTATCGTACTGGGTGACGAATTCTCTCCAGACGGCTGCCGTCTATGGGACAAAGACACTAAGAAAAAACTCGACAAAGACCGTTTCCGTCAAGGTTTAGGCGGTGTAGTTGAAGCGTATGAAGAAGTTGCTGCACGTTTAGGTATCGACCTTTCTGATATCTAAGTCGTTCATCGATTTAAAAAACCGAGCTCTTTAGCTCGGTTTTTTTAATTAAATATTACTCGATTAATCCATGATCGAAAAAACAAATGTTAACCATAAAAATCCTCTGTTTCACATTTACCCACGTTCACACTAAGATAGCTACATACCAGGCAGCACGAGGATCTATAAGTTTCCAATGTGTATGCCGACCAGATTTTCCATCTACCCTCTAGGATATATTTCCCCAAAGACATCCTATTTTTTCAGCCCAGCTCGCCTTGAGTTGGGCTTTTTTTTGCATGAAATAGACATAAAAAAGGGCGCCGAAGCGCCTTCCCATTATGATCATTCAAATTATTACTGCTGTTGTTGTTGCATCCAACGTCGTTGCTGCAAACGCTCACCTTCAACTTCACGTTTATTACGTGCAGACTCATACAGCTTAGTGCCTTTCAGTTCAGGCGGCATATAATCCTGCATGACAAAATGCTCAGGATAATTATGTGGATATAAATAGTCCACGCCATAGCCTTGCTCTTTCATCAATTTGGTTGGTGCATTTCTCAAATGTAGTGGCACAGGTAGATTCGATGTTTTTTCTGCCAAATCTATGGCTTTGTTGATGGCCAAATAAGTACTGTTACTTTTAGCACTGGTTGCCAAATACACCGCACATTGCCCCAAAATGATTCGACATTCAGGCATACCAATTGCCTGCACAGATCGGAAACATTCTCCAGCCAACAGTAAAGCATTTGGATTTGAGTTGCCAATATCTTCAGATGCCGCAATCAACATACGACGGGCAATAAAAACAGGATCTTCACCACCTTTGAGCATTCGAGCCATCCAATACAAAGCGGCATCTGGATCACTGCCTCGAATCGACTTAATAAAAGCCGAAACTAGATCATAATGCTGTTCGCCCGATTTGTCATAGCGTGCAATATTTTGCTGCGCAACTTTGACTACCACCGCATTGTTAATGATATTCTCTAAGTCTGGCTCAAACGTACTGGCGATTAAATCTAAAAGATTTAATGCTTTACGAGCGTCACCTGCGGCAAATTGAAATAAAGCTTCATATTCTTCGATTTGAATATAACGCTCTTTTAAAAACGAATCTTGCTGAATGGCTTGATCCAGTAAGCGCTGAATTGCGTCATTATCCAGAGCATTTAAGGTATACACCTGACAACGGGACAATAAGGCATTATTAACTTCAAATGAAGGGTTTTCTGTGGTTGCACCAATCAGAGTAATTTTGCCCTTTTCAACCGCATTCAGTAAGGCATCTTGTTGTGACTTATTAAAACGATGAATTTCATCAATAAACACCACAGGTGTCAATAAATCTCCACCATCGGCGATGATTTCACGTAACTCTTTCACCCCAGTATTGAGCGCAGATAAACTAATAAATGGTCGGTCAACGGCCTGCGCTAACAACAATGCAATTGTGGTTTTACCTACACCCGGAGGTCCCCAAAAAATAATCGATGGCAAATGCCCTTGGTCAATCATCTGGCGTAACGGTGCATCTTCACCCAGAAGGTGATCTTGTCCAATAATTTGAGATAAATCATGAGGACGCATGCGCTCAGGAAGAGGAATTTGGCTGTCTGACATCTTATTATTTCGTTTCCGGCAATTGGGGACGTTTTTTCTATTCTAACACTGCCTTGGCAGAATCTTTGCTTTATTCGGTATTCAATTTAGGAGGGTGGTTTAATGTCGTTATTTAAGTATCTTGCATGTAAAAAAGCTTAGGCGAATGTTAACTATAATGTAACAAGACATCCTAGCCCTTATTGATCAAATTAAAGTATCATCAGCAAGATATCCCATTTTAGACTTGCCTGACCCAATTGGACAGATTGTATGAAGCAATCAACAAAGCAAAAGCGAATCGTTCAAGTTCAACAAGGCATTGATCTACCTATAAATTTATTTCAAAAAATGCCCCAAGCCAAGAATATACAATTACAACATAATCAATGCGCTGAATTACGAGAAAAACTGAATAGTCGTAATCAAATGTTAGATGCTAGTGTCGACTGTATAAAATTATTAAGTCTAGACGGTCATGTTCTGCATATGAACCGCGCGGGATGTTTAGCTCTGGGCGTACCTCTAACTGAAACTGAGTTTGGTATGTCTTGGCATAAATTACTACCTGAAGAAGTCCGTGACGCGTGTTTGAATGCTTTTGCCGAAGCCAAAGAAGGTAAAATATCTCGCTTTGTTGGCATGAGCCAAGTAGCAGATGAACCCTTGGCTTATTGGGATAATATGCTCAGCCCAGTATTCAACGAATATGGCCAAGTCAAAGAAATCCTCTGTGTATCACGTGATATTACGATACAGCGACTTGCAGAAAATAAACTTCAACGCATCATTGAACGAGATGATTTAACAGGTTTATTAAACCGCCGTGCGTTTAGTCGAGTATTTAAAAGCCAATTAAAAGTGGCGCGAGAACATCAGCAACAACTGGGTTTGTTATTAATCGATCTAGATTATTTTAAGCATATTAACGACACCTTAGGTCATAGTGCAGGAGACCATTTACTGCATACCCTTGGGCAGCGTTTTCAGCAATGTTTTGATACAAATATTGTAGTTTCACGTTTAGGTGGCGATGAATTTGCCATTTCTATTCCAAATTTAAATTCGCAACAACAATTACAGAATTTTGCCAGCATCGCCTGTCAGCAAATGGACATGCCCATTTTCTATAATGGGCAAAGTATCAATATTGGTATGAGTATTGGCTGTGCGATCTACCCACGCGATGCACAAAATACCTCCAATTTACTTAAATGTGCTGATATTGCGCTAAATGATTTAAAAAGCAGTGGTCGTGGTGGTGTACGAATGTTCAACCATACTATGTTAAAAACCCTTGAAAATACTACTCGCCAATTAACGCTTGCACGCAGCTTGATTAAGTCCAATCAAATTATTCCGTTTTATCAGCCCAAAGTTCGTCTTTCTGACAGTCAAGTTATCGGCTTTGAAGCCTTGTTACGTTGGTATGATAAAGACCAACAATTACAATTACCTTCTCAAATTTTTGCTGCATTTCAAGATTATGAATTGGCTTCACGCATTAGTGAAACAATGCAAATTAAAATCCTTCAAGATATTCAAAAATGGATTGAACTTGGACTGCAACCGCTACCGATTTCAATAAATGCTGCACCTGTCGAATTTTTACGTGATGATTATGCGGAAAAACTACTGAATCGCTTAAAGCAGTTTGGTATATCACCAGATATTATTGAGGTCGAAATTACCGAGCAAAGCCTGTCAGAACGTGGCTCAAATTATGTGATTCGCGCTCTCCATTTATTAAAAGAGCATGGCATACACATTTCTTTAGATGATTTTGGTACAGGTCATTCATCATTAACACGTTTGAGTAATTACCCTGTCGACTGTATTAAAATCGACCGTAATTTTGTGGAACGCATGCATACCGACTGTTCAGCACTGGCCATTGTCAAAGCGATTACCCAAATTGGTGCCAGTGTTTCCCTGAATATACTGGTCGAAGGTATAGAGAAACCTGAACAGGTCGATACCTTAAAAGAATGTAATTGTCATACTGGACAAGGTTTTTACTTTTATCGCCCGCTCAGTTATGACCATGCGATGGAACTTTTAAGTCGCTAAAACTTGTGGAGCATGACACGATGACACTGAAGTATTTAGTCAGTGCCTGTCTTGCAGGCCAACCGGTTCGCTATGATGCCAAATCAAATACACAAGCTGCGATTTGCCAACTCATGCAGACCCACCAAGTCATTACCGCCTGCCCTGAAATGATGGGTGGCCTTAGCTGTCCACGTTTTCCTGCAGAAATTCAAAATGGTCAAGCCAGTGATGTGCTCAATGGCACAGCCCAAGTCAAAGATGTTTTGGGGACAGATGTCAGTGCTGAATTTATCGCGGGTGCCCACCGCATGTTGGAATTGGCCCAATTGCATAAGGTTGATGTGGTGGTCTTGAAGGATCGTAGCCCGTCGTGCGGCAGTCATTATATTTATGATGGCACCTTTACGCGTACAAAAATTGAAGGCTATGGAGTAACCACAGCACTCCTCAAACAGCATGGTTTTCAGGTTCTGTCAGAACAAGACTTTCTGGCCATGATACAAGATCAACTCTAGCCCCAAGATAGAGCGTATCTATGTCCTTTAGCGTACCCAACGCACAATATAATCTTCAATATCATCAGGGTTGACGTCTTCTTCACTGATGCAACGCCCTGCGGCAGACTTTCGTGCCTTCAAAATACTGTCACGACTTCCCGTCACGAGATGATGCCAACGCGGTAAATCTTTACCTTCAGAAATTCTACGATAAGCACAGCTCGGCGGTAGCCAATGAAATTGGTGAATTTGTTCAGGTGTCAGCTGTATGCAGTCTGCAACGTGTGATTTGCGATTTGGATAATCGGAACAACTGGCAGTTTCACAATCTAAAAGTTTGCATGCCACTTTGGTGTATGCCACCTCTTGCGTATCTTCATCTTCAAGCTTGATTAAACAACACAGCCCGCAACCATCACAGAGGGACTCCCACTCCAAATGAGTGAGTTCAGTCAAAGCATGCTTTTTCCAAAAATGTGGGCGTAGAGTATCGGTCATCTTCTCGCTCGCAACGAAGGTGGCAGGCATATTAACTGAACCCGCACATAAATTCCTTGTTTAAGTTACCGAATATTGAACATTAAATAAACAAAAGAATACATAGCATGCTTTCTGTGACTCCTATACTGATGAGACAGAATAAAAAATCACATGGAGATAAAACTATGTTCCGCTGGGCTATTATTTTCGCTGTAATTGCATTGATTGCGAGTCTGCTAGGTTTTGGTGGTGTTGCAGGCTTATCCAAAGACTTTGCTGTTATTCTTTTGGTTATTGCAGTCATTCTCGCAATTGTTGGTTTCCTCTCTCGAGGAAAAGTTTAGGCGACTGAGTGACTGATTCAATGTCGTTTTAAACTACAAATTACTCCCCTCAGACTCATGAATCAGAAACCTATGTTTTTATCATCTTGAGTCTCAATCAAAAAAATAAGAGCCTATGGGCTCTTATTTTTTTACATCCACGTAAACTTACTACGTTGTATGGTTTTAGCTTTATGGTTTTAAATGACGTGGTCTAAAGCCTGTTGCAATTAAGGCGATACCATAAGCAGCAACACCAATCACACATAAGATGATCACTTCCGCGACACGCATCCACGCAGACACATCACCGTTGTACCATGTTAAGCCATACCACAGTGCAGCAATCATCACAGCATTGGCAATCGCAAACTGAATCACCAACTTTTTCCAATGCGCACCAAAACGGAAAATATTGCGCTTATGTAAATAAAAGTACAGCATCCCTGCATTCACTAAAGCGGAACCTGATGATGCCAATGCCAAGGCCATATGCTCAGCATGCCAATCAATCAGTTTAAAGAACCCAATAAACACCACGTTCAGAATAGCATTGGCTGCGACCGCCATTAAACCTACACGTACTGGAGTTTTGGTATCTTGCTGCGCATAAAACCCTGGTGCAAACACTTTAATGAGCATGAATGAAATCACACCGGCACTCATACATTGCAATGCCAATGCGGTCATCTGTGTATCTTCAAAGCTAAATTGACCACGTTCAAATAAGGCCTGAATAATAGGTGTCGAAAGCATGAACAGCGCAATACTTGCAGGCACACCCACCAAGATAATGACCTTAGCTGCCCAATCAATCATACGACGGAATTTTTCTTGATCTTGTTCAGCATGACGCGCAGACAACGAAGGTAAAATTACGGTACCTATCGCGACACCAATTAAGCCCAATGGCAATTCGGTCATCCGTTCGGCACTGTATAACCATGACACCGAACCATCTTGCATGAAAGACGCCCAAATGGTGTTCAACAGTAGGTTGATCTGCGTCACTGAGACACCAAACAGCGCTGGCAGCATCAACTTCATGATGCGATCAACACCTTCATGTTTGAAGTCAACTTTCGGTGGAATCAGTAATTTTTTACGCCATAGCTCTGGAATCTGAATCGCCAATTGTAAAAAGCCTGCAGCGACAACAGACCAACCTAAAGCCATAATTGGCTCGGCCATATAAGGGGTTAACCATAGCGCACCGGCAATCATCGCGACATTGAGTAACACTGGAGCGAACGCAGGTGTACTGAATGAGCCATAACTATTCAAAATACTGCTGGCAAATGCCGTTAGGGACATAAACAGTAAGTAAGGAATCGTTAGGCGGAACATATCGGTAGCTAACTTAAACTTGTCTGCATCACCATGGAAACCCGGTGCATAGATATAAATAATCGCGGGTGCCGCCACCATCGCGATGAACGTCAAACTAGTCATCACCAGACCTAAACAGCCAAAAACACGGCTAATCAGAATCTGGACTTCGGCATGGGTTCGACTGGTTTTATATTCAGTCAATACAGGAATAAAGGCTTGTGAAAATGCCCCTTCTGCGAATAAGCGCCTAAAAAAGTTAGGAATACGAAAGGCAACCACGAAGGTATCGAAGTCTTTACCTGCACCAAATACATTTAACAGGACAATATCCCGTACCAGTCCCAATACACGGGACAACATAGTCATTGCACTGACAATGACTGTCGAACGCCAAAGCGCCATCGGTATTTCTCACTTTTGAAAGTGCGCCTATTGTAATGAAACTCGTCAAGGAATTTCATTGGTTTATTAAACGCAGTATGTATTGTTTATTTGTTTTTAAAATGATGCAGCTGTTGACGAAAAGCGTTCCACTCAAAAAATGGACCCGGATCAGTTTTACGTCCCGGTGCAATATCTGAATGCCCTGCAATATGTTGTTGAATTTTTGGATAAACCTGCTGCAAACATGCCACCACTTGAGTCAATACCTCATATTGCACAGGTTCGAAAGGCAAGTCATCACTGCCCTCCAGCTCAATCCCAATCGAATAATCATTACATTCTTTTTGTGCTAAATAGGTAGAACGCCCTGCATGCCAAGCACGATCGTTAAAATTCACAAATTGCAGTACTTCACCTGTACGCAAGATCAATAAATGGGTAGAAACCTCCATACCTTCAATGGTTTGAAAATAAGGATGTTTCGACCAATCCAACTGATTTTGGAAAAATTGTTCGATATAACCACCGCCGAACTGAGAAGGTGGCAAACTAATATTATGAATGACGACAAGCTGAATTTCGGTATCTGCGGGACGCTGGTTAAAATTCGGTGATGGAATTTGACGCGCACCTAGCAATTGCCCATCCTGCACCTGAAATGTTGTTGCTTGTGACATAAAAAAATCCTGTGTCTAAGCCGGCCTGCAATGCTGCAGATCAAAACGCCGAGCCCTACTTGAAAGGTTTAATGCTAAAACTTTCACATTGAAATCTCAATTCAAGTCTGTGAAAGGAGTTAAAAATCGCTCATTTTTAAGGAACAATGCTAATATAACGCGCACATTTTCCTGGGTTAAAAAGATACGGAACTTCTTATGAGCATATCGCAATCTTTGCTTGAACAATCAATCCAAATCAATATTCAACACGCACTACAAGAAGATATTGGCGAAGGCGATATTACAGCCCTGTTAACTCCAGAAGATGAACAAGCCACTGCAACGATTATCAGCCGTGAAGAGATGATCTTGGCGGGTCAGCCTTGGGTTAATGCACTCATTCAGGCTTACGATGCCGCTGTCCAAGTCACTTGGTTGAAACATGATGGTGACCGTGTTGCCGCAGGCGAAGCCTTTTTAAAACTCGCAGGTTCTGCGCGTAGTTTACTCACGGTTGAGCGTCCAGCCTTAAATTTTATACAAACATTATCTGCAGTAGCGACTAAAACTGCTGCCTATGTCCAGCAGCTTGAAGGTTTGAATACTCGTTTACTCGATACCCGTAAAACCTTACCAGGCCTACGTATTGCACAAAAATATGCAGTTGCTGTCGGAGGTGGTCAAAACCATCGCTTAGGTTTATTTGATGCGTTTTTAATTAAAGAAAATCACATCATGGCAGCAGGTGGCATTAGCCAAGCTATTGCTAAAGCGCATACCATTGCTCCGGGTAAACCTGTGGAAGTTGAAGTCGAAACTTGGGATGAACTCAACCAAGCGTTAGAAGCAGGTGCGGATATTGTGATGTTGGATAACTTTAGTCAGCAACAAATGATTGATGCCGTTAAACACGTCAATGGTCGCTGCAAACTTGAAGCCTCAGGCAATATCACTATTGCAAACTTACGTGAAGTGGCAACGACAGGGGTCGATTATATTTCGATGGGTGTGCTCACCAAAGATGTCACAGCGATTGATTTATCTATGCGCTTTAATGCCTAACGCTCTAGACTTGCTCTAAACATAAATAAAGGGTGCTATTGCACCCTTTTTGATGCTTAACCTCTAGCATGACGTAATCATCATCTTGCTGTTGTTTAGCTCGTTCAGTTTCATCTTCATGTTCAGAGTCCTTTTCATGCTCCGCATCGTCTTCATGCTGCTCGCGCTCATCTTGATCATCGTCATGATCTTTTGAGTTTTCACTTTGTTCAGAAAAACGACCACCTTCACGCTCTTGAACCTGATTTCCCAAAAATCACAACCACTGATCAAAAATACGCTGAATAAAGAAAAATGCATCATCCAATTTTTCATTTTTAGTCCTTCAAAGCATCCTGATTCTATTAATTTGAGTCAAAGACACGTTACTTAAAAGCCGATTCATGTTGGATTTTCTATATTCAGCGCATAAAAAACGCATCCGAAGATGCGTTCTTTATTCAGTTTGAACTGAATCAAACAACTTACCAGCCTAAAGCTTCTTGTTGTTTTTTGATCAATTCTTGAATGCCTTTTTCAGCCAATTCAAGCATTTCATTACACTGTGTACGTGTAAATGGTTTGTCTTCTGCTGTGCCTTGAAGTTCAATGAACTCACCGGCTTGCGTCATCACTACGTTCATGTCTGTTTGGCAGCTTGAATCTTCTTCATAGCAAAGATCAAGTAATGCCTCGTCTTGATACATCCCTACAGAAATCGCAGCAACGAGACCTTTTAATGGATCTTGTTTAATTTTTTTATTTTCAAGCAAGACATTCATCGCATCGACCAAGGCAACTGCTGCACCTGTAATTGATGCTGTACGTGTACCGCCATCTGCCTGAATCACATCACAGTCGATGCTAATGGTATTTTCACCCAATTTTTTCAAATCGACCATCGCACGTAAGCTACGACCAATCAGACGTTGAATTTCTTGAGTACGACCGCTTTGTTTACCACGTGCCGCTTCACGGTCAGTACGTGTATGTGTTGAACGAGGTAACATGCCATATTCAGCAGTCACCCAACCCTGACCTTTGCCTTTAAGGAAACGCGGCACGGAGTTGTCGACACTTGCAGTACAAAGAACTTTTGTATGACCAAATTCAACCAATACAGAACCTTCCGCATAACGTGTGTAGTTACGGGTAATTTTTACTTCACGTAATTGATCTAATGCTCGTTGGTCGATACGCATGATGAGTCCTTAATCTGACAAAATTGATTGCGGTACATTATAACAGAAGGTACAGCCAGATTCGGGACGCATTCGTGTGCATTTACAAAATCCATTCAACCAAGTTTTGATAGGCCCGTCGTACGTCATCAGGAAATTTGTTAGACTGAAGCCACGCAATATTCAGGACGAATTGCATGTCGATACGGGAAGAACGTAAGCAACAAAGTCGTAAAGCTATCCTTGATGCAGCGCTTGCATTGAGTACTACGGGCCGTTCTTTTAGCAGTCTGAGCTTACGCGAAATTTCCCGTCATGTCGGCTTGGTTCCTGCTGCGTTTTATCGCCATTTTCAGGACATGGATGAGCTCGGTTTGGAACTAGTCGACCAAATGGCCCTGCACCTTCGGAATGTCCTCAATCAACTGAGTCAGCAATGCTTTCAAGCACCCGATGCACGCACACGCCAAAGTCTGGATTATTTATTTCATGCCGTTGAGCAATTTCCTGAGGCATGGATGTTTCTCATTGCAGAGCGTTGGGGTGGTTCAGCTTCCTTAAGACAAGCCATTACACGTGAATTTAATTTTCTCAGTACTGATTTGGCCCATGCACTGGCTCAAGTTGAAGCGACTCAACACATTCAATCCGAACAAGACCTCAAAGTATTGGGACAAATTTTGTTTGAATTGGCCTTAAGTTGGGCAATGCAGTGGATTGACTTACATCGACATATTGACCTTCCACAACGTACGGATGCGCTACAACAATTTCGCCGCCAAGCTCAGACTCAAGTTCAGCTCTTATTTCGTGGCATCTTACATTGGGATCGATCTTTGGCTCAAATCTCTGATCCACAAAATTTATCGCCATAAAACGCAAAATGTACCGTCATAAAAAAAGCCGCATCGAGTGCGGCTTTTTTATGACATCTGTTATTTCGCTTTGCGTTCTTTATCAACAAGGAATTTCACGATTTCAACAGTACGTGCATCTTCACCTTGTACGATGTATTTACCATTGACGGTAATCGCAGGCACGCCGCTCAATTGATATTGAGCCGCTAAGTTTTTCGCTTGAGCAATTTTTGATGACACAGCAAATGATTTAAATGTGCTGTTAAATTTCGCTTCAGGAACACCATAACGGGTGTAGAACTTCGCAAATGCGCCTTGTTCTAAGATATTTTTCTGACCCACATGAATGTCATGGAACAATTGTAAATGTGCTTTTTGACGAACGCCCAGTGCTTCTGATGCATAGTAAGCACGTGCGCCTTGTTCCCAAAGTGGGTTCATTGCTGCAGGTGTACGGACAAAACGTACATCTTTAGGCAATTGCTTTAACCACGTTTGCATATGTGGTTCTAATTTAAAGCAATGTGGGCAACCGTACCAAAAGAACTCACGAACTTCGATTTTACCCGGACGTTCGACTTTAATCGGTTTTGGAATAACCGTGTAATCAGTCCCCGCGACAAATTGTGCTGCCATCGCACTGCCGGAAAAAGCCAAAATAGCTGTTGTAATCGTGCCTAAAAGGAATTTTTTCATTGAACTTATCGTCCTCAAAATCATTATGATTAGTTTATGGCAACACTATAAATCAAATCTGTCGATTTCGTTTTCATTCTGTGAACTTTTTTAAGGCTTTTATCGCTTTTTTTTCAGGACGCGCTACACTAACTCCCATAAACTTTTTTCTAAAATATAAAGACTTGATTGAGGTGCAACCGATGTCGCAATTGAATGTTGATCCACAAGAAATTGCCAAATTTGAAGCTTTCGCAGCCATATGGTGGGATCAGCATTCTGAGTTCCGCCCTTTGCACATGATTAATCCTCTGCGTTTGAACTGGATTGATGAGCATTCAAATGGCATCACTGGCAAGAAAGTATTAGATGTGGGCTGTGGCGGCGGTATTTTAGCTGAAAGCATGGCACGTCGCGGTGCGCAAGTATTGGGTATCGACATGGGTGAAGCGCCATTAAATGTTGCACGCCTACATGCCGAACAAGAAAATGTGCAAAATATTGAATATCGCCAAGTGCCTGTAGAGCAATTGGCAGAAGAACAAGCAGGTCAATATGACGTCGTTACCTGTATGGAAATGCTGGAACACGTACCTGATCCAGCATCAATTATTTTAGCGTGTCAAAAACTGGTAAAACCGGGTGGTCATGTATTCTTCTCGACCATTAACCGTAATCCTAAAGCCTATTTGTTTGCGATTATTGGTGCGGAATATGTTTTACGCATGTTGGCGAAAGGCACTCATGATTATTCAAAGTTTATTAAACCTTCAGAATTAGCTCATGATATTCGTCAAGCCGAGTTAAAACTCAAAGATATGACAGGTTTACATTATAACCCGATCACCAAACGCTATTGGCTCGCACCGAATGTGGATGTGAACTACATGGTTCATACGGTGAAAGAAGCCTAATGAAAGCTGTACTCTTTGATCTTGACGGTACACTGATTGACACCGCGGCTGATTTTATTCGTATTATTCAAGACATGTGCCGTGACAAAGGCATTGCGGTGGTCAGTGCAGAAGACATTCGTGTACAAGTATCTGAAGGCGCGCGTGCGATGGTCAAACTGGTCTATCCAGAGTTAGAGGTTGAAGACCCGGTTTTTCTAGCACATCGTCAACGCTTTCTAGATCTGTATGGTGCTGATATTGCAGTTGATACCGATCTGTTTGAAGGCATGTATCCACTACTCGCAGAGTTAGAACAACATCAAATTCCGTGGGGCATTGTCACCAATAAGCCGCGTTCACTCAGTGAAGCGTTGCTCAAAGCGTTGAATTTGACTGAGCGCTGCTCGGTATTGGTTTGCCCAGACGATGTCAGTAAAACCAAGCCAGACCCAGAGCCGATGTATTTAGCAGCCAAGCACATTCATCTAGATGCTCAAGACTGTATCTATGTCGGTGATCATCCACGTGATATCGATGCAGGTCGTAATGCGCAGATGTATACGATTCTAGCGGCTTATGGCTATTTACCTTTACAACACAAAGATGACTTAACAGCTTGGCATGCAGATTGTATAGTGAAGACTGTTGCTGAACTGCATGAAGTCATTCATGATTTGGTCATCAAACCGAAAACGCTCAACACAGCGACTTTATAACGATAGAACACAACACAATAAAACGAGGAGGTACGGATGAAATATTCAGAATATCAACCTCGCCCCGATCTGCTCAAAGATCGCATTATCCTGATTACAGGTGCGGGCGATGGTATTGGCCGTGCGGCTGCCCTCAGTTATGCCTTACATGGCGCAACCGTGGTCTTACATGGACGCACACTGAATAAACTAGAAGTGATTTACGATGAAATTGAAGGTTTGGGTGCCCCCCAACCGGCGATTTTACCGCTACAACTGTCTAGTGCCTCTCCTCGTGATTATGAGCTGTTGGTCGATACCTTAGAAAAGCAATTTGGTCGCCTAGATGGCATTTTGCATAATGCAGGGATTTTGGGTGAGCGAACTGAACTAGAACATTATCCTGTGGATGTTTGGGATGATGTCATGGCAGTGAACCTTCGTGCGCCCTTTGTACTGACTCAAGAGCTGATGCCACTACTGCAAAAATCTGAGCATGCCTCAGTGGTCTTTGCCAGTTCGGGTGTGGGACGTGAAGCCCGTGAACGTTGGGGCGCGTACTCGGTCTCAAAAATTGCCATTGAAGCCGTGAGTACATTGTTCGCCAAAGAAAATGAACACCCCAATATTCGTTTTAACTGCATTAATCCCGGTGCGACACGTACTGCCATGCGTGCAAAGGCGTATCCAGACGAAGATCCAAAAACTTTGCCTACGCCTGAAAGCATCATGCCTGCATATTTATATTTAATGGGTGACGACAGCTTGCATTTAACCGGTGCCAGCATAGATGCTCAAGATGAATAAGCTGAAAGCCAATTTAAAAAAGGAAGCGCGAGCTTCTTTTTTTATGTATTGAATGCCTACAAGACATCATTAACCGAATGATTTTGCAGTGCCCACGCGAAAGTCGACTTGAGTTTTTAGCAAATTTGCCGATACTTGGGGCATTCTTTAAAAACATTGGATTGATACATGTCTGACTTTAGCAATATTACAGTGACTCCAACTGAGGATGGCATGGTTAACCTACTGGTCGATGGTCAACCGATTTCAGCAAAATATGGCATGAAATTCGACCCGAGTATCGTGGACGATTTAAAGGGCTTAGATGTCGGTCAAAATGCAAAATTATTTGAACAATTTATTTTTTCGCATACTGACTTAAACTTTGAGCATGCCTATTTCTATGTCACTTGCATTCAAAAGCAAGAAGCAGGCTTTCAAGTGATCACTAACTTTGTTTATCGCATCATTGCGCAAGATCAAGCACCGTTTGAGCATGTGATTACCAAACAAGGTGCAGCAATGACACCTGAAGATATTAATGAATTTATTCAAGCTCATATTCAAAAATCATTAACGGATTATACCGACCTGAAATACGCATACTAATTAAGTTCCAAGTGACACATTTAGAACTAAAAAGGGCCATTTGATGCCCTTTTTTTAAACCCTTAGATTAGCATTTGAAATTCAACAAGCTTTGATCAATAGACAGCTTCATTACCCAACTTGCCATTGATCGTATTTTTAAATTATTTTTATAATAATATTCGGTTTTTCAAATTAAGTATAAACGCATAGACTGCTGGCCATGACATAGACCGACGGCAAGGAGACCCAAATGGCTGATCAAAAACGCAAAATTGAAACCATTCGTTCAATTAAAACCTTACAACTGACTGAAAATTTGATCTCTGCAATGGACGATGCCGAGCAAGCTGAATATGTGGCTCAAGCAATTTATTCACTCCAATGCCTAAACGAGCAGTGGTACTAAAACCCGAAGTTACTCAACATTTTCAGTCTTTCATCTCTCCCCTCATTTGCCTGTCAAGACTTGATGGGCTGTTTTGATCGTGCTTACAATAGACCTCAAATTTGATCAAGACTGCATTGCAAGGATAAAAAGCACGCATTATCGGACCATCGCTTTCAAGATGGAAAGATTGTTCTCGGCGCCAAATTTATCGCATAATATCCGCAATCTCTTCGTTTTATTTAAAGAAATATTCATCTTTCTTCACAGTTTCTCTGCATTTAATGCGTACAGTAGTGATATTGAAGATAAATTACTCATGAGGGTTGAACATGAAAAAGATTTTGCCAATTTTGGCTATTTCTTTCAGTGCTTTAATAGCAAGCAGCATCACGTCTGCAGCGCCTCACTTCAAGAACGATGAACGTGGCTTTGATGGCCCACGCGGCAATGCATATGGTCAAATGAAAAAAGATCGTGATTTCCGTGGTTATCAGGACGATGACGATCTTGAAGATCGACGCCGTATGCGTGAACAACGTGGAGTCAAACGTTTGCAACAACATAAATGGCAAACGGGCTATGTGATGCCACAGCATTATCGTGGTAATGGTTATAAAGTCGATTATAAAGACCATAACTTACCTAAACCATCGCGTAATCAGCAATGGTATAAAATCAATAATGACTACATATTGGTCAACTCAGATAGTAACAGTATTCTGAAAATTTTAGGTATGTAAGCCGTTTTGAATTTAATTTCGCCATATTTTTAAAGTCCAGATCAACTCTGGGCTTTTTTTAATGTTTAACCGCAAAAGCTGATGCTGCCTAACGTTCAGATCATTTACACACCTTCAAATTTCCTCCATACATTTCACAATTCAACTATATTGCCCCCACGCTTTCTCTGAACTTTCTCGCTAATTTTGAATCATCGAAAAACAGATTAGAAATGTATAGAGGTGTCCCATGAACAAAATCGTATCGAGTTTAGTTCTTTCCGTATCGGCTTTGATGGCAACAACAGCAGCCATTGCTGCGCCAGACCATCGTCAAGATGACCGCCGTTACCATCCGTCATACCAACATCAAGACAACCGTTGGGACAAAGATCACCGTCCGAGCAATTGGAATAACAACAACCGTTATGACAATAGTCGCTACGACCGTAATGACTTTCGTCGTGTAAATCCAAGCCGCGATTGGCGTGTTGGTCAAAGCTTTCCTCGTTATTTCGATTCAAGCCGCTACAAAGTGAGTGACCGTGAAGCGCGCCGCTTACCGAACACCGGTCGTTATCAACAATGGTACAAAATCAATGGTGACTACGTGCTAGTCAATGATCGTACCGATCGCATCATTCGCATTAAGAATGGCTAATCATTCGACGATCTCTTAAGTCCCTTTCCCAACACCTGAACACTGTTCAGGTGTTTTTTTATCAAATGGAGCGTAAAACTCTGTCCTTCAGGTCAGAGATATAAGCGACACGACCTGAAGTGTCGTTTGATTTAACTAAGGACTATTTTCCTTGAGTTTTGATTGTTAATATAAGTACATGAAAACCCTTAAATTACGTATAAAAGACAAACATTGCAAGGTGTTAGACCAACTAGCATCAGAAGTGAACTTCGTCTGGAATTATGTCAATGATTTAGGGTTTAGGCATTTGAAGCGGAAAGGTGAATTTCTCTCTGCTTTTGATATGGCCAAATATACGAAAGGCACATCCAAAGAATGTAATTTACATAGTCAAACCATTCAGGCTGTAACTGAAGAATTAGTCGCCCGAAGAAAGCAATTTAAAAAGGCAAAGCTGAAATGGCGTGTCAGCAATAAAAAATCAGCGAGGCGCTCTTTGGGATGGGTTCCCTTTAAAAAGGTGGCTATCAAATATGCCAATGGATATGTCCAGTATGGAAAACACCAATTTAAGCTTTGGGATAGCTACGGTTTAAGCAAATACACGTTAAAAACAGGTTCATTTGTAGAGGATAGCCGTGGGCGTTGGTATGTATGTCTTGTTGTTGAATCGCCTAAGCAAGATAAATCGACAGCAACCAAAGCGATTGGTATTGATCTAGG